>SXNL01000397.1 GCA_005777185.1 Myxococcales bacterium
CCGATGACGCGCTCGCCCTCGGCCAGCCGCCGCGAGAGCATCCGCCGAGAGACGCGGTACGCGTCCTCGATCGTGATCCCGGGGACCGTCCCGGTGAGCGGTTCGACGGTGTGCCGGCCCCTCAGCGCGTCGAACAGCGCGTCGCCGAGCGCGTCGATGCGGGCCTGGTCGAGGAGCGTCACGTCAGCGCCCCTGGAGGAAGTCGATGCTGGTGCGGTTGAACAGGTCCGGGTGCTCCACCATGACCCAGTGTCCGCACTCCGTGAGGAGCACGACGCGGGCCTGCTTGCACGAGCTCGCGATCGCGAGCGCGCCGCTCGAGGGGCAGAAGCGATCCTGCATCCCCCAGAACGCGAGCACCGGGCAGGCGAGCTTGCCCAGCTCCGGGGCGAGGTGGGGGACCGAGAGGGTCTTCATGACGCGCTTCGGTTGCGTGATCGCGATCGCGTGGCGCTCCTCGATGGTGAGGTCCGAGATCTTCGCCGGATCGGCGAGCTGCAGCCCGAAGACGACGCGGAGGCTCTCCTTCGTGATGCCCTCGGGCGCGAAGAACGCCTGCATCATCGCGCGGATCCCCTCCATCTTCATGTACGTCTCCCGCACCTCGAGGCCCCCGGGCGCCATGAGCACGAGGCGCGTCACCGTGTCCGGGTGAAGGAGCGCGTACTGGATGGCCAGCGCGCCACCGTGCGAGTTGCCGATCAGGGCGGCGCGCTCGACGCCGAGCGCCTCGGTGAAGCGGCGCAGCGCGGACACGAGGAGGTCGAGCCCGTAGTCCACGTCGGGCTTGCTCGAGTGGCCGAAGCCGAGCGTGTCGGGCACGAGCACGTGGAAGCCGGCGGCCGCGAACGCGGGGTAGTTCCCCTTGAAGTTGGACCAGCCGCTCGCCCCCGGGCCGCTGCCGTGGAGGAAGATCACCACGGGCTGGCCCGGCTCGCCAGCCTCCTGGTAGTGCACCTGGAGCCCGTCGCCGATGTCGACGTACTTGCCCTCGGGCACCACCGCCGTGGCCGCCTCGCTGGTCACCTCGGCCACCTGACGACGAGCTCGGGCGGGTGGTGCCCCCACTCGCTGATCCGATCGTGCGTGGTCGGCTGCCACGTCGCGTCGTCGACGCGCCGTCCGTTGCAGCCGACCTCGAACTGGAACCCCGACGGCGTGCGGGCGTAGAACGAGATCATCCCGTCGTTCGGATGGCGCCCGATCGTCTGCATGATGCGCACGCCCGCGCGGAGCGCGCGGTCCATGCAGCGGCCGACGTCGTCGATCGAGCCCACCTCGACCATGAAGTGGTGGATGCGCTTCTTCTGCCCGACGGCGAGCGCGACGGAGTGGTGGCGCTCGTTCGCGTGCAGGAAGGCGATGTCCACCGGGTGTCCGTGGATCTCGCAGCGTACGAAGTCCGAGAGTCGGCAGCCGAGGAGGCGCGTGTAGAAGGCCAGGCTCTCCTCCTGCGATCGCGCGTTCACGACGGCGTGCCCGAGCCCCTGGCCCTCGGCGACGAAGCCCGAGGGCACGAGCGCCGAGGCGAACGGCTCGGCCGCCACCGCCGGGCCCCAGTACAGATCCAGCGGCATCCCCCCGGGATCGAGGGTCCGGAACAGGCGGCGCACGCCGCGATCCGCGGCCTCGGCCGGGCCGGCCTCCACGACGTCGTGTCCGCCGGCGCGGAGCGCGAGGACCGTCGCCCCGAGCTCGGCCTCGCCCGCGTGCTCCCAGCCCATCACCGACACGTCGTCCATGTCGCCCGGCTCCACGAAGAGCCGGTAGGCGCGCGAGTCGAGCCTCAGCGTGAAGCCTCCGGACGGCGTGCGCGCGCCGACGGACAGGCCGAGCACGTCCACCGCGAACCGCTCCCACGCCGCCACGTCGCGCACGGCGAGCCCCATGTACCCGAGCTGGGAGACGACCCCGGAAGACACCTCGCTCGACCTCCTTGCGAGGCAAAGTGAAACATGTTCTATTCGGCTTCACAAGCGCAATCCGATGCAACAAGCCGCCCCGCCTTCCCTGGGCTTCTGGCCCCTCGCCGAGGCCGACCCGGATCACCTCGCGCTCGTCGTGACCGAGGTCGAGTCGGGCGCCGAGACCCGGATGACCGCAGGGGAGCTCCTCGCGTCGGTGAACCGCCTCGTGCACGGCCTCCGGGCCGTCGGCGTGGGAAGGGGCGACACGGTGGCGACGGTGCTCGCCAACGAGGCCGCGATGGTGGAGGTCGTGCTCGCGACGGCCCAGGCGGGCATCTACGTCGTGCCCATCAACGTGCACCTCGCGGCCCCCGAGATGGCCTACATCCTCGCGGACTGCGGCGCGAAGGTGCTCGTCGCCTCGTCGCGGTACGCCGACGTCGTGCGCAAGGCCGCCGACGAGATCGGCTTCCCGGTCCACAGCCGCTTCGCGACCTCCCAGGGTTCGAGGGGGCTGGCAGGCCGGCTCGAGCTCCCCGGGTTTCGTGATCTCGACGAGCTGACGCGCGACCAGCCGACGACGGCCCCCGACGATCGCGTGGCGGGCCTGGTGATGAACTACACCTCCGGCACCACGGGCAAGCCTCGCGGGGTCCGGCGCGCGATGCCCCGTCTGGCCCCCGAGGCCCTCGCCACGTCGTACGCGCAGTTCCTCATGCTCTTCGGCATCCAGCCCCGCGCGAACGGGGTCCACCTCGTCGTGTCGCCGCTCTACCACACGGCGGTGCTCAACTTCTGCACGTACCACCTGCACGCCGGGCACACCGTGGTCGTGATGGACAGGTGGACACCCGAGGGCATGCTCCGCTGCGTGCAGGAGCACGCGGTCACCACCAGCCACATGGTGCCGACGCACTTCAGCCGCCTCCTCGCCCTTCCCGACGACGTGAAGGTCAAGTACGACCTCTCGTCGATGCGGCACATGATCCACAGCGCCGCACCGTGTCCCGTCCCCGTCAAGCACCGGATGCTCGCGTGGTGGGGCCCGGTGATCTACGAGTACTACTCCGCCAGCGAGGGCGGCGGCACCACGGCCACGCCGACGGACTGGCTCGCGCACCCGGGCACCGTCGGTCGCCCCTGGCCCATCTCCGAAATCCGCGTGCTCGACGACGCGGGCGAGCCGGTCCCGCCTCGCGCGGTGGGCACCGTCTACATCAAGATGGGCAACTTCAAGTTCGAGTACCACAAGGACGCGGCAAAGACGGAGAAGGCCTGGAAGGAGGGCTTCTTCACGGTGGGCGACGCCGGGTACCTCGACGAGGAGGGGTTCCTCTACCTGTGCGATCGCAAGGCCGACATGATCATCTCCGGCGGGGGCCACATCTATCCCGCGGAGATCGAGTCGGCGCTGCTCGGTCACCCCAGGGTGGCCGACGTCGCCGTCTTCGGGATCCCCGACGACGAGTGGGGCGAGCAGGTGAAGGCCGTGGTCGAGTGCGAGGGCGGCGTCACGCCCTCGCCGGAGCTGGCCGACGACATCCTCGCCTTCGCGCGGGAGCACCTCGCCGGCTACAAGATCCCGCGCACGATCGACTTCACGACAGCGCTCCCGCGCGATCCGAACGGGAAGCTCTACAAGCGTAAGCTCCGCGACCCGTACTGGGCCGGGCGCGAACGGGCCATCTGAGCCCGCCACGGGGACCCAGGGAGGACGGCGCATGGGGCTCTTCAGCAAGTGGGATCTGGAGGTGGACGTCGTGGCCGTGGGCTCCGGGCTCGGCGGCCTGTCGGCGGCGATCATGGCGCACGACGCGGGCAAGCGCGCGGTGGTGCTCGAGAAGGCTGGCAAGCTCGGCGGCGTGTGCGCCTACTCGGGCGGCGAGGTGTTCGTGGCGGCGAACCACCTGCAGGCGGCGGCAGGGATCTCGGACTCGCGGGAGGCGGGCCTCGCGTACCTGCGGTTCCTCGGCGCGGGGTACGAGGATCCGGCCCTGCTCGAGAACCTCGTCGATCAGGGCATCCTCGCGGCGAGGTACTTCGCGGAGAAGGCGGGTGTTCGCTGGCGGATCGTCCGCGACTTCCCCGACTACTACCACCCGAAGGCCCCGGGCACCGTGGCCGAAGGGCGCTACCTCGAGGTCGAGCTGATCCAGGGCTCCGCCCTCGGTGACTGGCGCAAGAAGACCTACCGCTCCCCGCATGTGCCGCAGGGCATCACGCACGACGAGCTGTTCGGTTGGGGCGGGCCCACGCAGGTGATGCGGTGGGACTTCGCGACCCTTGGCAAGCGCATGACCGAGGACTGGCGCGGCTTCGGGCCCGGCATGATGGCGTACTTCGTCAAGGCCGCCATGATCGATCGCGGGATCCCCGCGCACCTCGAGACGCGCGTACGCGAGCTGGTCGTCGAGGACGGCGCCGTCGTGGGCGTGCGGGCGGAACGCGCAGGCAAGCCCTTCGCGGTGCGCGCGCGAAAGGGCGTCGTGCTCGCGGCGGGTGGTTACGACTGGCACCGGGAGCTTCCGCTTTTCTTCGAGCAGCTCCCCGCGTGGAACTCTCAGGTCCAGCCCTCGGTCGAGGGCGACGCCTACGTGATGGCGACCGAGCACGGCGCCGCGATCGCGGGCGTCCCCGCCAACAACCTCGGCCTCATCTTCGGGTACCAGGTGCCGGGCGAGGAGCACGAGGGACGTCCCCTCTGGCGCGGCTCGTGGGAGGGTGGATACCCGCACGCGATCTGGGTCAACGCGGCGGGCCGCCGCTTCGCCGACGAGTCGTTCTACCGGGACTACATCCCGAAGATCCGCGAGTGGGACGGCGTGCAGCAACGCCAGCCGAACCACCCCCCCTACCTCGTGTTCGACCAGAACTTCCGGGAGAAATACCCGCTCGGCACCTTCCTCCCACCCCAGGATCTCCCCGAGGCGCTGGTCGCGCGGGCGGACACGCTGCGGGAGCTCGCGGCCAAGCTCGGCATCGACGGCGAGAACCTCGAGGCGACCGTCGAGCGCTTCAACCGCTTCGCCCGCGAGGGAACCGATCCCGACTTCCACCGCGGCACTTACCCGTGGGCCGCGATGATGACCGGCGACTTCACGAAGGGCGGCAACCCCAACCTCGCGCCCCTCGACAAGCCGCCGTACCACGGGCTCCGCCTGCACGTCGTCAGCGTCGGCATCAACGCGGTCGGCCTGCGGGTGAACACGAGCTACCAGGTCTTGCACGTGCGCGGCCACGCCATCCCGGGCCTCTACGCGGCGGGCAACACGACGGCCCCGCTCGACATCGGCGCGGGCTACCAGAGCGGCATGAGCAACCTTCGCGGCATGGTGGGCGGCTATCTCGCCGGCATGCACGCGGCGGCGCGGGCGTAGGAAGCAGCGGGGCGATGCCCGAGGTCGCGTACGAGACGATCATCCAGCGGCCGCGGGAGGCCGTGTGGGAGTTCGTGAAGGACATGAACAACTGGGCGCCGTTCCTGACGGGCTACCAGCGGCACGAGATCGTGTCGGACACCGACTCGATCTGGACGCTCAAGGGCGACGTCGGCGTGCTCAGCCGCACGGTCCGCCTCGAGGCGCACGTGACGGAGTGGAACGGCCCGGAGCGGGTCTCCTTCACGCTCCGCGGTCTCGACGAGCCCGTCGAGGGAGGTGGCACGCTCGTGATGACGGAGCACGTGGGCGTCTCCGCGACGGAGGCGGTGACGCCCGCGCCCGGCCTCCTCGGCAGGATGCTCGGAGCGTTCTCGCGCTGGCTCTTCCGGCTGATGCACGGGAGCGGCGCCGAGCGCGCGCTGCGGTCGTCGTCCTCGACGGAGGCCGCGCGACTGACCTTCACGCTTCGCATGGACGCGGGCGGGCCCATGGCGCCCCTCGTCAACGCGATGCTGGCGCCGGCGCTCCTGCCGGCGGCCGAGGATCTGGCCACCAAGATCGCGAGCCACCTCGAGCGCCGCCGCCCGGCCGGATGACCCGCCGGCGCGCGGGCCGGGGAGCCGGAGGGGGCCTCTCAGCCCCCTCGACGCACAGAACGCGCGCCGGGGAGCTCGCAGCGGCCTCTCAGCCCCCTCGAACCTGGGGTGGAGTTGAGGGGGATCGAACCCCTGACCTCATCCATGCCATGGATGCGCTCTCCCAGCTGAGCTACAACCCCGTCGGGCGCGATATTTGTAGCGCGCCACGCCCGGCCTGTCTTCAAATTTCGATCGTTCCTGCGCTTTTGGGGCCGTCTCCGGGCGCGAGCGGGCTGTGGATCGAGAGCCGCTGGGGTTGCCCACCCTCGTACGCCTCGAGCAGCACCGGCAGCAGGCTCGCGAGCCGCGCGCGCCTCTCCGGGGTGAGGCTGCAGCCGACCGCCACCTGGTGGACGCCGTCGCCGGTGACGAGCGTCGAGTCGGTTCCGAGCTTCTCCGCGAGGCTCTCCTCTCCAACGCCCCAGAGGAAGTCGAACAGCGCTCGCCCGAAGGAGACGCCCTCCGGACCGACGGGCCCGCGGTACGCCGACGTCACCGTGGTCGTTCGAGACCAGATGAGGCGAAGCTCTACCATCGACTCGTGGGGGGTCTCCGCGACCGCGCGGGCGATGGCTGTCTCCATTTCCTGGCGCAGGGCTGGCCGCTCGCGCACCGCGCCGAGGAGGCCCGCGGGCAGCCCGACCGTCACGCGGTGACCGTCGTGCGTGCCGGCCGTCCCCTCCCACGACGTGATCCGCCGCTCGATCGTGAGATGGCCCACGCGGATCGCCTCGCGCACGTGCGGGTCGGTCGCGCGGCCCAGCGCGTCGAGGGCGCGTCGCCGTAGATCCTCGGTCATGGCTTCATCTGCATCCTGCGGAGCGCGTCATTCTCGACCTCGTCCTCGATGTCCTCGACGGGGGGTCGCGCTCTTCCCGGCCCCTGGGCGCCGCCGGCCGCCTTCACGCGCACGTTGGCGTCGCCTATGGCGGCCGCCATCGCGAGCGCCTGCGTGCTCTGCTCCGGCTTCGCGAGATCGAAGATGACCTTGCTCGTGCCGTGCGACAGGTTCTGCAGCGCCTCGAGGCGCCGGAGCTCCATCGCGCCCGGCGACTCCGCGAGGATCCTGGCGGCCTCCGCGAAGTTCCGCGCGCTCTCGACGTCCGCCTGGCTCTTGATGATGACGTACTGCCGGTCGCGTTCCGCGATCGCCTTGCGGGCGATGACCTCCTGCATCTGCACGGGCAGCGCGATGTCCTGCAGCGCGATGAGCTCGACGTGCAGACCCCACTGCGCCACGAACTGCTCGACGGCAGCCTTGACCTTCGCCGCGACCTCCTCCCGGTGCGAGAGCAGATCGTCGAGCTTCGTCTCGCCGACGACGTCCCGCAGCACGACCTTCGCGCGGTCGCGCACGGCGTGGTCGTAGTCGAGGACGTTGAGGGTCGCCTTCTGCGCGTCGACGACCTTGTAGTAGATCACCGCGTCGATCATCGCGGTCACGTTGTCGGCCGTGATCACCGCCTGCTGCGGCAGGTCCCGGTTCCTGACGCGCGTGTCGACGCGCACGATCTTCTGGATCCCCGGGAAGACCACGTTGAGCCCCGGCTCGAGCCGCCCGGTGAACTTGCCGAGCGTGAACTTGAGGGCCACCTCCCACTGGTTGACCTGGCGCACGCAGCGCATGAAGAAGGCCGACCCCACCACGAAGGCCGAGGCCAGGACCACGCTGCTCACGATCTCGTCCGGCGTCATCCCGTCACCCCTTCTCCACGCGCGCGGGTGCGCTCGTCTCGATGCATGTGCACACCCGGAGGCGCTCGCGTCAAGTCGGAGGCCGCCTGAAGGGCCAGCGTCCCCCCCATGTGCCTGAAAGAACACGCCTTTGAGCCCTAAACTTCCTCGCGGGCCGCCCGTTCACTGGAGGCGATGCACGAAGAGCTGCACCGGCTCCTCCTCGACAAGATCGAACGGCAAGAGCTCGATCTGCCGCTCCTGCCGGAGTCGGCGGCTCGGGTGCTGAGCCTGTCGGCAACCGGGGACTGGGACTCGCGCAAGCTCGCGGACCTGATCCGCTCGGATCAGACCCTGGCCGGTCACGTCCTCCGCGTCGCGAACTCGCCCATCTTCATGCCGCGCTCGCCGATCGTTTCCTTGCGCCAGGCGCTCGCGCGGCTTGGCCTGGCCACGGTGCGGCAGATCGTGCTCGTCATCGCGTGCCAGACGAAGACGTTCCACGTGAAGGGCCACGAGCGCAAGGTGCGGCAGCTGTTTCAGCACTCGCTATGCGTGGCCGTCTTCGCGCAGGAGCTGGCGCGCACCGGCGCGCACGACGTGGAGGAGGCCTTCCTCGCGGGGCTCCTCCACGACGTCGGGCGGCCTGTGCTGCTTCAGCAGATCCTCGACCTGGCGCTGTCGCGGCGCATCGACCTCCCCGAGCCGCTCCTCGACGCGTGGATCGACGACCTCCACGCGAGCGTGGGCGCCGCGCTCGTGCGGAGCTGGGGCCTGCCCTCGCGGATCGCGGACGCGATCGGTGAGCACCACGTCGACGGACCCTCCGCCCCCCCGCTCACGGCGCTGATCCGGCTGTCCGACGCTCTCGCGCACTACGCGCTCGACACGAACGCCCTCGGCGAGCACGAGCTGACGGTGCACCCGATGCTGCAGACCCTCGATATCGCGTCTCACGACGTGAGCGACATGATCGGGCGCAAGAAGCAGATCCTGCAGATGGTGGGCGCGTTCGTGTGAGCGCCCGGAGCCGTCCCTCTCGCGCTCAGCGCGTCATGGCGACGGCGGCGATGACCGCGAGCACGACGAACGCGAGGCCTCCGATGCCGAGCATGAGGTAGAGCTGCTTCGGGTCGTTCTGCTTCTGGCGGCCCGTCGCAGGCGCCGAGCGGACCGGTTGGCGTTGCTCGGCGAGCGGACCCGGCCCGAACGATCCGAACGCAGGACCCTGGGACACCTGCGGACGCTGCGAACGAGGCCCGCCGAAGCTCGGCCCGGAGAAGTGGGAACCCCCGAAGAGGGGCCCGGACGACGCTCTCCCACCCGCCTGCTGACCGTTCGGATTCGGAGGGGGCTGGGTGTCCTCTGGACCCGAGCGGCCGCGCCCCTGGGAGGGCCGCGGGGGCGCGGGGACCGAGGGGATGGTCAACGTGTCCTTCCTCTGCGCGGACGGCTCGCCGCGGGGGGGGCCCACCGAGAGCGTCCGCTCGTCGTCCGACGGGGGCCCGTCGAGCGCGGCGATCGCGAGGTGCGCGTTCTCGATCGCGTCGAGCGGCAGCATCTCGCCGGGGGCGAGCGTGGTCACCTCGAACGGATCGGCTGGCGCGAAGCTCACATCGGGGCGCACCGAGACGGGAGCGTCGCTCCTGGCCTCGAAGCGTCCAATCGCCGTCCGCTCGTCGTCGACCAGCGACGCGAAGGCGCTCCCCACCGATCGCGGCGGGCTGTCCGGCGTGAAGGCCGCGACCATGCGGTGCTGGCTCGAGCGCTCCGTGGCCTTCGGGGCCCGGGGGGCGTCGTTCCCCAGCGCCGCCTTCGCGGCCTGTTCGAGCGCCTCGATCATCATGCGCGCCGTGGGCCAGCGGTTCTGCTTGTCGAACGCCAGGGCGCGATCCACGACGGCGCAGATCGGCGGGGGCACCCACGGCGCGGCGCTCCCGAGCGTTCGCGCCGGCTGGGACGCCGCGGCGATGAGGAACTGGCTGACAGTCTCGCACGGGTGAACGTTCTCCCCGGAGAGGAGGATGAACATCGTGGCGCCGACGGCCCAGATGTCGCTCTGCTGGTCGACGTTCTCGCGCTGGCCGAGCACCTGCTCGGGTGGCATGAACTCGGGCGTGCCGAGCAGCATGCCGGACTGCGTCTGCTCCTCGCCCCGCCCGACGAAGCCCTCGCGGATCTGCGCGACGCCGAAGTCGAGCACCTTGAGCTGGCCGTCCTCGCACACGAACAGGTTGTCGGGCTTGATGTCGCGGTGCACGATCCCGCGCTGGTGCGTCGCGTCGAGCACGTCGAGCAGCTGGAAGACGAGCGGCAGCGCCGTCTTCAGCGGGACCTTGCCGCCCATGCGCGTACGCATCGCCTCGAGCACCTCGCCCTTGAGGAGCTCCATGACGATGAACGCCGAGCCGTCCTCGGTGACGTCGTCGTAGAGGATCTGCACGATGTTCGGGTGGTTGACCGAGTTTGCCGCGTACCCCTCGCGGAGGAACCGGTTGCGCACGTCGAGGTTCCGGGAGAACTCGGGGTGCAGCATCTTTATGGCGACGCGCGTGCCGTTCTTGTGGGTCGCCTCGTAGACCGTGGCCACGCCGCCCTGCGCGATCTTGGAGTCGATGCTCCACTTGTCCTTCAGGACGGATCCCACCCTGTTCGCGGTGCCCCACGACCCCGTCTGCATCACCGGGCGTTGTCCCTCAGCCACGGATGGACCTCACGCCTGCCGACCGTGCCGTGCGCTCTACTGCCATTCGAGCGGAATTCTAACAGGATTTCCCTCGGTGCCGGAAGAAACCGGAAATATCCCGGGACTACGTGATCCCGAGCCAGCGACGCAGCTTCCGGGCCGCCTGGCGGGAGACGTCCACGGGCTTTCCGCCAGCCACGAAGGCCGTGTAGCCACCCGAGGCGACCGGCTCGAGCCGCTCCGTCGCCTCCAGGTTGAGGAGGCTCCGCCGGTGCACGCGCTCGAACGGGCCTCCCGTGAGCTTGGCTTCGAGATCCGCCAGGGTGAAATCGGTGAGGTAGTGCCGGTCGCGCGTGTGGATCGTCACGAGCGCCCCGTCGAACACGGCGTGCGTGACGTCCTGCGGCGCGAGCAGCACGACGCCGTTCTTGGTCGGCACCGCGAGCTTCGCCGGCAAGCCCGCGCCCGCCCGGACCTCCTCCAGGACTTTCGTGGCCCGCGCCAGCGCCTTCTCCACGCGCGGCCCGTCCACCGGCTTCATCATGTAGTCGATGGCCCCCACGTCGAACGCCTGCACGGCGTGCTCCGGGTGCGCCGTCAGGAACACGACGTACGGCTGCTCGACCCCCACCTCCTGCATCTTCCCGGTCAGCTCGAGCCCCGACATGTCCGGCATGTCGATGTCGAGGATCGCGACGTCGTATTCGCCCTCCGCGAGCCGCGCGAGCACCTCCGCGCCCGACTGGCACTCGGTGACGACCTCCGTCAGCCCCGTCTCCCCGAGGAGGCGCAGGATGCGCTTTCGCGCCATCATCTCGTCGTCGCACACGAGGACACGCAGCAAGAGTGGCTTCATGGTTCTCCTTCCGGGGCGAGGGCGCGGGTGTCGATCTCGAGGGTGGCCAGCGTCGTCCGCGTGCCGTCGGCCCGGGCGCTCCCGCGAATGTCGAAGCGCCCGGCGTCCCCGAACGCGAGGCGCAGGCGCCTCTCCACGATCCTTAGCCCTTGCCCACCTCGACGCGGGCCCTGGAAATCGCCGGGGTTCTCGATCGCGATCACGAGCTTGCCGGCGCGTTCGGTCACGGTGAGCGACACGTCTCCCCGGTTCCCTCTGGCGGGGCCGTGCTTCATCGCGTTCTCGGCGACGGGGAGGAGGACGAGCGGCGGAACGTCCACGGCCGGGGCAGGGGAGGGCACGTCCCGCACGTAACCGAACAGCTCCGGATCACGGATCCGGTGCAACGCGAAGACCGTCTCGCACAGCTCGAGCTCGCGCGCGAGCGGCCAGGTCGGCGTCGCGATCCCCTCCATGACGGTGCGGAGCATCTGCGAGAGCTGCAGGATGGCTGCCTCGGCGACCGCCCCGTCCTCGCGGCACCACTCGGCGATCGCGTTCAGCGTGTTGAACAGGAAGTGTGGGTCGAGGTGGCTCTTCAGCGCGAGGAGCTGCGCGTGCTCGGCCTCCTTCGCGAGCACCTCCGCGCGGTCCTTCTCTCGCCGGTAGCTCTCCTCGAGGTCGATGTCGCGCGCGAGCCCCCAACCGCCGACCCAGAAGAGGGCGACGGACACGAAGAGGCTCGGCCGCGTGGTGAGGAAGGTGTACCCCATGCCCACGAGCCAGGGGATGCCGCGCCCGATCCCCACCACGAGCAGGGCACCCACGCACCCGTACACGAGCGCGAAGACGGGCGGTCGCCTCGGCCCCGCGAGCGGGAAGAACGTGCGCCAGAGGGTCGGCGCCACCAGCACGAAAGCGAGGATCATGACCATCGCGAGCGGCAGCGCGAACGGGTCGGTGCTGTAGTTCACCTGCATCGCGAGGAGCGGCACGATCACGACCAGGATCGCCACGAACCGCCGGGGCGTGAGCAGCGCCGAGATGGTGCTCCGGAACAGGACGGGGACGTCCGCCGCCAGGGACGCGAGGGTCGCGTCCGGCACGCGCGGGGACGGATCGAGGGCCGGCGTCATGCCCCGCCTTGCGCGAAGGGATCGAGCAACGGCACTCCGAGGTCGACGAAGTCCCTCGTGTTGCGCGTCGCGAGGACCTCGCCGCGAACGATCGCGGTCGCCGCGACGAGGAGGTCCTCCGTCGGGATCGACCTCGATCGGTGGCTCGCGCGAAGCCGGGCCGCGGTCCTCGCGATGGGCGCGTCGATCGGGACGACGACGATCGACACGGAGCTCGTGATCGCCTCGAGCCAGCGGGAGAGCCGATCGCGCTTTGCTCGCGGAGCGAGGAGGATGCCGGTCTCGAGCTCCATCAGGGACACGACGCTGAGCGCGACGGTCGGCTGCGTGTCGAGGAACGCGAGCACCGACGGCGACGGACGGGGCCGGCTCGTCTCCGAGAGGACGTTCGTATCGACGAGGAACACCTCAGGCTCCGAGCCGCGGCAGGCGTCTACCGCGCGACCCACGACGTGGGGGGATCTCGAGATCCATGGCGCCCTCGGCCCGTAGCTCCTCGGCGCGGCGGAGAAACTCCTGCATCGGTGTCGGCACCGGGTACGCGGCCGCCGCCCGGAGCCGATCCATCTCCTCGACGGAGACGACGACGGCGACGTCGCGCCCGGACCTCTGGATCCGCTGCGGGCGCGAGCGGGCGCGCACGAGGACCTCGGACAGGCGCGCCTTGGCGTCGGCGGTGCTCCAGACGTCGTCGGGGGTGGGCGCGGCAGGGCCGGACTTGACCATGAATGATGACTAGCATGTACAGCTACATGGTCCAGTGCGGCGTGGACCCTCATGGCCCGCGGCTGTGCTACCTACGAGGTCGATCATGACCGACGCTGCCCCGAAGACCATCCCCGCCGCGCGCCCGATCGGCAAGGAAGACCCGCTGCCCGAGGTCGCCAACATCGTGCTCGTGATGAGCGGGAAGGGTGGGGTGGGCAAGAGCACGACGGCCACCAACCTGACCCTGGCGCTTCACCGGCGCGGCTACCGGGTGGGCCTGCTCGACGCCGACATCTACTGCCCGTCCATCCCGACGATGCTCGGCGTGAGCGGTCGGCCCGTCTCGTCGGACGGCAAGATGATCGACCCGATCGAGCGATTCGGCGTGAAGCTGATGTCGATCGGTTTCATGCTCGAGGACCCGAAGCAAGCCGTGATCTGGCGCGGCCCGATGCTCCACGGGGCGCTGCAGCAGTTCCTGAAGGACGTCGCCTGGGGCCCTCTCGACTTCCTCGTGCTCGACCTGCCCCCGGGCACGGGCGACGTCGCGCTCACGCTGTCGCAGCGGGTGGGCCTCACGGGGGCGGTGATGGTGACGACCCCGCAGATGGTGGCGACCGACGACGTCTACAAGGCCGTGTCGATGTGTGCGAAGGTCAACATCGACGTGCTCGGCGTCGTGGAGAACATGAGCCACTTCATCGACTCGGCCGGCGTGCGTCACGAGCTTTTCGGAGCGGGGGGAGGGCAGGCGATCGCGGACTTCTCGAAGGCGCCGCTCCTCGCCCAGCTCCCGATCGACACGGCGGTGCGCGAGTGGGGCGACAAGGGGACGCCGGTCGTGCAGGCGGCGCCGGACTCCGCGATCGCGATGGCGTTCCTCGGCCTCGCGGACCGGGTGGTGGAGATCGTGATGGCCAGAGCGGACGCGGACGGGGCCGAGGCGGTGGTGATCGATCGATCGGGCGCCGGCGGGGGGAAGCGGAGGCTGCCGGTGACGCGGTGAGCGGAGCGGACGGCGTACCGCTTCCGTTCACGTAGCCTCGCCCGATCTCGCGATGGCACTCTCGGCGACCATGCATCACATGGAGATCGCGCTCTCCGACGTCGATCGCGACGTCTACGAGACGCTCGACCTGCGCGTCGCGCGACACCCCTCCGAGACGATGCGCTACCTCGTCACGCGCGTGCTCGCCTACTGCCTGTCGTACGAGGCGGGCATCGCCTTCAGCAAGGGGGGCCTCTCGGCCACGGACGAGCCGCCGATCGCGGTACGGGATCCCACGGGCATCCTCCTGGCGTGGATCGACGTGGGCGCCCCGTCGGCGGAGCGGCTCCACAAGGCGACGAAGGCGGCGGGAAGGGTCGCCGTCTTCACGCACGCGGACCTCGCCCAGCTCCGGAGGGAGGCCGCGACGAAGGCGATCCACAGGGTCGAGAGCGTGGAGATCTGGCGCATCCTCCCCTCGTTCCTCGACGCGCTCGAGGAGAAGGTCGGCCGCGGCACGAAGCTCGAGGTGACGCGCAACGACGGACAGCTCTACGTCGCCGTGGCCGGCACGACGCTCGAGACGGGTCTGGCGGTCGAACGACTGATCGCTTGACCTGCGCTCAGCGCACCTCGACGACGACCTCCGCCGGGAGCTTCACCCCGGCGACGGCCGCGCGGATGCGCGCGACTTCCCCCGTCACGGCAAGAGACCGGTACCGCCTCCCGTTCGTGCGACGCAGAGGCCCCGAGTCCGGCTCGACCGTGATCGCCGCGACCTGGCCGAGCGGCACGACGCCGCGCCCCGCGGTGACGATCCCGATCTCGTCGATGCGGGCCGGCCGCGTCACCAGGAGCACAGGGGGCTCGCCGCCGTGCCCTGTCCCGGATCCGAGCCTGACCCCCGAGGCCGCCATCCGCACGGCGTCGGAGACCTCGGCAGCCGTGATCCCCAGCGAGGCCGCCCTCGCGCGATCGACGTTCACGGACGTGGCGGGCGTCGTCCGCACACGCCGCTCGAACGAGGCGAGCTTCGCGACCCGCAGCGCCTCGGCGACGTGGCGCGCCGCGTCCGGCGACGCCTCTCCGATCACGCGCACCTCGCGCACGTCCGCCGGTCTCTCCAGGACGGTCGAGAGATCCTCGCAGGCGGAGAGCCGTGGCGCGTGCTCGCGGTGAAGGCCCTCGTCGTAAAACAGGATCGTGGCGTCGTCCCACCTGCCCGCCACGATCGGCGGCGCGCTCGCGCCCTGGACCTCCGGAGCGCCCTGACCCGCGGCGTGACCCCGCACGGCGGCCCATGGGTGCCCCGTGCCACCGAGCGCCTTCGTGACACAATCCCACGCGGCGGGGTTGAAGACGATCATGCGCCGCTCCCGCCCGTCCGCGAAGGAGAGCCACGACACGCCCTGGACGCCCGCGATGGCGCCGTCGAGGCGGCGGAGGAGCTCGCTCCGAGGCGAGCCGTCGACGCCGATCTCCAGCAGGATTCCGCCGGTGGGCTCCGATTGTATTCTGCACGCATCGGCGACGAACCCCTCCTCGATAACGGCGAGATCCTCCACGCGCACGCCGGGGCGCACCTCCGTCTTCCGGATGGCGTCCGGAACCCGCGCGTGGCCGGCGGCGAGCGTCCCGTCGAGCGCGGATCGCACGGCGCGGGCGTCGACGGCGTGCGCGGCGAGCCGCGGCAGGTCCACGACCACGCGCACGACGGCCTCGCCCCCGCCGCAGAGGTGGGTCGAACGCACGCCCGGCACCGTCTGCACGCGGCGCGAGATCTCCTCGGCGAGGCGCTGCGTCTCGCGCAGAGCACCTCCGGAGGTCACCAGCAGGTGAAGCGCGGCCGGCGCCGGCCGGATCACGGTCGTGAGCGCGTCGGCCGGCAACGCGGGCCCTGGAATCGCCCCGAGAACGGAGGTGGCCGCGACATCGAGATCCGTCGACTTCTCGAACGTGAGCACCGTCCGCACACCACCCTCGCGCGAGGTCGACGTGACGTCCGCCACGCGGGGGACCGACCGCAGGGCCGCCTCGAGCGGATGGGCGACGGAGCGCTCGAGCTCCGCCGCGGATCCCCACGCGCGGACCGAGATCTCCAGCGTCGGCGGGGCCGCCGGCCCTCGCGCGCGCCGGTGGACGAAGAGGGTGGCCCCGCCGGCGACGCACGCGAGCGCGACGCCCGACATGGCGATCGCGGCCCATCGTCTGCGGGTCTCCATCGGGGGGACGATACCCGAAGAACGTGACGCGCGAGCGCCGGTGGCGACGAGGCGCTCCGCGGGCGCCTCCTCGGAGGGGAGCGCCGAGAGCGCCGATGACTTCCCTCACGCTCCGTCCGGTGTCCCCCTGAGCGTCACCTGGAACGACCCGGCCCGTATCGCCGCGCCGTTCACCAGGACGTCGACGGCGTGGCTGCCGGGGCGCGGCCTGCGGGTCGTGTGGACGGCGAGCGACACCCGGGTCCGCAGTTCGACGCGCCCGAGCGGCGGCAGCGTGACGCGCGACAGCTTGAAGACCTTCGGGGACGTCGCGCCGTTCGCCTTCACGAAGTGGACGGCCACATCGACCAGCAGCTGCTGGGACCTCCGCGCCAGGCTCCGAAGCGCGAAGCTCACCGAGAGCCGTCCGCCGATCGCGACGCGCCGCGGCTGCAGGCGGACGTCCTCGAGGACGACCCGAGGCTTCTCACCGAATCCGAGGAGCGCCAGCGCGCGGGCGTCGCCGCGCTTGATCGCGCTGCGGAGGGCATGCTCGACCACCGCGCGGCGCTCCGCCCCGGCGCCGTCGAGCCACCGCGCGCAGGTCTCCACGAGCAGCCCGGGGTGGACCTTTCCGAGGTCATTCAGGTTGTTTGCGACGCTCCTCCGCACCAGGGTCGTCGGATCGTCCACGAGCAGCTCGAGGAGCTCGATCACGCGGTGCGGGTTCCGGTCGAGCCACGCGACGCGACCCGCCCACGGCAGGCGGAGCCGCGTACCCTCGGAGACGAGGCGGCGCACGTGCGCGCTCGCGTCGCCCGCCCACCCTCGGAGGACGGCCAGCGTGCGCTCCGGCTCGCGGGCGATGTACGGGCGGATGCTGGATTCGGCGCTGAAGCGCTTCGTGAGCTCGTACTGCGCGCGCATCGACAGGTCGAAGTGGTCGAGCCCGCGCTCTGCGACGAAGAGGACGTGCGGGAGGTAGAAGAACGGCGCCATCCCCGCGCCGACGAGCTCGTCACGCGCGTGCTCGGGGCCGAGGGAGCGGAGCAGCACCGCGATCGCGTCCGGGTAAGCCGGCGGCAGGTGACCCGCGAGCGCGGCCGCCATGTGCCTGGCGCGATCGAGCAGCTCGAGCCCCTCCAGGCCCGCGCTCGCCTGCTCGACGAACGCGCCCACCGGAAAGGCGGGCTCGACGCGCGCGATCTCGGCCGCGAGACGGCGCACCAGCGCCGCGGAGAAGAAGGTCTTGAGGGGGTCAGCCATGGTCCGCCCCCTACCGCACGATCTCCCGGATCCGCTCGAGATGCGCCGATCGAGGCCACGCCCTCTCGAAGGTCTCCGCCCGCGCACGGGCCTCTCCCTTCCGCCCCAGCCGCGCGAGCGCGTCGATCGCGATGAGCTCCCGCTCCTGCGCGAGGCCCCCGCGTGGCCAGCCGCGCGCGTGCTCCTCCGCCAGCGCGAGGGCCTCCCGCGGCGCCCCCGCGAGCGCCGCCTGCGCCTTCCCGAGGAGCCTCTCCTCCTCCTCCGGATCCACCTTCGCCGCGATGGACGCCGACGGCGGCGCCGCGCGCGTGCTGGCGGGCGCGCGCGGGCCAGGGGGGAGCGTCTCTCGCTCGGAGATCCTCGCGCGTGGCGTCGCCTGCACCGCGGCGGGCGTCACCGCGGCGGGCGTCGAGCTCACGGCGCCGGTGACCTCGCCCGAGTGCATGTAAGTTGCAGACATCGCCCCGCCCGTGGCGACGGCGGTCGCGATCGCGACGCCTGCGGCGATCTTCGCGCCGAGCCCCATCCCAGCACCCTTCGCCACGGTCGCGCCCGCTGTGGCCGTAGCGGCGGCACCCCCGGCCTTCGCGGAGCCCGCGGCCGCGCCCGCTTTCGCCGAGCCCCCCGCCGCTCCCCCCGCGGCGCCACCGCCGGCGACACCTCCCGCGATCCCGAGCTTCACCGCGAGCGCCGCCAGATCGCGCGGCTCGGGGACCTCGGCCCGGCCCGCCTCGATCAGCCGCGCGAGCGCGCCGCCGGCCTCCCCGAGCCGCGTGGGATCACGCTCGTCCATCGGTGCCTCCCGAGCTCGGGGCCTCGTGGCCCTTCGCGATCCCTGCCTCCACGATCCTCCTCGCCGCGTGAAGCCGGGAGTACGCCGTCTGCAGGGGACACGCCAGCGCCTCCGCCACGTCGGCCATCGTCAGCTCCTCGATCTCGTAGAGTACGAACACCGCCCGCTTGTCCTCGTCGAGCTGGTCGAGGATGCGGTCGAGCGTGCGCCGCGCCTCCTTCTCGAGCAGCGCGCGATCCTGCTGCCCGTCCACGCCGCCCACGGGAACCTCTTCCGTCGCGATCTCGCGCCGCACCGCGCGCCGCCGGTAGTCCGATGCGGTGCGCGCGCAGATCCCGTAGATCCAAGTGCGGAGGGCGGAGCGGCCCTCGAAGGACCCGAGCTTGCGGGTGACGACCATGAACACTTCCTGACAGACGTCCTCCACGTCGGCCTCCGCCACGCCGAGCCTGCGCAGCGCGCGCCACACGAACGGCGCGTGCTGCCTGAATACCTCGGCAAATGCAGGCACTTGCGCGGGTTCGAGCCGGGGCTCGGGGGACATGACGTGAGCGTGCAACTCCTCGTGGGTGGCGGTCCGGCCCCCCTCTTATCAACGCCGGCGGTGAACTCAGGGGAAAAACACGCCGAAGCCCACCTCACCGTCGGCGCCCACCGCGAACGCACGGAACACCTCCTCGACGGACCCGTCCTGCCGTGTATACGAGAGCCGCTCCCGGAACAACGGCACCAACCCGCGGAGCGCGAGCCTCAGCGCGAACGGCTTCACCACCGGCAGGATGAGCCGCGCACCCAGCGTGAAGTTCCAGGCGGGGAGCGTGTCCTCGTTCGGTGCCTTTCCGCCCGCGCGCTTGCGCAACACGCCGATCTCCTGGCCCACGCACAGGTGAAACCCGAGGTCGCCCGAGTACGCGCCAGGGCAGAGGCTTCCCGCGACGTGCAGGTAGCTCACCGTGACGTCGGCCTCGCGTCCGCGCGCGATCGAGTCGTTGTAGGCGACGCCGTACGCCTCGAGCGCCACGAAGCGTGGGGGGTGCAGGATGGCGCCCGCGCCGATCCCCGCGCCCGGGTGCGGCAACAGTCCGACCACGGACGCGACGAACGCGCCACCCTGGAAGCGGAGCGATTCCTTCGGAGGAGGGGAGGCCGTCGTGGCGGGTGCGGGGGCCGCCTCGATCGCGGCGTCGGCCTGCAGCAGCGGGCCGGCGTCCGCGCC
>SXNL01000398.1 GCA_005777185.1 Myxococcales bacterium
AACGAAGGGCAGCCCCGGGCAATTGTTGGACAGCTCTTGAGCGCGCGTAGCGCGCGATTTGGGGGAGACCGACGCGCGCAGCGCGGCGAGTGGGGGCACCCCTTCTCTTGCGCTGGATCGCGCCTAACCGAACGGCATTGGCTCTAGCCCGCTCTAGCCCTCGCTCCCTCCCGGAGCGCCGCGTCGACGGCGTCGTCGTCGACCTCGGGCTCGAGGGTCGGGACGAGGGCGACCCGGACCCGTGGGTCCGCGGTCGCCTCGATCGCCGCGTGGATCTTCTCCTGGTAGGCGGCGTCGACCTCGCGAAGCGCGAGCGCCGCACCGACGCGCTGCTCGATCGGCGCGCCGGGATCCGCGAGGGCGCGGGCGAGATCGTCCGTGGCGAGGCTGGCCTCGCGGAACGTCGTGTGCCCTGCTGCCGCCTGCGCGAGATCGGCGCGCCACACGGCGACGCTCCTGCCGCGCCGCTCCAGTCCGGGGACGTGCCCTGCGTCGCGGGCGCGGAAGGCGTCGAGGTGGGCCTGGATCCTGCTCACCACCTCGTCGACGTCCGCGGCGCTCCGCGACCGGGGGTGGAGCACGACGGGCCCCCGTGACGACGTGATGATCTCCACGCCGAGATGGCCGCGCTCGGCCCGGCTCACGCGGACGACCTCCTCGTAGGGAACGAATCCGCGCTGGATGCCGCCCTCCACGCGGATCCCGTCGGCGGCGATCACCATCTGCGGGCGGCCGAAGGCGAAGATGACCGCGCCGGCGAGCGCGACGCCCGCGACCATCGCGACGAGGAGCGAAAGCGGCCCGATGGCCCGCGCGAGCCCGAACGGGGCGACCATGGTGATGAGGAACGTCGCGAGCCCGAGCCAGGTCCACGCCACGTCCGCGCGGAGGGGCACCGCGGCGCTCGGGAGCGCCGCCGGCGGCGAGCGACCGTCGCCCGTCACGACCCCGCCGGTCGGAGGTACCGCGTGAGCACCTTCTTCTCGCCCCAGCCCGGGAAAAAGGCGACGACCGATGGCTCCCCGCGCGAGAGCACCTCGCGGATGACGCCATCGCCGAAACGTGCATGATGCACGCGAGTGCCGCGCCGGATCGTCTCGACGTCCAGCTCGCCTGCCTCGCCCGCCTCGGCGTCGTCGTCTCGCTCCACGTAACGCTCGCCCGGCTCGCGCGCGACCGCCGGTGGGCTCGAGCGGGGTGGCCGCCAGGAGGGGGCCTCCCGCGGCGCGCGCACGCCGTGGCCGCGGCCGGACAGCGGCGCGCGATCGACGTACCGGTCGTGCGTCCGGGCGAGCGCCGCCTGCGTCGCGCGGTGGATCACGAGCTCGGGGGGGAGATCCTGGATGAAGCGGCTCATCCGGCCCACGCGGGTGCTCCCGAACAGGAGGCGCGTCTTCGCGTGCGTCAGGACGAGGTGCTTCCGGGCGCGCGTCACGGCGACGTAACCGAGGCGGCGCTCCTCGTCCATCTCCTCCGGCGTCGTGGCCGCGTCGAGGCTCTTGTACGGGAAGAGGTCCTCCTCGGCCCCCGTGACGATGACGAGGTCGAACTCGAGGCCCTTCGCTCCGTGCACCGTCATGAGGGTGACCTTCTCGCCTTCGAGGCCGTCGGTGTCGCTCAGCAGCGACACGCGCTCGAGGAATCCCACGAGCGTCGGCTCCTCGCCGCGGGCCGCGGCCTCGTCGGCGTAGTCGACCATCGAGCTCTCGAGCTCGCCGAGGTTCTCGAGGCGCGCCTCGGCTTCGGGCCCGTCGTCGGCCTCCAGCGCCGCGCGATAGCCGGTGCGCGCGAGCACGGACCGCAACACGGTCGCGGGGGCCCCGCCCGCGGACTCCTCCGCGAGCAGCGACAGGAGCTGGCGGAGCTGGCCGAGCCTCTTTCGTGCCGCGGGCTTGATGTCCTCGCACCTGTCGACCCGGGCGAGGGCTTCGAGCAGGGGTACGCCCTCGGCCGTGGCGAACGCGACCAGGCGCTCCACGGTGGTGCCGCCGAGCCCACGCGGCGGCACGTTGACCACGCGGAGGAAGTCCACGTCGCTCCTGGGATTCACGAGCAGTCGGAGGTACGCGATCGCGTCCTTGATCTCGGCGCGCTCGTAGAATCGGGTGCCGCCGATGATCTGGTACGGCTGCTTCACGGCGCGCAGGGCCTCCTCGAGCACGCGGGACTGGGCGTGGACGCGGTAAAACACCGCGATGTCCGCCGCCGCGATCCCCTGGGCGCGCGCGTCCCTGATCATCCGGACGACCTCGGCGCCCTCGTCCCGCTCGTCCGCGGTCGCCAGGGCGTAGATGGGCGTCCCCTGCTCGTTGTCGGTCCATAGCTCCTTGGGCTCGCGCCCGTAGGCCGGCTTGATGATCGCGAGGGCGCCCGCGACGATGCGCGCCGTGGACCGGTAGTTCTGCTCCAGCTTCACGACCGTGGCGTCGGGCCAGTCGCGGCGAAAGTTCCGGATGTTGCGGATGTCCGCCCCGCGCCAGCGGTAGATGGACTGGTCGTCGTCGCCCACGACGCACAGGTTCCGCGTGCGCTCGAGGAGCCCCCGGATGAGCCGGTACTGGATGGCGTTCGTGTCCTGGAACTCGTCGACGAGCGCGTGATCGAACTTCGCGCGCAGGGCGTCCCTCGCCTCGCCCCACGCCCGCATCATCTCGGGATCGTGCGCCTCGTGAAGCCCGGGACGCGCCTCGCCTCCGGGGGGCCCCGGTCCCTCGACGAGGCGGACGACGTGCAGGATGAGGTCCTCGAAGTCGACCGCGTTCGCGGCGCGGAGAGCCTTCTCGTACGCCGCGTAGGCGCGATGCACCTTCTCGTCGAAGTACGAGTCGAGGCTCATGTCGTCCGGGCCACGCCCCTCCTGCTTCTCCTTGTGGACGCGGCCGAGCAGGACCTTGGGCGGGTACTGCTTCTCGTCGAGGTCGAGCCCGCGCACGACGCGCGTCATGACCGACTTCTGATCGCTCGTGTCGTAGATCACGAACGAGCGCGACAGGCCGACCGCCTCCGCGTGGCGCCGCAGGAGGCGCGCGCATATCGCGTGGAACGTCCCGACCCACAGCTCCGCGTCCATGCCCGGCGGCAGGAGGCGCGCGAGCCGGGCGCGCATCTCCCCTGCGGCCTTGTTGGTGAAGGTCACAGCGAGGATGCGGTACGGAGGCACCCGGTGTCGGGCCACGAGGTTCGCGACCCGGTAGGTGATCACGCGGGTCTTGCCACTTCCGGCCCCCGCGAAGACGAGCAGGGGGCCCTTCACGTGGGCCACGGCCCGGGCTTGCGGGTCGTTCAGGTCGGCTTGCGCGTCCATCGTCCGGAAATTACCCCATTTCTAACGTGCGGGCCTTTGCGCTAGGATGCGGCCTCAGCCGTAGGGGGAGGCGACCACCCACCGGGATCCATCATGAGCGAAGTCAACCCGACCAACAGGCAGGACGACGCGGCGGAAGCCGAGGCCGCCAGCGACACCACCGACGAGACGCCGACCGCGACGCTCCCCGAACCCGAGGCCCTCCTGTCAGAGGCCCGGGCCGAGGCGCAGAAGATGAAGGAGAACTGGATGCGGTCCGCGGCGGACTTCGACAACTACCGCAAGCGATCGCGGAAGGAGGTCGAGGACGCTCGCAAGGTCGGCAAGGAGGAGCTGCTCAGGGATCTCCTCCCCGTGTTCGACAACCTGGAGCGGGCCGTGACCAGCGCGCAGCGCGACACCGAGGTCAAGCCGGTGATGGAGGGCCTGAACATGGTGCTCCGCCAGTTCCTCGACACGCTCTCCCGCGCGAACATCACCAAGGTCCCGGGCAAGGGCGCCTCCTTCGATCCCAGCGTGCACGAGGCCATCCAGCAGGTGGAAGCCGACGAGCCGCCCGGCACGGTGATCTCCGAGGTACAGCCGGGTTACATGAACGGGGATCGCCTCGTCCGCGCGGCCATGGTCGTCGTGGCGCGGGCACGCACGCAGGCCCCGGCCGCGGACCCAGCGGCGGCCGCGGATCCGCCGGCGGCCGCGGATCCGCCGGCGGTCGCCGATCCCCCGGCGGACGGCACACCGGCCGAGACAGAGCAGGACGGCACCGCGACGTCGATCGCCACGAGCGACGATGGCGGCGCCCACACGGGTGAGGCAGACAAGACATGAGCGGAAAGGTCATCGGAATCGATCTCGGCACCACCAACTCGTGCGTCGCCGTCGTGGAGACGGGCGCGGGCGGCAAGATCGAGGTGCGAATCATCCCCAACTCGGAGGGGGCGCGTACGACGCCCTCCGTCGTCGGCTTCACGGCGAGCGGCGAGCGCCTCGTGGGCCAGGCTGCGAAGCGCCAGGCGGTCACCAACGCGACCAACACCATCTACGCCGTGAAGCGCTTCATGGGCCAGAAGGCGACCTCCGAGGAGGCCGCACGCCAGCTCACACGCGTCGCCTACAAGATCATCCCGGCGCCGAACGGGGACGCGTGGGTGCGCGTCGCGGGCAAGGACATGTCTCCGCCCGAGATCAGCGCGATCGTGCTCCAGCGCATGCGCGAGGTCGCCGAGACGTTCCTCGGCGAGTCCGTCGAGGAGGCCGTCATCACCGTCCCCGCGTACTTCGAC
>SXNL01000399.1 GCA_005777185.1 Myxococcales bacterium
AGAGGTCCATCACGGTGTCGGCGCCGTGCTTGAGGCAGATGGCGAGCTTGCGCAGCTCCTTCACGGTGTCCGAGACGACCGCGCTGTTGCCGATGTTCGCGTTCACCTTGCACGAGAGCGCGATGCCGATGCCCATGGGCTCGAGGTTGGTGTGGCGGAGGTTGGCGGGGATGACCATGCGGCCGCGCGCCACCTCGGCGCGGACGAGCTCGGGCTCCACGTCCTCGCGAGAAGCGACGTGCGCCATCTCCTCGGAGACCACGCCCCGCCGCGCGAGGTCCATCTGGGTGACGCCGAGGCCCCGCTTCTCGATCCATTCCGTGCGCATGCCGTGCCTTTAAGGGACCCTCGAACGGGTGTCAATGCGCGCCGCGTGGTCTATGATGCCCGCCATGGCCTCCTCGCCTCCGCCGTCTGTTTCGCCCTCCGTCTCGAGCGACCCCGAAGCCACGGCTGCCCTCTTCGCGTTGCGGGAGCTCGTGGACGAGGCCCTCGAGAACGCTCTCGTCGCCCGCAGCGGCATCGCCGAGCTGATGGACACGCTGCTCCCCGTGCTGGTCGAGCGGATGAAGCTCCGCGGGATCTTCCTCAGGACGTACGCGGAGGATCTGGCGCTCCATGACTTCTCGGCCGGCGAGACGATCGCGGAGGTCGGGCGGGTGCTCGAGGCGTGCAAGGAGGGCGGGCAGGAGGAGATCGCGTTCGAGGCCGGCGGGCGCCAGGTCATCGGGCAGCCGCTCGATGTCGTGGGGTGCTGGTTCGGGACGTTCGCGATCTCCGTCGAGGCGACGGACCCGCGGTCCCGCTCGTACCTCGCACGCTCGGCCAACCTCGTGTGCGAGGTGCTCGACAACTTCCTCTACGCGATCCGCGCCTCGCGGGAGAAGCACACGATCACGATGGAGCTCGGTGACGCGCTCCGCGAGCGTGTGCTCGGCGAGGGCCTCGGCAAGGCCGCCGCGATCTTGCACCGGGAGATCCCCATCTCGCGGATGCTCCTCGTCTACACCGCGGAGGAGGCGGCGGAGTCCACCCTGCAAGCGCAGCTCTACCAGGAAGGAAAGCTCGTTTTCGACACCCTCGGCGCAGCGACCGGGTCCTCGTTCGCGCCGCTACGCATGATGGCCCAGGAGTACCTGGCGAGCCAGAGCACGCGCCTCCTGGAGGAGGTCGGGATGCTCGGCGCCCAGGAGGAGATCCTCATCAACGGGATCACGCATAGCGTCGTCGTGGGCAAGGTCCTGGTGATGCCAAAGGGACCCCCCTTCAACACGCACAACCGGGAGATCCTGTCGTCGTTCGCCGGGTACATCCGACAGCGGATCGTCGATTTCAACAAGGAGTGGCGGAACCTCGCGTCGAGCTTCAGCCAGGCCGACGTCGCCCGCCTCTTGTCGAGCGAGGACTACCGCGCGAGCTACCTCGAGCCGCGCGAGGCCGAGGTCGCGATGCTCTACGTCGACATCGCCGGCTTCACGCGCTTGTCCGAGCAGGTGCTGAAGACGCCCGCGCAAGTCGCGCAGCTCGTCGAAATCTGGAGCAAGGACGCCGTCGACATCGTATGGCAGCACGGTGGCGTGTTCGACAAGATGGTCGGGGACTGCATCATCGCGCTGTTCGGCCCGCCCTTCTACGAGACGCCTCCCGGCGCGCGCCTCGCGAGCGCGATCGCCTGTGCGGTGGAGATCCGCGAGATGACCGAGAACCTCCCGAAGCGACCCGCCCTCGGGCACCTCGCCGAGGTCGGAGTGGGCGTGTCCACGGGGGTGAACCTCGCGCCGCTGTTCGTGGGGACGTTCGGTCCCAACAGCAACTTCACGGGCTTCTCCAGCGGGATGAACAACACCGCGCGGCTGCAAGGGTGCGCGAAGAACGGGGAGATTCTCGTGATGCAGGAGGCGATCGCGCGCCTGCCGGAGGGGCATGGCTTCGTGTTCGGCGAAGAGCAGAAGGCGCAGGTGAAGAACGTGGCGGAGCCGCTCAGGTACAGGGGGCTGGTGAGGCGGTAGTACGGCCTGGGCCGGCCTCGGCGATCGCGACGGGACGGGACGGTCAGTCGCCGAGTCTCCGGCCCTTCAGGAGGTCGGCGAAGGTTCCCAGCGAGGCTGGCGCGTTCGCCTTGCCGCGCGCCTCCTCGAAGTCGGCGCGCTCCTCCGCGTCCTTCGCTCCCTTGATCGAGAGGCGGAGCCGGCCGTCGCCGGTCTCGAGGACCTTCGCCACGACCCTCGTTGCGTCCGGAAAGGCCTTGCGGAGATCCGTGCCGCGCGGGACGCCGAGCTCCGCCTGCGGGACGAGGCCGCGACCGGCCCGTCCCGACGTTCCGTCGATCTGGACGAAGACGCCGAAGGTCTCGATGCGCGTGACCACGCCCCCGACGATGGCGCCGACCACGAGATCGACGCCGGTCGCGACGATGGCGCCGACCGCAGCGCCGGCGGGCGCCGGCGCGAGCGAGATCTTCTTCTTGACCTTGTCGACGTGCTTGACCACGACGAGGATCTCCTCGCCCTCCTGGCCGGGGGCGCTCCGCGCGAGCTCGGAGACATGGAGGAGCCCCTCGACCCCGGCTGAGAGCCGGACGAAGCGGCCGATATCGGTCACCCGGGCGACGATCCCGCGCGCGACCTTGCCAGGGGCGACGTCGAGATCGGCCCAGGGATCGGCCGCGAGCGCCTTCAGGGACAGCGTGATCTTCCTGTCCTTGATCTCCCGCACCTGGACCTCGACCGTGTCCCCGGCGCGGAGCGCGTCGCCGATGGCGACGGAGCGGTCGTGCGAGACCTCGGAGCGCGGGAGAAGCCCCTCGACCCCCCCGCCGAGATCGACGAAGGCCCCGAAGTCGCGCACGCCGGTGACGGTGCCCTGGAGGACGGCGCCGGGCACGACCTTGCTCATCGTCCGCGCGGCGGACGCCTCGGAATCGCTCGCGAGGACCGCGCGCCGCGAGACGACGACGTTCTTGCCGCCGTCGCGGATGTCGGTGACGAGGAAGCGAAGCGTCTGTCCGATGAGCCCCCTGGCGTCCGCGTCCTCGACCCGCCGAGCGTCCACCTGCGACATCGGGCAGAACGCACGCGTACCGCCGACGTCGACCTCGAGCCCGCCCTTGTTCACGCCGGTGACCTTGCCGTCGACGGCGACGCCCGCGGCTCTCGCCTGCTCCAGCGCCGCGAGCGTGCCCGGCCTCCCCATCGAGCGGCCCAGGCGGACGACACCCCGCCGATCGTCGACCTCGACGACGTGGGCGGCGACGGTGTCGCCCGGAACAAGCGCGATCGTCCCGTCCGGCTCGCGGAGCTCGGCCGCCTCCAGGAACGCCTGCTGCTTTCCGTCGAGCTCGACGAACACGAGGTCCTTGCCCACCTGCACCACGATCGCCTCGAGGCGATCGCCGACCCTCACCTGCCGCCGCCGGGGCGCGGTGACTTGCTTCTCGAACATGGCGGCGAAGGTGTCTTCTTTCCCGTCGGTCATGGCGCTGCCGGGTGTAGCACGTGCGCTCGGTTTGCACGACGACCGCGGCCGCGGCGCCCGCCGTCCCCCTGCTACAGCCCCTTCGCGCAGCGGAACCCGATCCCGTGGCTCCGCTTCGCCGCCACGTCGTGGTAGCGGAACGTCGGCCGCACCCACGACGGCTCCGCGCCGTTCCACGCCCCTCCGCGGATCACCCGCTCGTCGCCCGACTCGGGGCCCCTCGGGTTCGTCTGGGCGGAGGCCGTATAAGGCGCGTGGAAGTCGGCGACCCACTCCCACACGTTGCCGACCACGTCCTCCACGCCGAACGGCGACTTCCCGTTCGGGAACGATCCCACCGGCGCGGTGTTGGGGAACCCGTCGTCCGCCTTGTACATCGCGGCCTGGTCGAAGATCCCGTTCTTCCGGCTCCACGCCACGCACTCCGTCCCGCACGCGTTCAGGTGCCCCGAGGTCGGCGCGTCGTCACCCCAGGGGTACTTGCGCCCGTCCGAGCCGCGTGTCGCGTACTCCCACTCGGCCTCGTTCGGCAGCCGGAGGCCCGCCTGCCTGCAGTACTCCGACGCCTGGTCCCAGTCCACGCAGTTGATGGGATGCGAACCCCGCGCCTCGGGCTCACGTATGTTGCAGAGCGGATCGAAGGTCTTCTTCTCCTTCTTCGTGATGCCCTCCCACTCGTTCTCGGCCGACGCGCGCTTGCAATCCCCCCGGTCGCTGCAAGCCTTGTAGTCCCGCGTGGTGACCTCGAGGCGATCGATGCAGAATGCACCGAGCTCGACCTTGTGCGCGGGCCGCTCGAAGTCGAAGTCCGCCTTGTCGTCCGAGCCCATGAAGAACCGGCCGGCCGCGATCTGGATCATGCCCGCCGGGCATGTCGGCGGGGGGGGAGGAGGCGGCGGCGGCACCTCGGAGGCGGAGGCTGACGCGGTCGCAGCCGTCGTCGGGTGCGGCACCAGGAACCTCCGCGCGAGGAACAGGCCCGCGCCCAGAGCGGCCACTCCGAGCGCGAGGACGATCCAGGGCCAGACCGGGCGCGGCAAGGGCGCGAGAGCCGTGGGCGCGGACGCGACGCTCGAGAGGAGCGAGTCGGCGCGCCTTGGCGTCTGGGGGAGCGACATGCCGTCGGACTTCAGGGTGGGCGCGTGCGCGACGACGACGCGAGGGACGGACACCGAGGGCCGCCTGTCGCTCTGCGCACCGACCACGCGGAGGGGCTCGAGACCGAGCACGCCACGGAGCGCGTTCCACAGCTCGCCGGCGTTCTGGAAGCGGTCCTCCACCTTCACGGCGACGGCGCGCGTCATCACGGCCTCTACGCCGTCGGTAACGGCGAGGCCGAAGGCGCGCGGGGTCGGGCGCCTGGCGCCGTTGGACGTGGCAAACGTGAGCTGCATCGCGTCGTCGCCGGCGAGCGCGGGCCTCTGCGTCATGAGCTCGAGGAGGATGAGCGCGACCGCGTAGACGTCGGTCCAGGGCCCCGTCGCGCCGTAGTTTCGCGAGAACTGCTCGGGCGCCCCGTAGCGGGGTGTGAAGGGGATCGATTTCCCGAGCGTCTTCTGGAAGTCCTCCTTCTCGGCCTCGCTGACGACCTTCGCGATGCCGAAGTCGAGGATCTTGAGCACGCTGCCCCCGCGCGGATCGCCGAGGAGGAACAGGTTCCCGGGCTTGAGGTCGCGGTGCGCGATGCCGCGCGAGTGAGCGAGGATCAGGCCCTCGATGGCGGGCTCGAGGAGCTGCATCGCCTCCCCGAGCGTGCGCGGCGGGAGGCCCTGCGCGATCTCCGCCTCGAGCACCGCCTCGAGCGAGGCGCCCTCGAGCCACTCGAGCACCATGAAGGGCATCGCCGACCCGTCGGGCGCCGTCAGCATCCCGATGTCGCGCGCCTGACAGATGGCCGCGCTGCGCTCCGAGAGCTCGGCGAGCACCGATCCCTCGCGCACGAAGCCCTCGACGAGCTCCTTCCGTCGCTCGGGCGACATCCGCCCGAGGTTCATGAAGACCTTGAGAGCCACCGGGCGGCGCCAGATGGTGTGCTGGGCGCGATACACGAGCGCGAAGCCCCCCTGCCCGACGAGGCTCTCGACCTCGTACTTGTCGGCTACGGTCCGCCCGATGAGGGCGAGGGGGTCGTGTCGCATGGGCGGGGGGTTGCGCTTCGGGAGAGGTACGCCGGAACGGGGCGGGCGGTTCCGCCGGATCCGGACATCTTACAGCGTCCGCGCGCAGCGGAACCCGATTCCGTGGCTCCGGATGGAGGGGGCCCGCGCGTAGCGGAACGTGGGCCGCACCCAGCTCGCGACGCCCCCGTTCCACGATCCGCCGCGGATCACGCGCTCCTTGCCCACGGCGGGACCCTGCGGATCCTTCACGGCGCTGCGGCCCTCGGGGTAGGCGTCGTACCAGTCGCCGACCCACTCCCACACGTTGCCCACCATGTCATCGATGCCGTGCGCCGTCCGCCCGGCGGGGAAGCTGCCGACCGGCGCGGTCGTCTCGTAGCCGTCGTCGTCGGGGAACATGCCCACGAGGCCGCCCGACGGATCGTACTTCTTCCCCCACTCCAGGCACTCCTTGCCGCACGCGTTGAGCAGCTTGCCGCTCGGTGGATCGTCGCCCCACGGGTAGACGCGCCCGTCGGAGCCGCGCGCGGCGAACTCCCACTCGGCCTCCGTGGGGAGGCGCCCGCCCTGCGCGGCGCAGTAGCCGTGCGCCTGCTCCCAGTCGACGCAGTTCACGGGGTGCTTCGCCTTGCCCTTCGGATCGCGCGCGTTGCAGACCGGATCGTAGACCTTCTGCTGCGCGAGCGTGAGCTCGGGCGCGTCGTTGTCGGTTCCTGCGCGGAGGCACTTGCCGACGTCGCTGCAGGCACGGTACGCCTCGACCGTGACCTCGGTGCGGTCGAGGCAGTACGAGGCGAGCGTCACGGGGTGCGGGGGCAGCTCGTTCTTCTCGGCCTGCTTCATGGAGGATCCCATGAAGAACTCGCCGCCCGCGACGAGCATCATGCCGGACGGGCACGCCTTCGCTGGCGCGGCCGCCACGCTCGCGGCGGCCGTCGAGGAGGGGACCGCCGTCGCGCTCGCCGTCGCGCTCGCCGCCACCGGCGCGGCCGCCGTCGGGGCTCCGAAGAGGCCGCCGTAGCGCGCGAGGGCTGCACCAACGCCGGCCAACGCGAGCAG
>SXNL01000049.1 GCA_005777185.1 Myxococcales bacterium
CGCCGAGGACGGCCTGTGCAGGTTCCCCGATGGTTCGTACGTGACACTCGGGGCCCTCGAGCAATACGGGATCCGGGTGCTCGAGTAGGTGCACGGGGCGGGACTCGAACCCGCACGCCTCTCGGCGGTGGAACCTAAATCCACTGCGTCTGCCATTTCGCCACCCGTGCGTGCTTGTTCCCCGAGTAGCACGGCGTGGCGGCGGCGGACAGGACGGCCGTTCCGCGTCATGCCGCGGGCGGTGCCCTGGACGACCCTAGTGGTGCCCGCCCTTCGCGGAGTGGGCGGTCGTCTGGATCGGGAACGAGCTCTCGTCGATGCCGTCGTACGTCATCAGGAGCCTCCGGTCGCCGTGGTACTCGACGACGCGCGCCGAGTACTTCGACGCGTCGGTGCCGAAGCCCTGGAACTTCACCTCGCCCCCGAACACGGTGGCGCGCGCGAAGTAGATGATCGTGTCCGCGAGGTGCGGGCGGTTCAGCGTGGTCGAGGCGGTGAGGTGACCGAGGCCGCGCTCGTCGAGCTCTCGCGTGAGGGCGAGCGCGGTGTTCTTCATGCCCTGGATCGCGACGATGCCCGCGGCGACCGCCGCCGTGACGTCGACGCCGTCCTTCGAGCGGACGCCCTTCGTGCTGAGGAGCTCGTAGTTCGCCTCGCCCAGATCGTCGCGGATGCGGCGGTGCACCGCGTTCTGCGCGTTGTACCCCCGCAGCGTCCCCACGATCGCCCCGCACGCGGAGCGCGGCTCGCGCCAGCGCGACTCCATGGTCTGGCCGATCAGCATCTTCGCGTTCGGCGGGTCGAGGCGCCCGACGTGCGTCTTCAGGTCGATGTTGACCAGCACGTACGAGCTCGCGTTGCCCCCGTAGAGGCGGCTGCGGAGGGGACCGTCGAGCGCGTGCGCCACGGTCACGTGGGCGAGCGTGTTGCCGTCGTCCGTGCCGCCGCCCGTCGGCGAGAACGCCTCGAGCTTGAACTCGCCGATCTCGGACATACACGCGAAGCGGGAGGCGACGACGTCCTGGTACGAGCTCGTCGCCTCGCCCTGGTGGATGCGGTCGCCGCAGTTCGTGTGGGCGAGCGTCGTGAGCACGGTCGGGATCGAGAGATCCGCGCCGCAGGCGATGACGTCGTCACCGTCCTTGTCGACCTCGTTGAGGCCGGCAAGCTGGAGCTCGTCGTGGAGGAGCTGCAGCCCGTTCACGAGCACGTAGCGGTCGCTCACGATCTCGCTCAGGTAGATGTGCAGCGCGTTGTGCTCCTGGCCGAACTCGGCGTTGAGGGCCCAGAACTTCGCGAGGCGATCCTTCGCGATGGCGGGATCGAACGTCATGTGTGCTCCTTGGCTTGTGGGTGACCGCGGACCGTGGGCTCACGCGGACGTTACCTTAGGGCAATCGGCGCCGTCTATCCCGTGTTAGTGTCGGGCCGATCATGGACCGACGACGCGCCGCGCTCGCAGCCTCGTTCGCGTGCGTGTTCGCGGCCCTCGTGGCCTTCCGAGGGTGCGCGGCTCGCGAGGGCTGCCTCGCCGGGGACGACGGGACGTGCGTGCCGAAGGTGCCCTGTGCGACGCTCACATACGCCTGCAGCTACCCTGAGCTGGAGGTGCGCCGGATCGCGCGGATCGAGGACCGCCCGGCGGGCCTCGACGCCCTCGCGGCGCCCGGCGACATCCTGATCCAGAACGACCGCTTCCGCCTGGTCCTCGACGGCCTCGGGGCGCCTCACTACATCGCGCCATCGGGCGGCGCGCTCCTCGACCTCGTCCCGCGGCGCGCGAACGCCGCCGCGCTCGGGGACGACGAGCTCAACCACGCCTTCCAGGCGACGGGCATCCTGCCCGGCGATGCCGTGCGTTATACGCGCGTCGAGGTCGACGACCAGTCGCCGTCTCGTGTCGCCGTGATCCTGCGGGGCGCGCTCGACGGACGCCCGCGCGTCACGGTCGTCACGCGCTACGAGGCGCGCCCCTGCGAGCCCGGAGTCCGCGTGCGGACCGAGCTGTTCCACGGCGGAAAGGACCCGGAGACCTTCTTCCTCTCCGACGCGTTCTACTGGGGTGGCCGCGAGAGCGTGCCCTTCGCGCCGATCGCGGGCCGGGGCTTCACGCATCCGCACCTCGACCTCGCGAAGCTCGGCGACGCGTTCGGCGAGCAGCCCTTCTTCGCCGCGAAGCCCGTGCGCACGGGCGCGGCGTCGTACGCGGTCGTCTCCTGCGTCGAGAAGAACCTCGCGGGCTTCCACAGCAACACGATCTCGGCCGTCGGCCTGAAGCGCACCATCGTGATGCCCGGCGACGCGCTCGCCTTCGAGCGGTTCGTCGTCGTCGGTCCCGGGCCAGGCGTCGCCGGCGCCGTGAGCGAGGCCTACACGGCACGCGAGCAGATCTTCGCGGAGCGCTCCGTGCTCGTGCGGGGCCGCGTCGTGCACCCCCAGGGGCACCCCGTGCTCGCGTCGGAGAACGTGAGCCTGCTCTTCTACGAGCCCGGACCGACGGGCACGGACGCGACGATCGCGCGCACGCCGCTGAACGAGGCCGTACCCGACGCGGAGGGCCGCTTCGTCGTGAGGCTCCCGAGGGATCGGGAGCTGCGCGTCGAGCGCCACGTGCTCGGGAGGCCGCTCCCCGAGAAGACGAATCTGAAGACCGCCGCCGACATCGAGCTGCCCGACCTCGTCGTCCCCGACGTCGGGGTCCTCGAGGCGCGCGTCGTGGACGGGCAGGGCAAGCCCCTGCTCGCCGAGGTCGTCCTCACGCCCTCGCGCGGGGAGGCCGCGGCCGCCACCCGCGGCTCGATCCACGGCGCCTTCGATCTGGAGCACTGCACGCCCTGGCTGGGGCCGCCGCACGGTGGATCGCCCGCGTGCAACCGGGCGCTGACGGAGAAGGATGGGAAGGTCAGCCTGGCGGTACCGCCCGGCACCTACTTCGTGTACGCGACGCGCGGCCCGTTCTCGACGATCGCGCGCCAGGAGATCACCGTCGGCAAGGGCGGCCTCGCCTCGGTGAACCTCGCGGTCGATCGCATCCCGGGCCTCCTCCCGGAGGGCTCCCTGTCGGCGGACTTCCACGTGCACGGCGGCGCGTCCTTCGACTCGAGCCTCCCCGATCGCGATCGCGCGCGCACGTTCGTCGCTGCGAACGTCGACGTCCTCGCGGCGACCGATCACGACGTCGTCACGACCTACGCCGACGCGATCCGCGAGCTCGGCATCGAGCGCGAGGTGCGTGTGATGCCCGGCGCCGAGACGACGGGGCACGTCCTCTTCTACCGCCCGCCCGGCAGCGAGATCCCCAAGGTCGTCGGGCACTACAACTTCTGGCCCCTCTTGTTCGACCCCGCCCTCCCGCGAAACGGTCTCCCGTGGGACGAGCTCCTCGAGCCGGGCCCGCTGTTCGATCGCGTTTCGACGCGCTTCACCGGCCCGGGCGTGATCCAGTTCAATCACCCGCTCGCCGGGACGGAGTTCGGCCGCGACCAGGGCTTCCTCGCCGCGATCGGCTACGACGCGCGCAAGCCCATCCCGCTCGGCCCCGACGGCGCGCCGACCGGCCAGCTCGCGCGCCGGGCTGGAGGGCGATCGGCGCTCGACTACCACGTGCAGGAGGTGATGAACGGCACATCGACGCGCGCCTTCCACGACTACCGGCTCGGGTGGCACGCGTTCCTGAACCAGGGCATCGTGCGCGGCGGCACGGCGAACTCGGACTCACACACGCTGGCGATCGAGGTGCTCGGGTACCCCCGCAACCTCGTCTTCGGCGGGCACACGCTCGCGGGCTTCGACGTGGACCGCTTCAACGCGGACGTACGCGCGGGACGCATGATCGGGACGAACGGCCCCGTCGTCGTCGCCACGATCGACGGGCGCGGACCCTCACTCGAGCCGTTCCGCCCCGACCCGGCCGCATTCCTGACGATCGCGGTGCGCGCGGCCCCGTGGATCCCGGTCGAGGAGGTGCGCGTCCTCGTCAACGGGCGCGTCGCAAGGCTCGTGAGCGGCCCCGCCGTGAAGCGCCCCACGGATCCGTTCGGCAAGGGTGGCGTGGAGCGCTACACGGATCGTTTCCCCGTCTCGGAGCTGCTCGCTGGCCTCGACCCGGGGAAGGACGCCTGGATCGTGATCGAGGCCGGCCTGCCGCTCGTCCCCGCGAAGGATCTGGACGGCGACGGCTACCTCGACACGACCGACAACGACGGCGACGGCGTCATCGACGACCGCGATCGCGCCGGGCGCGACGAGGAGAAACGCTACGTCGAGCCGGGGCGTCCCGCGGAGTCGGATCCTCGCTTCCACGCCCAGATCGTCGCGCCAGGGCACTGGTCGACGGCGTTCACCAACCCCTTTCTCCTCGACCTCGGAGCGGATGGATGGACCGGGCCCGCGCGCTGATCGAGCGTCCGCACGCGCTCGGGGCGGCGCTCACCGTGCTCGTTACGTGTATCTTACACACGACGCCGACACGCGCGCAGCCGCCGTGCTCGCGCGGCCGCCCTGCGACCGGCGTGCCGATCCGCGTCCCGGCGTTCGGCCCCGCCGACTTCGGCCTGGCGCAGGACGCGTGCCCCCGGACGGGAGCGTGGCTCGAGACGCGCACGGTCGTGCTCGTGGCGAAGGACGACTTCTACGGATCCGTCCTCGCGACGGGCAGCCTCCGCGCGTCGATCGAGCTCTGGAACCGGATGTGGGTCACGGCGTTCCTGCCGGGCCTCGAGTACCGCTTCGTGGCCAACGCCACGGTCACGGAGGGGAAGACGACGCTCGGCGCGGGCGCCCTCGGCCTGCACGTGCCGTTCGCGCGCGACGAAGCGTACGAGCTCGCGGTCTACGGGCGCGCCCTCGTGCCGACCGAGACGATCTTCTCGCGCGCGACGCGCTACGGCTTCGAGCAAGGCCTCTCCGCGCTGGTGCCGCTCGGCAGGCGCCTCGAGCTCGCGAGCACGATGTCCTTCACGTCCCTCGTGACGGTCCTCCCGGGTCGCGCGACGCCGGTGTGGGTCCCGGCGGTCTCCGCCGACATGATCTACCGTCCCGCTCGCGCGATCGGGCTCGCCGTCGGCACCGGCCTCCGGCCGCTCCAGTCGGTGGATCCCCGCGTCGAGGTGCGTCTGTATCCCACCGATCCGCTCCAGATCACGCTCGGAGCGATGGTCCCGATCGCCGGCCTCGACCGGACGGACGTGGCGCTCGCGCTCGCGGTGGGCGCGGAGGGGTTCTGATGTGTTGTAGAGTTCCTGCAGGGAAAGGCTGACCTGTGCGATCGACGGATGTGCTTGCCGGTTTCCCGTTCTTTTGCCTCGCCGCGAGCCTCGCGGCCTGCGGGCCGGGCGCGACGCCCGCGAAGGTCCCCGTCTCGGGGGCCCCCTTGAAAACGCGCGCGTTCAAGCCCTCCGTCGCCGTCTTCGTCGATCCTGAGCGCGGCTTCATGGATGGCGCGCCGCTCGAGCTCGGCCCCGACGCCCAGCCCGCCGCCTACGCAGCCGCGCGCGCCTCCGGCCACTCGCTCGCCTACGCGCGGGTGATGCTCGACAAGTTCCGCGCGAAGCCCATCGACCGGGCGTACCTCGACGCGATCGATGCGAGCTTCTCCGGGATCCGTGACGCCGGCATCAAGGTCGTCCTCCGCTTCGTCTACAACGACAGCGAGCACGGCGACGACGCCCCCGAGAAGGTGATCCTCGGTCACGTCACCCAGGTGGCGCCGATCCTCGAGAAGAACCAGGACGTGATCGCCGTCGTGCAGGCGGGCTTCATCGGCCACTGGGGCGAGTGGCACGGATCGTCGAGCGGCCTGTCCGAGCCCGCGCCACCGGACGCGCGCAACCGGATCCTCCAGGCTCTCCTCGCGGCGGTCCCTCCCGCGCGGAGCGTCCAGGTTCGAGCTCCGCGTTACAAGGCGGACCTCTTCGGCGACGGCTTCGCCCCGCTCTCGGCGGATCCGAAGCACCCCGCGTCGCGCGTCGGGCACCACAACGACTGCTTCCTGGCGAGCGACTCGGACTTCGGCACGTACGCGGCCCCCATCGACGGGTGGAAGGCGCGCCTCGCACAGGACACGGTCCATGTCCCGATGGGCGGCGAGACCTGCAGCCACCAGCCGCCTCGCACGGACTGCGCGACCGCGAAGGCCGAGCTCGAACGCCTCCACTTCTCGTACCTGAACGATCGATACGAGCCGAAGGTGCTCTCGGGCTGGCAGGAGCAGGGCTGCAGGGAGGAGATCTCGAGGCGCCTCGGCCACCGGCTCACGCTCGTCGAGGCCGCGTGGCCGGAGCTCGCCCCTCCCGACGGCATCGTCGAGGTGCGGATGAAGCTACGGAACGAGGGGTGGGCGCGCCTCATGAGCTCGCGCCGCGCCGTGATCGTCGTGGACGACGGGGCGACCCGGCACGAGGCAACGAACGCGGAGATCGATCTCCGATCCGTCGCGCCCGGCGCCGACGTCACGTTCACGACCAGGGTGCAGCTTCGCGGCGCGCGGCCGGGCAAGGCGCGCGTGATCCTCCGGATGCCCGACGCGGCGCCGAGCCTCGCGACCCGCGTGGACTACGCGCTTCGCTGCGCGAACGACGACGTGTGGGACGCCACGAAGGGCGACAACGTGCTGGGCACGGACCTCCTCATCGAAGGTGCGCCCGGGACGCCGGACGCCTCGGGCGGAACGTCGGGCCAGCGCTGAAGAGCTGTCCAAAATTGCGCGCGCCCTCTCCCGTTGACGTTGACGTGAGCGTTGACGTGACGTTGACGGCGACGGCGACGATTCCTGGCTAGGCCACGGGCCGCTCTCGGCGAGATTTTGCGAGGAAACGCCTTCGAAGCGCACATCCAGCTCGCCAGTCCGTCGCCGTCAACGTCAACGCTCACGTCAACGTCAACGTCAACGAAGGGCAGCCCCGGGCAATTGTTGGACAGCTC
>SXNL01000050.1 GCA_005777185.1 Myxococcales bacterium
ATCTGGAAGACGCCCACCGTGTCGGCCTGGCAGAGCGCATCGTACACGACGGGATCCTCCGGGGGGAGCCTCGCGAGCTGCTCGATCGCCGTCGGCGCACGGACCCTGGGATCGTGCTGGACGAGGGCGAGCGTCTTGCGGATGGCCGTGAGCATGCCGAGACCGAGGACGTCGACCTTGAAGAAGCCGAGCGTGTCGAGATCGTCCTTGTCCCACGGGCTGATCGTGCGATCCGGCATCGTCGCGGGCTCCACGGGCGCGACGTGGGCGAGCGGCTCGGCCGACAGCACGAACCCGCCCACGTGCACCGAGAGGTGCCTGGGGAAGCCCTGGATCCGTGATGCCATCTCGAGCACGCGCCGGACGCGCGCGTCGCCTGGATCGAAGCCCGCGTCGCGGAGGCGCTGGCCCGCCACGTCGCTCGGCCCGTCCCACCAGCTCACGAGATCGCTCAGGCGGTCGATCTGGTCGAGCGAGAGCCCGAAGACCTTGCCGACCTCGCGCAGCGCCGACTTGCCTCGGTACGAGACGACCTCGCACACCATCGCGGCGCGATCGCGGCCGTACCGCGCGTAGATCTCCTGGATGACCTCCTCGCGGCGCTCGTGCTCGAAGTCGACGTCGATGTCGGGGGGCTCCCTGCGTTCGAGCGAGAGGAACCTCTCGAAGAGGAGGTTCGAGCGCGCGGGATCGACCGCCGTGATGCCGAGGCAGTAGCAGACCGCGCTGTTGGCCGCGCTCCCTCGGCCCTGGCACAGGATGTCCCGCGCCCGCGCGATCTCGACGATGGCGCGCACCGAGAGGAAGTAGGCCGCGACCTCGAGCTTCGCGATGAGCTCGAGCTCGCGCTCGATCTGGGCGCTCACGGCGTCGGGGACCTTGCCCCGGTACCTCTGGCGGGCGCCCTCCCAGGTGAGCTTGCGGAGCACCGCGTCCGCCGATCGCGCTCCCTGCTCCTCCTCCTCCACCAGATCCGAGAGCTCGTGGGGGAAGCGGTACGAGAGCTCCGTGATCGCGAAACGGCACGCGTCGGCGATCGTCCGCGTGCGGCGGATCCACGCGGGGTGGGGGGAGAAGATCTTCGCCATCTCGCCCTCGGAGCGCAGGCACGCCTCGGCGTTGGGCTCGAGGCGCCGGCCCGCGACGTCGAGCGTCATCCCCTCGCGGATGCACGAGAGGACGTCGAGCACGGGCTTGTCCTCGGGGCGGGCGTAGCGGACATCGTTCGTCGCGCAGACGGGGACGGCGAACGTGCGCTCGGCGTCGCGGACCTGGACCAGGCGCGCGCGATCGAGGCCGTCCTTCCGGAGTGCGACGCCGAGCGAGAGGCGCGCCCCGAACGCCGCACGGCCGGCGGTCACGAGCGGGGCGAGCGAGGACTCCTTCTCCGCCGCAGAGGGGATCCCGGGGAACACCAGGGCCCAGAGGCCGCGCGCGTGGGCGCACACGAACGACCACGCCACCCGGGCAAGGGCGCGATCGTCGCGGGGGCGATCGCGATGCGCGCGCGTGAGGATGGTGCAGAGGTTCGTGTAGCCCTCCTTGTCCTCCACGTGGAGGACGACTGTGTACATCTGGGCGTCGTCCATGAAGACGCGGAGGCGAGCCGCGACGATCAGACGGATGCCCGCGCGACGCGCCTCCTCGTGCGCGCGGACGACCCCGTAGAGGCCGTGCCAGTCGGCGATCGCGATCGTGTCCTGCCCGAGCTCCCTCGCGCGACGGACGAGCGCCTCGGGCGAGGACGCGCCCGCGAGGAAGCTGAAGTACGAGGTGGCGGCGAGCTCGACGAACCCTGTGCGGATCGTCGCCTCGCGGAGATCGCCGAGGAGCGTGGAGAGATCCATCGGATCCTGACGGGGGGGCGGAGGGGGCACACCTTCCACGATACTATTCTTTTGTTCAGTATCAAGCGGACCGTACGTCCGGACGAATACCAAGTGATATCCTATGGTTCTGTCGAAGGAGGTCGGCGGGCGCGATAGGATCCCGGGATGCTCCCCCGCCACCTCGTCCTCCCGGCTGGCGGCTCCGCCCTCGTCTCCACCGACCTCCACGGCAACCTCTCCGACTACGAGCGCCTCGAGGCCGCGTTCCTGGCTCTCCCCGGCGACTCCCACTGGGTCCTCCTCGGCGACCTCGTCCACGGCCCCGACCCCGACTCTGCCCGCACCAACCCCCTGTACGCCTACGAGGATCGCTCGAGCGCCCTCGTCCTGCGCGTGACCGATCTCGCGCGGCGCTTCCCCGCGCGTGTGCACTACGTCCTCGGCAACCACGACCACGGGCACGTCGGCGGGCCCCGCACGTCCAAGTTCCACCCGGACGAGGTCGCCGCCCTCGAGGGGACCATGGGCGCAGAGGAGAAGCGCGCCCTCCGGGCCCTGTTCGAGGGGGCCCTCCTCGCGGTCGCCACGCCCTGCGGCGCGCTCCTCACACACGGGGCCCCCGACGCCACCCTCGACGCCCTCGAGACGCTCGACGGGATCTCGCTCGACCCGTCTGCGAACGATGCGCGCCAGAACCGGATCCTCTCCTCCATCCTGCGATCGTACGGCCAGCCCGAGGCGCGTACGCTCGAGCTCCTCGCCAACGTGTCGCGGCCCGGGCTCGAGCTACGGATGGTCATCCACGGGCACGACCGCGACGAGGCGGGCATCTTCCGCGAGGGCACGACCACGCTCTGTCCCGTGCTGTTCGGGGCGAGGCGAGAGGAGCGCCGGTACGTCGTCCTCGACCTCGCCGCGCGGTACCGCACGGTGCAGGATCTCCGCGACGGTGCAGAGATCCGGCGCGTGCACGCCTGATCTCAGCCCGGATCCTCCGCGAGCCCGAGGCCCGCGGGGAGCGCGTCACCGAAGCTCCGCGCGCGCTCGTCCGTGGAGATGCGGACGATCTCGTTCAGCGGACGCACGTGCTCGGGGCCCGCGCCGAGCGACAGGAGGCGCTTCTCGACGTCCCGCCGCAGGCCCTCGCGGACGTCGCGGCGCGGATCACCCGTGAGGCGCGTGAGCCGGACGACATGCGAGGCCATGTCCGGCACGCTCCGCCAGTCGAGCCGGAGCCACTGCTCGAGCCAGGGCTCCACGACCGCCGCGGCGAGGGCGTGATCGCGCGACGTGTAGAGCGGCACGCGCGCGCCGACCCGCGCGATGTCGGCGAACAGGCGCGGGTTCGTCTGCGTCCACGTCTCCTCGGCGCGCGCGGCTCCGAACGCGGCGCGCGCGTGCGCAGGCAGGCGCTCGAGCCACGAGACGAGCTCCCGCATCTCCTCGGGGGCCAGCGGGACGGTCCGCTTCTTCTTGATCTTCCTTCCGTCGTCGAAGAACGGCGCCACCGCCTCGAAGCAGGCGAGCTGCATCGGCTCGTCGAGCCCCGCCGCGATTCGCCGGAACGCGATGAAGAACGCCTGCCACCCCTGCGTGCGATCCGGAAAGGCGAGCTTCTGCGACCACAGGGGGAAGAAAGACTCGACCCTCGCGGCGTCACCCTCGACGCCGAACCCAGGCCGGAGGAGGAAGCCCGAGAGCCAGAAGAACACGCGCTCGTGATCCGCGCTCCGTCGGCGCCCCCCGCGCACCCCGAGGAGGGCGTCGGCGAGCAGGCGCGCCGTCCCGGCGTCCCAGGTGTCGCGCTCGCCGAGGATCTTCTCCAGATCGCGCAGGAGATCCTTCACCAGCCGCGGCTCGTTCGACGCGAAGGCCGCGAGCACGCGCTCGATCGCGGCCGGTGCCTTCTTGCCTCCGACGCTCGTGGGAGGCGTCGTCGCGCCCTTCGCCGGCGCATCGCCCCGCCGGATCTGGAACTCGAGCGCGAGCCGCCGTCCGTTGGTGGAGGCCGGCGACAGCGAGACGTCGAGCGTCCCGAGCGCGGTGAGCTCGGCGCGGGCCGTCACGTCCAGCTCCGCGCCGTCGCCCTCGAGCCGGACCAAGAGGGCCGGCAGGCGCGAGAAGCCCTCGGCGTCGAGCTCGACGACCTCGCCCACGACGTGGCGCACGGCGGACTCCGCCCGCCATAGCTCGAACCGCGCGAGGCGCCCCGTCTTCAAGCGGAACACGCGATCGGGGTCGCACGGCTCGCCCTCGCGCGTCCCCCGCGGGATGAGGCACACGCCGCGCGGTCCGCGCTCGGTCTCGCCCACGCCCAGGTAATACGTGCGGGAGGCGCCCGCCACGATGCGCCTCCCACGCCCCCTGCGCGCGAAGCCGTGGGCCACCGCGCCGCGCGCGACCGCGAGCAGCGGATCGCGCACGGGGAGCTCGACGACCGGTGCGCCCTTCCAGCCGCCGAGGATCCCGAGGACCCGAGCGCGCAGCCGATCGGACGCGAAGACACCCCCGTTGAAGAGCACCGCGTCAGGGACGACGCCGCCTTCGTGTCGCGCGAGGAAGGCGGCCACGTGCCGGGTGATCGCCGCGTCGCGCGCGTAGGGGAGCCCCGTGGTCACGAGGCCGATCCGCCCGCCGCGTGGCAAGGAGTCCATCGGCTCGACCGGGAAGAAGCCGTCGAGCACCACGCGCTCGACGTCGCCCGCGCGGAGCCGCATCCCTCGCGTGCCGCCGACCAGCCGTGAGCCCTCCGCGGCGAGCATCACCGGCGCGTCCTCGGGGGCGTCGCGCGCCAGCAGCACCTCCTTCGCGCGCCGGCACTGCACCACGAGCTGACCCCGGCGCGCGGCGGACAGGCTCGCCAGGCCGAGCTCACGCTCGCACAGCGCCGCAAGCGCGAGGTCCATGTTGTCGCCCCCGAGGAGGAGGTGGTCGCCCGTCGCGACGCGTTCGAAGTCGAGGCCCTCGGCCCCGCACTTCATGACGATGACGGAGAGATCCGTCGTGCCACCCCCGACGTCGAGCACGAGGACGCGCAGGGCGTCCCTCCCACGGCACAGCGCGAGCAGCTCGTCGTCGGGGCGCCCCTCCAGGAAGTCGTGGAACGCCGCCTGGGGCTCCTCGAGCAGACGCACACCGGGCAGCCCAGCTCGCCGCGCGGCCTCGAGCGTGAGGGCGCGTGCGCCCTCGTGGAACGACGCAGGCACGGTGAGGACGACGTCGGCGTCCCCCTCCCCGATGGGACCGTGGGCGTCCTCGAACGCGCGCCGAACGTGCTCCAGGTAGCGCGCGCTCGCGTCCACGGCGGAGATCCGCGGCACGTCGTCCCCGGCGCCGAACGGCAGGATGGGTCCTGACGGATCCACCGCGTCGTGGCACAGCCAGCTCTTCGCGCTCACCACGCTCCGCCCGGCCACCTCCAGCCCGCGGAGGCGGGCGAGCTCGCCGGTGATCCACGGCGGCGCGCACCATCGCTCGGTCAGCGTCTCGTGCGCAAGCGGCGCGTAGAGAACGCTCGGGAGCATGGGCAGCCGCTCGCGGCCCTCCGGGATCTCCTGCGCGATGGGCTCGATCACCGGCGCCTCCGACGGGCCGTCCGCCCACGCCAGGACCGTGTGCGTGGTCCCGAGATCGATTCCGAGCGTGTGCATCGTCAGGCGCCGCGGACGCCCAGCTCGATCTTCCAGCGCTCCGCGTCGGCGAGCGGCCTCGTCGGGACCGCCTCGAGCTCGAGCACGCCCGTCTCGGTCACCCGCGACGCGAGGCGCACCGGGACGACGTCCCCCTCCTTGCGGAGGGTGGCCGGGAGGGTGACCCGGATGGGTGACAGCTCCTCCACGTCCGGCAAGGGGATCTCGCCCGCGTCGGTGCCCGCCAGATCGTCCCGGCGGACGCTCGACGCGAAGAAGCGGAAGTCGACGGACTCGCCGACGACGACGCCGAGCTCGGGCCCGACGGCGCCGATCGCCGCGCCCGTCCCCTCCTCCATGCCGAACGGCGCCACGCACAGGAGCGAGAGGGGTGGCTCGAGGCCGGGGATCGCGGGGGCTGCTCGCTCGATGCCCACGTAGTAGGCCCGCGCCGTGCCCCCGCGGATGCGCAGCCCGCGCCCGCGGCGGACGAGGCCGTACCACGCGGCGCCCTTCGCGACCGCGAGGTCGGGATCGCTCCCCTCGAGCGTCCGCGGCGCCGGGCGCCCTTCGGCGGTCAGCCAGCCGTCGAGGATGTCCATCGTCCGACGCCTGAGCTCGTCGCTCTTCATCACGCCACCGTTGAACAGCACGTGGGTCGCGGGGAGCACGCCCGCCCCGCCTGCGGCCGCGGCGTGCTTGGTGAGGAAGCGCGCGAGGTGCCGCGTGATCCCCGTCTCCTGGGCGTACGGCAGGCCCACCTGCGTGAGCGCGGAGCGTGCCCGGGCAGCGGGCCCCTCGGAGACGGCGACGGCGGGGAAGAAGCCCTGGACGATGACCGACTCGACGTCCGCTCGCTCGAGCTCGGTACGGAGCGTCCCTCCGACGAGCTTCGCCCCGCGGGAGGCGAGCGCGATGGGGGCCGCGGCGACCTCCCCCGAGAGGAGCTTCTCCTTCGCGACGCGGCATGCGAACACCAGCGCGGCCGCCTGCCACGCGTCGACCGGCTTGTTCTCCCGCTCGAGCCGCGCGCTGGTGAGGCGCGCGAGGAGGAGGTCCATGTTGTCACCGCCGAGCAGGATGTGGTCGCCCACCGCGAGGCGCTCGAGCCCGACGGAGCCCTCGCGATCTTCGACGCGGATCGCCGAGAAGTCGGTGGTCCCCCCGCCCACGTCGATGACCAGGATCAGGGAGCCGACCGCGATCTCCTTCCGCCAGCGGTCGCCGCGCGCGAGCGTCCACGCGTACAGGGCGGCCTGGGGCTCCTCGAGCAGCGTGAGGCGCTCGATGCCCGCGGCGTACGCGGCCTCCACCGTCAGCTCCCGCGCCTGCGCGTCGAACGACGCGGGCACCGTGACGACCACGTCCTGGTCCGCGAGGCGCTGCCCTGGATCGTGCACGGCCATCCACGCGTCGAACGCTCCCGCGAGGTGCTCGAGGTAGCGGAACGAGGCCTCCACGGGGGAGATGCGCTCGACTCCCTCGGGGGCTTGAGCGGGCAGCACGGGGCTCCGGCGATCGATCGTCGGGTGGCACAGCCAGCTCTTGGCGCTGGCGATCACGCGCGTGGGAGCATCGTGACCGCGCGCGCGCGCGTACTCGCCGGCCGTGAGGCGGCGCTCCTCCGTCCACGGGAGGACGAACGGAGCCTCGGCCTCGTGCGCCTGGTAGAGAAACGAAGGGAGCAGACCGCGCGATGCGATCGAACCCTGTGCCACGAACTGGGGCACCGGCAGCACCCTCGCCACAGGGTCGTCGACCTCGCGGGTGTCGATCCAGGCCAGCGCCGAGTGTGTGGTCCCGAGGTCGATGCCCACGACATAGCGGCTCTCGCTCACAGCTCGACCTCCGCGGCGGCGACGACGGCGGGATCGCGCCCCTCCGCGGGCTCGGGGAGCGCGAAGCCCCGGACCTCCCAGCCCCTGTGCTTCACGATCCCCGAGAACGGCGGGCTGCCCGAGACGTTGCCCACGAGCGCGACGCGAGACGCGTCGAAGCCGACCTCGAGCGTGACCTTCGCGCCCTCCTCCTCGGCGCGAACCGGCGCGAAGGTTCCGTGCGCGCGAAGCGCCCTGCGACAACCCTCGTGCACGACGCGCGCCGCCGCGCCGACGTCCGCGTCGGAGAACGTGTCGACGTCCTGCTCCACGAAGTCGACGAAACGTCCCTCGCGCTGCAGGAGGGCGAGGAGCTCGAGCGCCGACGTGTCCTCGCGGACGGCCGCTGGCTCGGGCTCGGGCTCGGGGAGGGAGCGGGAGGCGCGGTCGAGGCGGCCCGCGAGGGCGCCGTCGAGGAGGATCCGGAACCAGAGGCCCCACGCGAGGAGCACACGCGACACGAAGGGCATCGGAGCCATGGTCTCGTCGTTCACGGGCTACTTATAACGCTGCGACGTTGAAAACCCAGGGGACATTTCGTAAGGTCCACCCATGTTCTGGCGCCTCTCGACGATCGCGCTGAATACCTACCGAGAGGCCGTCCGCGCCCGCATCCTCCTCGGCATGCTGGGCCTCGCTCTCGCCACCCTGCTCTACTCCGTCATCATCGCAGCCATGTCCCTCCACCAGGAGGTCCGTGTCCTCGCCGACGTCGGGGCCGCGTCGACCTCGCTGTACGCGGTGCTCGTGTCCGTGCTGCTCGGGGCAACCTCCCTCCACCGCGAGCTCGAGCTCAAGACCGTCTTTCCCATCCTGACGCGCGAGCTTCGCCGCCACGAGTACCTCCTCGGCAAGTACCTCGGCACGCTGCTCGTGCTCGCGGTCTTCGTGGCGCTCAACGGCGGTGGCGTGCTCCTGCTCCTCGCGCTGCACTCGGCCCGCCCGGTGGGGGTGGTGGCCGGCGCGACGGGCGCGATGCTCGCCGTGCTGGGGGTCCTCTTGCTCCGCGCCAGGCAGGCTCGCGTGTTCGTGCTCGCGCCCTGGTCGTTCGCGTTCTTCGTGGTCGCCTGGTACGTCGCGCAGCCCGCGGGGCCGGACGTGCAGCTCCTCACGGCGTCGTGCGTCCTGACCATGTTCGAGGTCGCCATCGTGACGGCGATCGCCGTCGTGTTCTCGTCGTTCTCGTCGCCCTTTCTCACGGCGACGTTCACGCTCGCCGTCTTCATCGTGGGGCGCTCGGCGGACACGCTCGCCCACCTCCCGGTCGGCGTCATCGGGGCCAGGCTGTCGCGGGCAGGGGCCGTGCTCTCGAAGATCGTCCCGAACCTCCACACCTACGTCCCGCCGCGACCGCTGCTCCTCTGTGAGGTCGCCACGGCCTCGCTATCCAGGTACCTGGCGTCGGCGGGCCTCAACGCGATCCTCTACGTCACCATCCTCCTCGTCGTGAGCTGCCTCGTCTTCCGAAGGCGCGACTTCTTGTGACCCCGTCGCGGCGGTCGCGCGCGGCGTGGATCGCGAGCGTCGCCACCCTCGCGCTGGTCACGTCCGCGACGGTGCACGCGCTCCGCGTACACCGTGAAGGGGCCCGGGCCTTGATCGCCTGCGACGAGGCCCTGGGCAAGGGAGAGCGGTCGCTCGCGATCGCCGAGGCGCGCGTCGCCGCAGAGACGACACCGTTCGCCAGCAGCGCCGAGGGCCTGCGCCGCCTCGAGGGCATCGCCGACGAAGCCGCGGCGCGGGGCGACGACCGGACGTCGCTCGCCGCCTGGAGGGCCTTCCGGGGCGCCGTCCTCGCCACCCGAGGCCCCGCCGCGCTCCGGGACAAGGCCGAGGCGAAGCTCGCCGAGCGCGGCGCCCGCCTCGCGGAGAAGGAGCGCCTCTCCTCGCCCGACGCCCGGGTGACGGAGACGTCGATCCGGAGGGATCTCGCGGGCGAGAAGACGCCATCCGCACCCGCGTCGCTCCTCCTCGGCATCGGCGCGATCGCTTTCCTGGGCGGCGCGCTGATGTTCCTCCGCCCGGGAGCCTCGCGGGATGGAGCCGGCGCCCGGCGCCTGTGGCTCGGCGCGTCGATCGCCGGCGCGGTGCTCTGCGTTCTCGGCGCGGCCATCCCGTGATAGAGAGCTCGCGTGGCCGAGGTACCCGTCGACGAGAAGAAGGTCGCGCGTTCACGCGCGCTCGCCGCGAGCGTCGCGGCGGACGTGCAGCGTTACGTCGACGCACACACGACCGTGGGCGTCGAGCGCACGACGCTCCGCGCCCTCGGCGCCGACGGCGTCGATGACCAGGGGATCCCGCTCGTCAACGCGGCGGTGGATCGCTACCACGCGGCCGGGCTCCTCGGACGCGGGATCGCGATCTTCCTGGGCCGGGCGCTCCTCGCGGGCGCCGACGGCATACAGGACGCGGCCGAGCGCCTCGCGTACGGCCACGAGCTCGATCGCGGCGAGGGCGGCGCGACCCTCGAGGCGGCGCGCCAGGCGCTCGTCGGGCCCACGGGGGACGCGCTTGCGCGCATCGACCGCGCGCGCGACGCACGCGAGGCCCTGAAGGCGCGGCTCGCTCCGGGCCCCACGCCGCTCCGGTACGTCATCGTCGCCACGGGGAACATCCACGACGACGCCGTCCAGGCGCGCGCGGCGGCGCACGCGGGCGCCGACATCGTCGCCGTGATACGCGCGACCGCGCAGTCGCTGCTCGACTACGTGCCCCACGGCGCGACCACGGAGGGCTACGGCGGTACGTTCGCGACCCAGGAGAACTTCCGGATCATCCGGGAGGCGACCAACGAGGCCACCCTCGCGCACGGGCGCTACATCCACCAGACGAACTACTCGAGCGGCCTCTGCATGAGCGAGATCGCATGGATGGGCGCGGTCGAGCGGCTGGACATGCTGCTGAACGACGCGATGTACGGGATCCTCTTTCGCGACATCAACATGTGCCGCAACTTCGTCGATCAGTACTTCTCGCGGCGGATCATCGCGCGGAGCGGGATCGTGATCAACACCGGCGAGGACAACTACCTCACGACGGCCGACGCCGTCGAGCGCGCCCACACCGTGCTCGCGAGCCAGTTCATCAACGAGGCCCTCGCGCGACGCGCCGGCGTCCGCGACGAGCAGATGGGGCTCGGCCACGCGTACGAGATCGACCCGTGGATCGAGAACAGCTTCCTCATCGAGCTCGCCCAGGCGCAGCTCATCCGCCAGATCTTCCCGCGCAGCCCCATCAAGTGGATGCCTCCGACGAAGCACAAGACGGGGGACGTGTTCCAGAGCCACGTGCACGACGCGATGTTCAACCTGGTCGGCGTGACGACCCACCAGTCGATCGAGCTCCTCGGCATGTTCAGCGAGGCGATCCACAACCCCATGCTCATGGACCGCTACCTCTCGCTCAAGGCCACGCGGTACGTCTTCAACGCATGCAAAGACCTGGGCGACGAGATCTCGTTCCGGCCAGGGGGCATCGTCGCGCGCCGCGCGATGCAGGTCCTCGACGAGGCCCTCGCGCTGCTCGAGGAGGTGGACGCGAGCGGCATCTGGGACGCCATCGGGAGCGGTGCCTTCGCCGACGTGAAGCGCACCCGCACCGGCGGGAAGGGCTACGCGGGCGTCGTCCGTCGCGCACCGGACTACACGAACCCCCTCCTCCACGCGCTGGAGGCCGACTGATGCACCCCACCTCGCGCCCCCCCCTGCGCGCCTACGGCGATCGCCAGGGTGACGGCATGGTGCAGATGTCCTTCGTGCTCGAGATCGCACCGTCGGCCACGGCGCGTGAGGCCGCGAAGCGCTTCGCCGAGGCCCATGGGCTCCGCGAGCCGCTGGTCGCCACGATGGAAGAGTGCGCCGCCGGGTATTCGTACTTCGTCGTCTACGGCCACTCGGTGCATGCGGTCGACGTGGCCACGATCGACGTCCCGGAGATCCGCGGCGAGGCGCTGCCGCGCGAGGAGATCGAGCGCCGCGTGAAGACACGCCTCGGTCGCAAGATCGTCGTGGTCGGCGCGTGCACCGGCTCGGACGCGCACACGGTGGGGATCGACGCGATCCTCAACTACAAGGGGTACGCAGGGGACAAGGGGATCGAGAGCTACAAGGGCTTCGACGCGCACAACCTCGGGGCGCAGGTCGAGAACGACGAGCTCTGCGCCCGCGCGCGTGCGCTCCGGGCCGACGCCATCCTGGTGAGCCAGGTCATCACGCAGCGCAACTGCCACAAGGAGAACGCCGCGGCGCTCGTCCAGATGATCACAGCGCAGGGCTGGCGCGACGAGGTCCTCCTCCTCCTCGGGGGCCCGAGGATCGATCACAAGCTTGCGCTCGAGCTCGGCTTCGACGCCGGCTTCGGGCCCGGGACCAAGCCGGGCGACGTGGCGTCCCTCCTCGTGGAGCGCCTGGCGACCGCCGACGCGCGCGCCAAGACGTGAAGGACGCCGAGCGCTCCCGGGGTGGGGCGGGCGCCTGCGGCCCGGCTGCACGGGCGGCAGCTCTCTGCTACCCTCATCGTGCGCCCGAGATGGGGCCTGCGTGCGCGCGGCGTGGACGCGATGGGTAAAAAGGAGCCTGGATAGGTTGGACAGCGCGCCGATAGGAACGGTGAGCCTGGCGCTCGTGACGGCCGTGTTCGCGTCACTGTTCGCCGCGGCCGACGCCGCGGTCACGTCGCTGCCGGAGGGTCGCCTCGAGGCCCTGGCCGAGGGCCGTCCGGACGTCTTCGCGCGCGTCCGCAAGGAGGCCGGCGCGATCCTCTCTCGGTGGCTCATCGGTCGCATCGCCTGCATCAGCGTGGCGTCGGCGCTGCTGCACGACGTGGCCCGGAACCTCTTCGGCAACAGCCTCGGGCCGCTGTTCGCTGTCCTGGGTGCCATCCTCGCCTACGGCACGAGCGCGGAGATCCTCTGCACGCTCGCGCGTACCCACCCGGACGAATCGGCCGCGTTCGCGCTCCGCTGGCTGCGCCCGCTCGAGTACCTCCTCGTGCCGATCGCGGCGCCGTTCGCCGCGATCGGGCGGTGGGTCGGTCGGCGGATGCCGGAGCGCGCCGATAGCATGCGCATCACCCGCACGGAGGTGAAGTGGGCCGTCGACGAGGGCGCGCGCGCCGGCGCGCTCGACGCGGAGCCGGCGGAGATGATCCGCAACGTGCTCGCCTTCAAGGACCGGACCGCGCGAGAGGTGATGGTGCCGCGACGCCGCGTGACAGGCATCGAGGCCGACACCCCCGCGGAGCGCGCGCTCGAGATCATCTCCTCCGAGGGCCACTCCCGCTACCCCGTTTACCAGGAGACGCTCGATCACGTGATCGGCGTGCTCTACACGAAGGACGTCTTGGAGAGGGTCCGCGCGGGGAAGGTCGGCGGCAAGCGCGCCCTGGACCTCGCGCGCAGGAACGTCCTCTTCGTCACCGAGTCCCAGGGCGTGCTCGCTGTGCTGCGCGAGATGCGGAGCCGGAGGCTTCACCTCGCTGTCGTATCCGACGACTTCGGCGGCACGGCCGGCATCGTGACGCTCGAGGACGTGATCGAGGAGATCGTCGGCGAGATCCACGACGAGTACGACACGGAAGTCGACTCGCAGATCCTGAAGATCGCGGAGGGTCGCTTCGTGGCCGACGCGGCGATGCCCCTCACGGACCTCGAGCCCTACGTCGGGCGCCTCCCGGCGGACGGCAACTTCGAGTCGCTCGGCGGGCTCATGATGCACCGCATGGGGCGCGTGCCGGGGGTGGGTGCGGTGCTCGCCCTCGACCGTCACAAGCTCATCGTGCGCGAGGCCGACGAGAAGCGCATCGTGAAGGTCGAGATCGTCCGGGAGGAGAGGGAACCTCCAGTGCCGGTCGTCTCCTCGTCGTGAACCCTCCCAGGCCGGAGAGCCTCCGTCTCGTCTCGCTCGCCACGCCGGATCCGCGCGCGCGTCACGCTGGCAAGTTGCCCTTCGGGCTCGCCCACCGCGACGACGGCGCGGCGTGGTGCGTGCTCCTGTCCGCGAGGGCGACCCGGGTCGCCCTCGTGATCGCCGAGCTCGGGGCGCCACCCCCCGGCACGCTCGTCCTCGTGCTGCCCGCGGCGGCGAGAGGGCCCGGCCTCCTGGATCGCCTCGCGCCGGCCCCCACGATTCCGCTGGCGCTGCGTTGTACGGCCCTGGTCGCGCAAGGCTACACCGGCGTCGGGGGCGGCGTCGACCCGGCCTCGGGGCTGGAGCTCGCGTGGGGGATCGCCCCGTGACGGCTGGCGCGGCTACGCTTGGTCGTAATGCCGATCGGTTAGGGGCGATCCAGCGCAAGAGAAGGGGTGCCCCCACTCGCCGCGCTGCGCGCGTCGGTCTCCCCCAAATCGCGCGCTACGCGCGCTCAAGAGCTGTCCAACAATTGCCCGGGGCTGCCCTTCGTTGACGTTGACGTTGACGTGAG
>SXNL01000400.1 GCA_005777185.1 Myxococcales bacterium
CGGCTCCTGCGCGACCGCAAGATGCTCGGCCTGAAGTTCCGCCGGCAGCAAGTGCTCTGCGGCTACGAGGTGGACTTCTACTGCGCCGCGCTCAGGCTCGTCGTCGAGATCGACGGCGCCGTCCACGACGACGCGGAGCGGGCCGAACGGGATGCGAGGCGCACGACGATCCTCGCGCGCCGTGGCGTCCGCGGCGTTCGCCTCGAGAACGCACGACTGAACCGGGAGACCCTGCGAGAGGCGATTCTCCCGTTCACATGCCCCCTCTCCCTTCAGGGAGAGGGGGACGGGGGGTGAGGTCTGCGCGCGCGCCCCACCGCCTCCACGGAACCTCTTCGCCTCCCCCATCGCCCGCGTAGCGCGCGATCGGGGAGAGGCCGGTCGAAGCCCGCGCAGGAGGTCGGGCTCCTGTGGCGTGGCGACCCGGGGTGCCCCGATGTCTCCATACTGCTCGGAGTTCGACCTGTTCGGTGCTCTGCTTCGCCGCCGCAGCGCCTGGGAGGTGGATCGCGAGACCGCCACGGTCTGGCCTTCGTCCCCCGCGCACCGGCCTCGTCTCAGCCGTAGTGGTACGCGGAGACCCTCGTCCGCATCCACGTGTCGCTGAACCCGACCCGCCCCACGTCCTCTCCCGCGGCTCCGGCGACCACCATCAACGGGAGCAGGTGCTCCTCGCGCGGGTGGGCGTCGCGCGCGGCGGGCGCGGTGGCCCAGTCGAGGAGGCGCCGCGAGCGGACCTCCGGGGCCGCCGTCGCGGCCTCGGTGAGCCACGCGTCGAACACCTCCGACGCGCGCTGGCCGGCGTCCGTCCCGTAGCCCCGCATGTGGTGGTAGCTCATCCCGCTGCCGAGGATGAGCACGCCGTCGTCGCGAAGGGGCGCGAGCGCGCGCCCGATCGCGAGGTGCGCGGCCGGATCGAGGCTCTTCAGGAGCGAGAGCTGGATCGCGGGCACGTCGGCCTCGGGCCACGACACCTTGAACGGGATGAACGTACCGTGGTCGAAGCCGCGCCGTGCGTCGGTCGCCGCGGCGATCCCCGCGCCGCCGAGGAGAGCGACGACGCGCTCCGCGAGGTCGGGGTCGCCGGGTGCCGGCCACTCGATCCGGTACGACTCGGGTGGGAACCCGCCGTAGTCGTACATGATCGGCGGCCGCGGGGAGGTCATGACCGTCGCGACCCTTGCCTCCCAGTGGGCGGACACGACGAGCAGCGCCCGCGGCGGCGCGGGGAGCGACGCCGGCAAGGCCGTGAAGTACGCCCGCATCGCCTCGACGTCACGCCGGGGGATGAAGTCCCCGAGGTCGACGAAGGGCCACGGCCCGCCGCCGTGGGGGACGAAGAGGACGGGCTGTCGCGGCACGGCTTCGCTCATATCGCCGATCATGCGTCGCGTGCGCGCGTCGCACAACACCGCCGCGCGCAACACGCTGTTGCCGGGAGGAGGCGCTCAGTCCTCGGCGGCCGCGTCGAGCACCACCGCCGCCTTCTCGGCCCGCTCCTTCGCCTTCTTCTCCGCGCGCATCTCGCGGTAGATCGTGAGGTCCTCTCCGACCCGCTTCGCGATCTCCGGCGCCTGCTCCACCGCCGCCTTCGCGACGTGGATGACCATGTGCGGGCTCTTCCGCGCGACCTCGCCACTCCGCTTCGTGAACGCCGCGAGGCGCTCCTTCCAGCGCTCGCCGCGCGTCTTCGTGATGTAAGGCGCCACGGCCGCGATCATGTCCGCGTTGTTGCCCGAGTAGTGGTGCGTCGCCTTGTACAGCGGGCTCCGGAACCTCGGGTTCGCGTCGAGGAAGGCCTTCACCTCCTCGCGCGTCACGCCGTGCTCGTCGAGCACGCGCGCGTACTCGGCCTGGGCGGCCTGCTTCGCCTTGAAGAGGTACATCTGGACGCGCGAGTAGAAGTTCACGCGGCCGTCGCCGCTCGTCTCGACGGGGCAGAAGATGGTGCCGGGGAACTTCTCGGTGATGGCCGTCTGCACGCCGTCGGAGACGCCGGCCGAAGGCATGCAGCCGAAGGGCTTCACGCTCAGCGTCATGTGGGCCTTCGAGTGGACCACGTTCATGATGAGCTTCCCGACCTCCATGTGGCCCTCGCCGCCGCGGAGATCGTTGTTGTAGTAGTCCTTCGAGACCTCGGCGATTGCGTCCATGTCCGGCAGGTGGAAGCCGTACAGGCCCGCCGCGTGCGCGAACGTCTGGAAGAGCGCGCGCACCGCGAAGTCGCCGCCGTGGCTGATCGCGCGCTTCTGGAACACGGCCAGCGGGCCGGCCCCTCCGAGGCCGTACTTGGCGGTATCGAGCTCGCGCAGATCGGCACGCTCGTTGGCGTCGTTGCGCACCTCCCAGAGCGTGTAGAGGAGCCACGCCGAGAGGAGCTGGATGTCGCACTCGGCCCCTTCCTGCTCGAGGAAGGTCTGCAACTGGTAGTTCCCGTCGCCCTCGGTCGTCATCGCCCAGAACTCGCCGATGATGCTGACCTTGGGCTTCGGCAGCGTCTTGTCGACCTCCACCGCCGCGAGGATCGGCTTGCACTTCCACAGGGCGTGCAGGACGTTGGTGCGCTCCTCGAGGGCCGTGTAGAGGATCTTCTTGCACGCCTCGAGCGCCTGGTTCGTGGAGCCCGGCGCGACCTCGTAGGGGCGCAGGCGGTAGCCGATCGCGTTGATGACGTCGCCGGCGATCATGCCCTTCACGATGGCCCAGAAGAACGTCGGGTTGAGCTCGAGCCCGACCTCGTCGCCCGTCGCCTGCTTGAGCCCGCCCGTCTGCTGGAACAGCATCACGCGGAACCCGTCGAAGCCCGCGTCGCGGAGGGCCTTCCGGTACTCGGTGACGTACATGCCGAACCGGCAAGGCCCGCACGCGCCGGCGGTGAGGAACACGAACTTGTCGACGATCTCCTTCGAGGTCATCCCGTGCTTGTCGCGCAGCGTGATGAGCGCCTGCACGAGGTTGCCGACGGTGAAGTACGTCGGGTTGCACTGCCCGCGGTTGCCGAACTCCTTGCCCATCTGGAAGGCCTCGGTCGAGGGCACGTCCAGCATCTGGACGTTGTATCCGATGCCCTTGATGCCTCCCTCGATGAGGTAGTCCTGCGCGAGCGTGAGCCCCCCGATGAGCAGGGTGATCCCGCCGCGTTCCGACTTCTTGAAGCCGAGCCCCACCATGTCCTCGACCCAGTGTTCGACCTTCCCGTCGAGCCCGAGGCGCTTTCGCTCGTCGGCCTCGAAGCGCGCCAGCTCGGCGTCGACGTCGAGCGCCTGCCCGGCGATGGGGAGCTTCTTCTTCGTGCTGGCAATGGTCGTCGTGTTCATCGCATCCTCTTCATTCCTCGGCCTCGGCCGCGAAGTCGGCGACCTCGCGTGCCGTGGGCTTCATCTTCACGGGGACGACGGCGCCGTCCTTGGTCTTCTTCCCCAGCTTCACGATCGCCTTGTCCACCGGCGCCGGCTCGGGGGCCCGCGCGCGGGGGGCGTACGCGGCGAGCTTCTCGCGCAGGGCCTCCATCTGGGCGAACAGCTCGGGATCCTGCGCGCGTCGCGCGGCCATCTGCCGCGCCTTGGACTCGAGGAGCTCGAGGCGCTTCTCGTCGATGGCGTGCTCGAGCGTGTGCCGCCGCTTGCTCGCGTCTTCCAGGCGCTCCTCGTGGAGCTTCAGGGCGTGGGTGTACGTCTTGACGCGGATCTTGATCGAGCCGGCGGGCTTGTTCGCGTCGATGTCGTGGAGCGCCGCGTAGGGCGTCTTCGACTTCTCGATGATCGAGTCGATGAGCCCGTACACGGGCGCGTCGTGCCCGCACTTGAAGCTCGACAGGTCGAGGACCACGACGTTCGGGTGGTGCGCCGCGAACACCGCGCCCCAGACCTTCTGCGCGCTGTTGACCGAGTAGTTCTCGGGCCACACGTGGTTCAGCTCGAGCGGCGACTTCATCTGGCCGCTCTCGAGCTCCTCCTTGAAGTAGCGGTCGAGGTAGGCGCGATCCTTGGGGATCGAGCGCACCGACAGGATCGGGTATCCCCGCACCTGGAACTCGTCGGGGATCCCGTGGTTGAGGCCCGGATCCGAGTGGTAGGGGCGCGCGAGGAGCAGGATGGCCACCTTGTCCTCGGCCTCGACCGTCTCGAGGATGGCGCGCCCCTTCTCCTGGACGTCGGCGTCGAAGATCGTGAGCGCCTTCCAGGCCTCGCGGCACGCGTGGTCGCTCTCGTCCTCGGTGACGCCGAGGCGGGGGCCCCACGTCTCGAACATGCGGCGCGCCATGAGGTTGGGCTCGACGAACGAGAGGGCGGGGTCCACGTACTCGATCTTGCGCTCCGCGAAGAAGTCGACCTCCTTCGTGAAGGCCGCCTTCATCACCTCGGGCGCGCCCGCCACGATGGGGCAGCACGCGTTGTCCATCGTGTCTGTGACGAAGTTCGTCACGTGCGTCAGGATGGGGAAGAACAGGTACTTGAGCGGCTTCTTCTCGGTGTGCTGGTGGAAGATGAGGTTGTGGATGTGCGCCTGGGCGACCTTCGACGGGTAGCACGGGTCGATCGACCCGTACTTTCCGCCCTCGACCCAGAGCTCCTCCGTCGTCTCGTCGGAGAACACCACGTTCTGCTTCGGCACGCCGAGCGCCTCGAAGTAGGTGCGGAAGAAGGGCGCAGTCGAGTACAGGTTGAGCACGCGCGGGATGCCGATGCGCGTCCGCTTGCGCTGGTCGGCGGTCGCCTTCGGGGAACGCTTGAACGGGCGCGTGTACTCGACGCGGCGCTGGCCGAAGATCCCCTTCTTGACGGCGACGTCGCGGATGGGCGACCCGTCCTCGGGCATCGGTGCGGGCGTGTAGAAGTGCATGAACGCGCGCTTGGCCTCGTAGTCCACCATGTTGGGGAACTGCTGCGCGGTCTTCTTCCGGTCCGCGACCAGCGCGAGCATCGCCTCCTTCGACTCGACGGTGCCCTTCTCGCACGAGAAGCCCGCGATGTAGCGGCTCGACGCGCCGTCGGGCGTCTTCGTGTCGATGAACGTGCGCTTGCACTCGTTCGGGCAGAAGTGGCAGACGGTCTCCTCGTCGTTCTTGCTCGTGTACTCGAGGTCGATCGCCTGATCGATCCCGATGAAGGTCGACCTGCCCCTGCGCTTGACGACGCGCAGGGTCTCCATCGCGGCGCCGATCGCGCCGGCCTCGCCGGTGTGCGGGTGGACGAACACCTCGGCGTCCGGGACGCGCTCCTTGATGTAGTCGACCTGCGCCTTGACGGCGGCGAGGTTGTACTGCGTGCCGCCCTGGAGCACGAACTTGCGCCCCAGCGACGCGAGGCGCGGGATCTGAACGACGTACTGCCACACGTTCTTGGGCAGCACCTGCGCGAGGCCGGCGAGCATCTCCTCCTTGGAGAAGCCCTCCTTCTGGAAGTTGACGCGATCGGTCTCGAGGAAGACGGCGCACCCGTAGCTGAACTTGGGCGCGAGCTCGGCCTTGAACGCCACGTCGGCGAACTCCGTCACCGGCACGCCGAACGAGTCGGCCGTGGCCTGGAGCAGCGTGCCGTTGCCGGCCGAGCACGAGTTCGACAGGCGGAAGTTCGCGATGTCGCCGTTCTTCATGAACAGGACCTTGATGTCCTGCCCGCCGATGTCGCAGATCACGTCGACGTCGCCGAAGTAGTGGACGCTGCTCAGCATGTGGGCGACCGTCTCGACGATGTTGACGTCGCTCTTCACGCACTCCTCGAGCACGTCCGCCGCGTAGCCCGTGGCGCCGAAGCCCATGATCTCCAGCTCGGCGCCCTGGTCCACGACGTACGCCCTGAGCTGGGCGAGGAGCTCCTTCGTGTCCTGGATGGGGTTGCCCTTCGAGAGCTGGTAGGCCTTCGCGAGGATCTTGCCGTCCTCGTAGTCGACGAGCACGGCCTTGCTCGAGGTGGAGCCGCCGTCGAGCCCGATCGCCGCGCGGACCTTCTGCCCCGGCGCGAGCTCGGTCGGCTGGAACCGCGGGATCTTGTAGAGCTGCCGGAACTCCTCGAGCTCCTCCTCGTGCTTCGAGAGCGGCGGCCCGGCCGTCTCGCCGAGCCGCGCCTTCCGGCCCGTCGTGATGTACTCGCGCAGGCCGTCCGTGCCCGCGAGCCAGCCGACGGTGTCGGCCTCGTGCAGGCCGTAGAGGACCGCGCCCAGCGCCGCGTAGAGGTGCGAGTTCTCGGGGACGAAGACGAGCTCCTCGATGGGGACGTCCTTCGGGTAGTCGTAGCCGCGCTCCTTCCAGATCTGCGGGATGCGCAGGCGCCAGCAGTCCTGGAGAAAGGGGAGGTAGGTGTTCGGCCCGCCGAGGAGGAGGACGCGCGCCTTGAGGGTGTTGCCGCGTGTGAGGACCGACAGGTTCTGCATCACGATCGCGTCGGCGAGCGAGCAGAGGACCTCGGTCGACGGGATGCCGCTCTTGATCAGGTTGACGATGTCGGTCTCCGCGAACACGCCGCACTTCGCGGCGACGTGGTGGAGCTTCGAGGCGTCGAAGCGGAGCGTGGTCACGAGCTCCGGCGGCGCGTTGACCTTCAGGAAGCACTTGTCGATGGTCGCGCCCGTGCCCGACGCGCACTTGTCGTTCATCGACGCGAGGGCGGTCTTGTCCTTCTTCTTCCCGGCGGGGGCGGGGCCGCCGTTCGCGCTCTCCGCGCCGGCCGCCTCCTTGAACATGATGATCTTCGCGTCCTGACCGCCGAGCTCGATGACCGAGCCGACGTCCGGGTGCAGGTGCTCGACCGCGAGCGTGACCGCGTTCACCTCCTGCACGAACTTGCCGCCCGTCGACTCGCAGAGCGGCGCCGACCCGGAGCCCGTGAGGAAGATGCGCCACGCATCCCGCGGATGGTCCGGGAACGAGGCCATGATCGCGTCGAGCAGCTCGAGCACCTTCTCGGGCTGCTTCGTGTGGTGCCGCTGGTAGTCGCTCCAGAGGATCGCCTTGCTGGCCGGGTCCACGACGGTCGCCTTGACCGTGGTGGAGCCGACGTCCATTCCGATGGCGAGAAAAGGCGAGCCGACGGGCATGAGACTCCTTGCGGGGGCGCAGCGCGAGACGGGGCGAGACGGGGCGAGCAGGGGCTAGACTGACATGTCAGTCACGGGAAGGCAAGGCTTGTCAAGTCGGTCCGGACCGGGTTACCGGCCATTGACACCCGTGTCAGTGGGACCCTCCCCGAGGACCCGCTGCGCGGGTGAAATCCGTCGGGATTTCCGATACAAGAGGCCGTGGCCCAGATCGACAAGGCGGAGCGACGGCAGCAGATCCTCGCCGCCGCGCGCGATGTGTTCGCGAAGCGGGGCTACCACGCCGCCAAGATCGACGAGATCGTGGCGGCCGCCGGCGTCGCCCGCGGCACCTTCTACCTGTACTTCGAGGACAAGCGCGGCATCTTCGAGGAGATCGTCGACCGCGCCTTCGCCCGCCTCGGGATGGCCATCACGCGCGTCGATCCGGCCGCGCCCGTCGAGGATCAGATCAAGGACAACATCCGGCGGATCGTCGGCGTCCTGCTCGAGGACAAGGCCACGACGAAGATCCTGCTCTCCGACGCGGTCGGTCTCGATCCAGGCTTCGACCGCAAGCTCCTCGTCTTCTACGAGGAGGTCGGGAAGCTCCTCCGCGAGAGCTTGACCGACGGGCAGGCACTCGGGATCGTCGCGCCGGGGGACGCGCAGATCCTCGCGGTCCTCGCGATGGGGGCGATGAAGGAGATCCTGTACCAGGTCACGATGCGCGACCTCGCGCTCGGGGAAGAGGAGATCGTCGAGGCGATCTACGGGTTCCTGTCGCGCGGGTTTCTCCGGGTCTGAGCGTCTCGGATCGGGCCCGGCCGGTTGCGCGGGCGCGCGGGCGTGCGTAACTAGTGTAGCTTGGTGCCCACAACGTAGCGATGCGCGATCGACCGACCCCCACCCGCAAGAACGTCGCGATGCCGTGCCTGATGGTCGTCGGGCTGTCCGACGATCTCGCGGACGCCATCGCGGATCAGATGAGCCCGATCCCCCTGGTCCGCGTGAGCCACCTCGCGGCGGCGTCCGAGCGGATCCTCCTCACGCGCCCGCTCGTCGTCGTCGTCGGCGAGCTCGGCGCCGCGAAGGACGACCTCGAGCCGTTCCGTGAGCTCGCCCGCGCCTGCGGCAGCGAGGTCGCGCGGCTCGAGGACATCGGGCCGATCCCCGAAGTGCCCCGGTACGTGGAGCAGCTCGTCATCACGTTCTCGCGCCGTCGGTCCGGGCAGTTCGTCGCGGTCGAGACGAAGAAGACCCCGCCGTCGAGGAAGGGGTAGACGCGACGGCGTGGGTCGGCGCCCGCGGCCCTGAAGCGCCTCAGCGCTCCACGATCACGCGTCCGCTCGCCGCCTTCACCACCGCCATCCCCTGGCCCGTCCACGTCCACCCCGCCGCCACGCCGTCGAGCGCGGTCACGCTCGCGACCTCGGCGATCGCCCCTGCCCCCGGACGCGAGACACCTCGCGGCTTCGCGGCGAGCACCAGCTCGAACACGGCCGGGCTCGCGCTCCACCCCTCGTGCGCGATCGCGAGGTTCGATCCCTCGGGCGCGATCGTGATCGTGCCGCCCCCCTCGATCACGAAGGTGGACGCGCGCGCGGGGTCCGGGAAGGCGCGGACGTACAGCGATCCCTTGTCGGTCGCGAGCGCGTCGATGTCCTTCGGGGAGCGGACCGGCGAGAGGGTGTCGATCGTGGGGCGCAAGAGCGGGACGATCCCGCCCTTGCGGACGAACAGCGGGATCCTGTCGAGGGGCGCCGCGATCCGCTCGCGCGCGCCGGTCGTCGCGCCCGCGTGGACCGAGGCGTCCCACCACGACGCCCACTCGCCGTCGGGGAAGATCACCTCGCGCGACGTCTGCCCGCGATCGACCACCGGCGACACGAGGAGCGCGTCACCGAGGAGGTAGGCGTCGTCCGGGTGCACGCCGAGGGCGGGGTACGCGAGGCCGAGCGGGCGCATGAGCGGACGGCCGCCTCGACGGACGTTCATGGCGTGCGTGTGGAGGTACGGCAACAGCCTGAGGTGCAGCCGCGCGTACGCGCGGTAGAGATCGAGCGCCGCCTGGTCTCGGCCGTTCGACGCCGTGAAGAGCCAGGGCGGTTGCGACGACGAGTCGCCGACCTGCATCACGCTGGAGAGGGCGGTCTGCTCGAACCAGCGGATGTAGAGCTCGCGATCCGGCGGGCCGTGGCGATAGCCGCCCGTGTCCGCGCCGAAGAAGGGGAAGCCGGACGGGCCGAGTCCGATCGCCTGGATCACCGTGGCGGGAAGCCCGCCGACGCTCACGATCTCCTCCCCGCTCGGGAGCCGGCGCTTCTCGCGGTGCCGGGCGAAGGACGCGTCCATGTCGCCCGGCCAGATCACGGACACGTTCACCTGGTCGCCCCACCGACCCGCCCGGCAGAGCATGAAGGACCCGTCCGGCGGGAGCACCTCCTGGTACGTCCGGTGGTACAGCACCGTGTACCCGTGGTGCATCGTGCGCTCGTCGGAGCCGTCGGAGAAGCCCCACTTGTTGCGGTTGCCCCGCAGGCTCGGCGCGACGTCCTCCGCGAAGTCGAGCTTCCACCCCTCGACGCCGAGCGTGGTGTACCGCCCGAGGTTGTCCTGCCAGAAGCGGGTCGCCGCCGGGTTGGTGAAGTCGATCGGCGTCGACCACGAGTTGAGCGAGATGCTCGGCTTCGGGACGAAATAGCCCTTCGACTCCGCCTCGCCGCGCAGGGGCCTGGCCGAGGGCTCGAGGTAGGGCGTGTGCCAGAGGGCGACCCGTAGCCCCGCGTCGTGGGCCGCGTCGATCATCCGCTTCGGATCGGGGAAGCGCTTGGCGTCGAAGTCGAACGTGTTCACCGCCGTGGCGTACGGCCGGTCGATCCACAATCCCGTGGTGGCGAGATCGAGGCTGCGCAGGGTCGCGATGTCGGACAGGACCTCGTCCTGGTCCTTGCTCTCGTTGCGCCAGAAGACGGGCCCGAACCCCCACGGCGCGGGGACGCGGGGGTATCCGGTGACGTCGTAGTAGAGGCGCGTCACGTCGATCGGCTCGGACGCGCCGAGGAGGTACATCTTCCACGCGTCGGGGCGGTCGGCGCCGGCGACCGCCCACGTCGTCTCGACGAGGTCCGGCTCCTTGCGCGCGACGTCGAAGAGGCCGACGCGCTTCGACGCGACGAAGATCCCCCAGCCGCGCGTCCCGATGAGCAGCGGGATCGGGACGTGGTTCTCGTTGTAGCGGCTCTCGAGGTCCGGATCGGTCTCGATCTGCATGGGCCGCAGCTTGCCCCGGTGGTTCACGGCGTCCGGCCACTCGCCGAGGCCGTAGAAGCCCTCCGACGCCGACGCCCTCGCGCCGATCCGCAGGTACGCGATCTTCGCGCCGCTCTCCTCGGGGGTGACGGTGACCGAGAAGCGCCCGTCCGCCTCGGCGCGCACCGTGAGGCCCGCCTTGCCGTGCGGGAGCGTGGTCGAGAGCACGATCTCCGCGTCCGTGCGGCTCGCGAGCGAGAGGCGCCCGGGCGACTCCCACGCGAGGTCCCCCGGCGGCTCGGGGGCGCCGCCCGAGGGTGAGTACTCGAGCCAGTAGGGATCGTACGCGAGCCCGTCCGCAAGCTCGGGTACGACGCCGAACGAGAGGTGGGACAGAGGCAGCCGGAGGAGCGCGGTGGACGCGTCGTAGAACACGAGCCCGTCGGTCGTCGCCTCGACGGCGTGGGGGCCGCGCGAGATCCGCGCGAGCGTCGCGCTCCTCGGCGCGGGGACGTGCTCCGTGCACGATGGGAGGACGGCGGGGAGGGCGGCGAGGAGGACGAGGAGGAGCGGCGCGCGCGGTCGCATCGGGATCACGGTTCAGGGGATGAAGTGGCGCACGAAGTTCCGGAGGATCCCCGCCCCGTCCGGCGTCTCCGTGACGGTGGCGAGGATCTCCGCGTGGGACAGCCCCTCGGCGTCGATGAGGTGGGCGCGCGCGCGGACGTAGCCGCGCATGACCGCGGCGTGGAACTCGGGGTGAAACTGCACGGCGCGCGCGGTGTCGCCGATGGCGAAGGCCGCGTACGGATCCAGCGAGCTCGTGGCGAGGTGGCGCGCGCCGGAGGGAGGGGTCACGACGGCGTCGGTGTGGGTCGCGTTCACGCGGAGCGGTCGGGGGAGGTCGCGGAAGATGGGATCCTGGTCGCCCTCCGCCGTGGCGTCGACCGTGATGGTGCCGATCTCGCGGCCGTTCGGGTTCTTCTGGACCGCGCCGCCGAGCGCCTCGGCGAGCATCTGGTGGCCGAAGCAGATCCCGAAGAACGGGCGGCGGCGATCGACCAGCTCGCGCAGGTACGCCTGGCCGCGCAGCATCCAGGGCGCGCGCTCCGTCACGCTGTGGGAGGAGCCGGTCATGACGAAGGCGTCGAACGCGGAGGGGTCGGGGAGCGCCCCGTCCGTGCGGAGGTCGATCTCCGTCCAGGCCACCTCGCCGCGCCCGGCGCCGTCGGCAGCGCGCCGGATGAAGCCGGTGAACTGGCCCTCTTCCCTGGCCACGTCGGGCGGCGTGTCGCCCGCGCGGAGCACGACAATCTTCAACGAGGCCACGCCTCGCCTCTACCACAGCCGGACGAGCGCGAGCACGCGTGCAGCGGTGCGCGCGCCATGCTACATGCACGGTACACATTCATGGAGGAGGCGCCGTGCGCCTTCGGCACCGGCCGCGCGAGATGTCCGATCCCCACATCCCGAAAGTTCCGAGCTCCTCGCAGCTGGTCCTCCCCCTGAACGACGCCCTCTCGCAGCGGTCGGCTGGCCTGGTCCGCATCCCGCGGCATACGCGTGTATTCTGCAACCGAAACCTGAAGATGGCGAGCCTCGCGTGGGTCGGCTTCGACATGGACTACACGCTCGCGATCTACGACCAGCCCGCGATGGACGCGCTCAGCATCCGCGCGACCGTTTCGAAGCTCCTCCGCCGCGGCTACCCCGAGATCATCGCCCGCGTGGAGCCGCCGACGGACTTCCCTGTGCGCGGGCTCCTCATCGACAAGAAGTACGGGCACATCCTCAAGATGGACCGCTACAAGTTCGTCAACAGGGGCTACCACGGCCTCCGCGAGCTCTCCGTCGACGAGGTGAAGGAACTCTACCACCAGAAGAAGATCCGGCCGGCGACGCCCCGCTACCACTGGATCGACACCTTGTACGCGCTCTCGGAGGTGGCCTGCTACGCGTCGATCGTCCACGCGATGGAGACCGAGGGCTACGCCGTCGATTACGCCCAGACCTTCACGGACATCCGCGAGTGCATCGACGAGGCGCACCGCGACGGGACCATCCTCGACGAGGTGTCGAACAACCTCGGCGTGTACATCCGGCGGGATCCCCTGCTCGCGCCGACCTTGCACAAGCTCCGGAGCTCGGGGAAGAAGCTCTTCCTGCTCACGAACTCGCGCGCGGCGTACACCGACCGGATGATGACGTACCTGCTCGGCGGGCAGATGGGCGAGTACCCGTCGTGGCGGCACTTCTTCGACATCGTCGTGGTCGCCGCCACCAAGCCGGCCTTCTTCCAGGAGCGGTGGCCGCTCCTGGAGCGCGACGGCCAGGTGGTGCGGCCCGCGACGTTCCCGCTCGAGCGCGGCAAGATCTACGAGGGCGGAAACCTCGTGGACTTCGAGCGCGCGCTGGGCGCAGCCGGCGACGACGTGCTGTACGTCGGGGATCACATCTACGGCGACATCCTGCGCTCCAAGAAGGACAGCGCGTGGCGGACCGCGCTCGTGATCCAGGAGCTCGAGCACGAGATCGTCGCGTACGAGTCGTGCCGCGCGGACTTCGCGCGGCGCGAGGCCCTCGAGCACGCGCGCGAGGACCTGGAGGACGAACTCCGGTTCTACCAGGGGCGGATCAAGGAGCTCACGCGTGTCCTGGAGTCGAAGACGGATCGGCCCGCGAACGCCGAGGACCTCGAGGCCGAGCGCCTCCGCATCAAGCGCGCCGTCGAGCGCATCCGCGGGCGGCTGAAGGACGAGGCTGCTGAGCTGCAGGGCATCACCCGCCGCGTGGACGCGCGGTTCCACCCGTTCTGGGGGGCGCTGCTGAAGGAGGGCAAGGAGCAGTCGAGCTTCGGCAAGCAGGTGGACGACTATGCCTGCGTGTACACGTCCCGGGTGTCGAACTTCCTGGAGTACTCGCCGCAGCAGTACTTCCGGAGCCCCCGCGACGTCATGCCCCACGAGCTCGGGTAGGGCGGCGCGCAGCCACGGCATGGCGAGGCCGCCGGGAAGCATCAAGCAGCACCTCGACGACTTCGTCGTCGAGGAGATCCCGCTGTACGAGCCGTGCGGCGCGGGGGAGCACGTGTACATCCGCTTCGAGAAGCGGGGCCTCACGACCGACGAGGCCGTGCGACGCATCGCGGACGCCCTCGGGACGCGCGCCCGGGACGCCGGGGTGGCGGGGCTGAAGGACCGACACGGGATCACGCGGCAGACGATCTCGGTGCTGGCGCCGGTCAAGGACGCCGGCTTCGAGGGGCGGGCGCTGTCGCTGTCGCTGGAAGGGATCGCGATCCTGTCGGTCGCCCGGCACGGGAACAAGCTCCGCACCGGGCACCTCGCGGGGAACCGGTTCGTGGTGCGGGTGCGCGACGTGCCCGCGGAGCGCGTGCCAGACGCCGTGGAGGCGCTCGAGCGCGTCGGGCGCGAAGGCGTGCCCAACGCCTTCGGCGACCAGCGCTTCGGGCGGGCCGGGGACAACGCCGCGCAGGCGCTCGCATGGCTGCGCGGGGAGGAGCGCGGGCCGCGCGATCCGAGGCAGCAGCGGTTCCTGTTCTCGGCCCTCCAGTCGGCGGTCTTCAACCGGGTGCTGGAGCGCCGCGTGCATGAGGGGAGCTGGAAGGTTCCCCTTCTGGGGGATGTCCTCCGGGTGAAGGCGAGCAGAGGGCTCTTCGTGTGCAGCGACCCAGGCGTGGACCGTGAACGCGCGGAGAGGGGCGAGGTGTCGCCTACGGGACCCATGCCGGGGGTGCGGATGGTGCGCCCCGAGGGTGAGGCGCTCGCGATCGAGCTGGAAGAAGAGCGCGGGATCGTGGGGGATTCATTCGACTGGGCGACCCACGCTCGCCTCGGCGAGGGCACGAGGCGCCCTCTCGGCCTGGAGGTGCGCCGCATGCAGGTGACCGTGGACCGCGACGGGGTGCGTGCCTCGTTCGACCTCCCGAGCGGGGCGTACGCAACGACCGTGCTGGGCCACGTGTTCACCCTGGCCGAGGACGCGCCGCCCACCGTCGCCGCCCGGCGCGAGCCGCATGGGGCTCTGGCGCCCCACGACGTGGAGAAATCGTGAAACAAAGTATTACAAATCTGGTGGCCGAGGCGCCATCCAGGCGCTATAAACTTGAAAATCAATTTCAATAACGCGGGCACCCGGGGAGAGAGCGAGACCTGACGGATGATCGAGCGAATCAAGAGCGCGATGGTGGGCCTGGGGACCTGGTGGGTCCTGGTCCTGATGCTGGTGCTGAGCGTCGTGTCGCTCGCGGTCATGCTCGAGCGCGCGTGGCTGTACTGGTCGCTCCGTGACGATGTCGGGACGCTCATGCGGGATCTCGGGAAGCTGCTCCGCAGCGGCGACCTCGCGGGCGCGCGGCGCCGGCTGGAGGCGTCGCCGAGCGCGGAGGCCGCCGTCGTCGTGGCGGGCATCGTCGAGGCGGATCTCGGGTGCGAGGCGGCGGAGGAGGCGATGGCGGGGGCTGCCGCGCTGCAGAGAGTCAAGCTGGAGAAGCGGCTCGCGTACCTGGGCACGCTCGGAAACAACGCGCCCTTCATCGGGCTCCTCGGCACCGTCATCGGCATCGTCGGTGCGTTCGACGAGCTCGGGAAGGCGAACTCGGCGGTGCCCGGGCAGGCCTCGCAGGTGGCGCCCCAGGCCGTCATGGCGAACATCGCCGAGGCGCTCGTCGCGACCGCGATCGGCCTCCTCGTCGCGATCCCCGCGGTCGCCGCGTACAACATGTTCCAGCGCATCGTGAAGACCACGCAGGCCAACACCGACGCCCTCGGGCACGTGCTGCTCGCGCACCTCAAGGCGACGGCGCCGGTGACCGGGTCGATCGAGGACGCCGTCGAGACGGCGGCGGCCCGCAGCGAGCGCTCCGGCAAGGCGCCGAAGAAGCCTGCGCCAGCCCGCGAAGACGACGACGGAGGGGCGAACTGATGGCGTCTGGCGACATGGACGCCGACGAGGGAATCGTCGGCATCAACGTGACGCCGCTCGTCGACATCACGCTGGTGCTGCTCATCATCTTCATGGTGACGGCGAAGCTCATCGTGTCGCAGTCGGTGCCGCTCGATCTGCCCAAGGCCGCGACGGGGTCGGAGATCCAGGTGATCTTCAGCATCGTCCTCGCCGCCGACGGGTCGGCCCAGGTGGACTCGCGCCCCATCCCGAACGACGACGCGATCCTCCCCCTCGCCCGCGACGCGAAGAAGAAGAACGCGGATCTCCGCGCCGTGATCAAGGCCGACAGCGCCGTTTCGCACGGCCGCGTGATCCACGTGCTCGACCTGCTCAAGCAGGGCCAGGTCGCGAAGATCGCGTTCGGCGTCACGCCCGTCCCCCCCATGGTCCCCGCCCCCGGCCCCAACAAGTAGGTCGCCTCGCATGAACGTCGCCATCACGAACACCCGCCCCCGGCTCGCGAGAGAGGGCATCGATCCGATGGATCGGATCCTCGCCATCGGGTCCGGAGGCTCGACGCTGCTCGTCGTCGTGCTGGTGGGCGCGCTCCTCTTCCACGGCGGTGTGGCGGGCATGGGCGCGGCCGCCGTCATGTTCGACGAGTTCATCGAGTGGCACCGCGGCGTGAAGGGCATGGTCGCGGACCGGCTCGCCCAGACGTACGACATCCAGCAGGAGAAGGCGAAGGAGCCGCCGCCTCCTCCGCCCGAGGAGAAGAAGGAGGAGTCACCGCCGCCCGCGAAGGTCCTGAAGGAGGCGCCTCCGCCCCCCCCCCAGGCGGCCCAGGCAGGGAAGGTGCTGACGGCCGCGCCGGATCCGGCCGAGCCCGTCGATCTCACCGGTCAGGGCTTCGTCTCGGGCACGGGGACGTCGTACGCGGGCGGCGTGACGCAGGCGGGCGCGACGGGCGGCCCCACGCAGAACATGGCCGCGAGCGTCGCGGGCACGCCGGGGGGGACGGGGACCGCGGCCGTGGTCGCCCCGGTGCAGGCACCCGATCGGTCGCGGCCGGCGAGGCTCCTCAACCCGGAGCGGTGGCAGCGGATCGAGTTCCCCGAGGAGGCCAACACCGACGGCGTCGATCACGCTGTCGTGCTCCTCAAGATCGTGGTGGACGCGCAGGGGAGCCCGGCGAGCGTGACCATCGTGCAGGATCCCGGTCACGGCTTCGGGCGCCAGGCGAAGCAGTTCGCGCTGCGGCAGAAGTACGATGTCGCGCTCGACCGGGACGGGCGCCCCATTCCGGGGGTGTCCAGCCCCAGGATCACCTTCGACCGCTGACCGCTACTCGACGGTGAGGAGCGCCGTGGCGCGCGCGTTCGTCGTCGTCTCGGCGGTGATCGCCGCGTCGCCCTTCTTGAGGCCGCTCGCGGTGCCCGTCCCGTCGATGCTCGCGACGGTCGGATCCGACGATCGCCACGACACGAGCGGCGTGAAGTTCGCGGTGCTGCCGTCGCTGAAGATGGCCGTGACGACGAACTGCGCCCTGCCCGTGACGGCGATGCGGTGGGGGTTCGGCGTGATCGTGAGCGCGCGGAGATCACGCAGCCCGGGCACGAACACGACGGTGGAGCTCTGCACCCCCGTCTCGGCGTCGGTGGCCGTCACGTTGGCGGTCCCGGGGCTGACCCCCGTGACGGCGCCCTTTCCCGCGCCCGTGTCGTTCACCGTGGCGACGGCGTAGCTCGAGGACGACCACGACACGCGGCTCGTCACGTCGGCCTCCGTCCGGTTCGACAGCGTGGCCATGGCCTGGAGCTGCGTGGTGTCGCCGCGGCCGACGACCACCGCGGGGGAGGGGAGGACGCGTAGCGTCTTGATGGAGGCCGGGCGTACGGTGAAGAGCAGCGTCTCCTCGACGCCGCCCAGCGTGTCTCGTGCGCGCACGAAGACCCGCCCGACGCTGCCGACGGCCTCCACCAGCCCCTTCGTCCCGGGCTTGTTGCTGACGCGCACCGTGGCCGGATCCGTGGAGGACCAGTCGAGGAGCGCGGTCACGTTCTCGGCGTTCCCGCCCGCGTAGCGCCGCGAAGCGAGGAGCTGCAGGGCCTCTCCCTCCGCGAGCTCGCGGCCTCCCGGCGTGATCTCGAGCGTCGGACGCGTCGTGACGGTGCAGCTCGCGACGAGGAGCACGGCGACCAGGATCGCGAGCAGCCGGGCGCGCCGGAGCGTCATTCAGCTCTTCTTGACGACGTCGACGACCGCCTGCACGCTCGCGGCGCTCTTCTGGAGCATTCCCTTCTCCTCCTCGGTCAGGGGGATCTCGAGGATCTTCTCGACGCCCTTGCCGCCGAGGATGGCCGGCACGCCCATGAAGAGGTCCTTGTAGCCGTACTCGCCGTCGAGGTACGAGGCGCAGGGGAGGAGGCGCTTCTGGTCGTTCATGTAGGCGGCGGCCATGGCCACGGCGCTCGAGGCCGGCGCGTAGTACGCGCTCGTCCCCATGAGGTTCACGATCTCGCCGCCGCCTTTGCGTGTGCGCTCGACGATCGCGGTGAGCCTGTCCTTCGCGATGAGCTGGGTCGCGGGCACGCCGTTGACGGTGCACATCGAGAGGACCGGGACCATGTCGTCACCGTGACCACCGAGCACCATCGCGCGGACGTCCTTCACGCTCACGCCTGCCTCGCGCGCGAGGACGAGCTGGAAGCGCGCCGAGTCGAGCA
>SXNL01000401.1 GCA_005777185.1 Myxococcales bacterium
CCGCGCGCGTCCTGACCGGCTCGAGCGGGGCGCCGAGCGCGTCGTCGACGCCGAGCGCGCAGCCCTCGGGCAGCACGGCGGCGCCGAAGGCCACGGTGCCGTCACCTCCGCGCACGTCCCCGTCGGCGGCGCCGTCCGTCACGCCGCCCCCACCGGCGAGCGCGCGGCGCCTCGTCTTCAGCGCGAGCGCGACGAGCCGCCAGGACCTCAGCCCGGCGGACGCCTCGGCCTACACGCGCATCGTCAACGAGAACGCGCAGCACCTCGCGAAGTGCTTCATGAACCAGCACCTGCCCGACGCGTGGTCGGCGACCGGGCAGATCACCTTCTACACGGACAAGAGCTCGGGCTCCAAGGGCGTGAGAGGCGTGAAGGTCACGGTCTTCCACGAAGCCGCCATCGACACGTCGTTCATCGGCGCGCAGATCAAGGACTGCGTCTACGGGGACGTCCTCATGTGGCGGTTCCCGAGCTTCGAAGGCGAGCCCCCGAAGACGAAGGGGTCGATCTCGTTCCTGGCCGGGATGCAGTGGCGGACGGGCCCGTGAGCCTCAACGCACGGCCCACGAGATCGGCCGCGCGGCCACGCGCGCGATCCGCCGGCGCACCGACGGCCCCGAGCTGCGTGGCGCGTGGACCCGTCCGAGGTCGGCGACGATCCGGTCCACGCACTCCAGCGCGCTCGACGCCGCGAGCTCGGTCCCCACGCCGCGCCCGCCCGCGTTGCAGCCGGCGAAGTAGAGCCCGCGTATCGGCGCGTGCACCGGCGGACGGTTCCGCCCCACCTGGTCGGGCGTCTGACCCGTGGACACCGCCGCGCCGAACTCCTTGCCGATCCAGCGCTCGATGAAGTCCGTGCCGAAGCGATCGACGAAGACGACGTGGTCGTCGAGGCCCGGCACGACGCGGCGGATGGTGTCGAGCATGGCCTCCTCCCACGCCTTCGGCGGATCGCGGAGGGCGACGTCGGTGGTGGGCGCGACGGCGCACACCGTGAGGAGCTGGTGCCCGGGTGGCGCGAGGCCAGGATCGAAGTTGGTCGGCACGGGGCAATAGAACGGGACGACGCGGGGGATCTCGCCGCGCGTGACCGCGTCGAACATCTCCTTCATGTCGTGCGTCGTGACCGTGGAGAGATCGACGTCCGCGCCGACGCCCCCCACGATGGATCCCGCCTCGACCAGCCGCTTCGAGAGGCCGATCTTGGCCTGGACGGCGATGTACGATCCGCGGATCTTCGCCACGCGGTCCACGTAGCCCGCAGGGAAGTGGGCGGGGCCGACGAGGTGGAGGACCGTCGTGCGGAGGCTCGACGTGCTGACGACGACGTTCGCGGGGAGGAGGGTTCCCCCCTCGAGCTCGACGCCGACCACACGACCCTCGCGGACGACGATCCGCTTCACCCCCGTGCCGGTCCGCACCTCCGCGCCGTATCGCTCCGCCAGGTCGACGTACGTGCGGGGCACCGCGATCGAGCCGCCGATCGGGTACGACAGCGCGTTGGCGTAGGCCATCTCGCGGAAGCAGTGGATCGCCTCGCCCGCGGACACCTCCCAGTACGGGAGGATGAAGTAGAGGCCGAGGAGGAAGCCGAAGACGCCCAGTGTGGGCGCGTGCTCGGTGTAGGGCTCGACGAACTCCTCGATCGTGCGATCGTTCCAGCGGACGACCTCCGCCTCGCTCATGGTGAGGATCCGCGTGAACAGGCGGGCGGCGCCCACCGCCTCGCGCGGGCCGAGATCGAGCGCGCGCGCGATCTCCCAGGCGAACCGCGGGACGCGCCTCAGCTGCGAAGGCACGCGGACCGCATGGACGCCGGCGCCCGGTCCGCCCGCCTGACCCGCTCGCTTCTCGAGGAGACGGATCTCCGAGATGTCGTGCGTGCGCCGGAAGTCGATCGCGCCGGCGTGCCCCGCGCGCCGCAGCACCTCGCCGAGCGGGCCCCTGTCGCCACGCGAGAACATGTGCGTGCCCACGTCGATCTTGAAGCCGCGCTTCTCGTACTGGGCGCACGAGCCGCCGACGGTGCGGTTCTTCTCGAGCAGCGTCACCGGCACGCCCGCCTTCGCGAGCAGGAGCGTCACCGCGGATCCGCCGATGCCGGATCCGACGACGACGACGCGGAGCGGGTCGGTCACGTCGTCACGCCGCGAGCATCTCGCGGAGGGCGCGAGGGCTCGCCACGGCGCGCGCGCAGTCGCGGACGAGGCGGTCCTTGTCGACGGTGCCGTCGACGAGGGTGTACCGCTCGATGTTGCGGATGACCTGCGGGGTGCCACGCTTGAGCAGCTCCAGGATCGCGTCGCGGACGCCCTGCTCGGGGAACGCGGGGAGGCCGTCGCAGACCTCCTGGTAGTGCTCGTACATGCGGTCCATGACCGTGGCGAGATCGATCGACAGGTGCTTCATCGGGTGGACGAGCTCGTACGACGCCGAACAGAGGAGCAAGGTCGTGGCGAGGTTCTTCGCGAGGATGCGCGCGCGGCGGCGGCGGAACTCGGGGTAGACCTCGGGGAAGAAGCGCTGACCCGCCGCGATGTGACGGGACTCGTCCTTGCCGATGAGCGCGAGGATCTTCTTGACGTTCGGGTCCTTCGCCACGTGGTTGATCTGGTGGAAGATCTGGTTGGCGAGGTGCTCGCCGATCACGTTGATGTTGCCCATCATGAACGCGACGTCGTCACGGTCGAGCACGCCGAAGGTGTACAGCATGCGGACGAGCGGTCGCGGCGCGTCGAGCGGGCGCCCCGTGATCTTGGGGACCAGACGGCGGAGGGCGTCGTAGTGCTTGGCCTCCTCGAGGGCCTGCTCGGCGAAGTAGAACTTGGCCTCTTCCGTCCGCACGAGCGTGGAGATGTAGCTCGCCCCCGTGACCGCCGCCTTCTCGCCGGGGAGCAGGAAGCCGAGCATGGCGGCGATCGCCTCGGCGTATTCGGGATCCTCCCGCACGGGCTCGTCCCACGCGCAGGCGGTCGGAACGGCCCAGAACGACTTCTGTCCGAGCTCGAAGATGTCCCAGCCCTTCTTGTTCTGGCGCGGGGTCGTGTTGTCGAACAGGCCGCCGCCGGCGAACACGCTCCACAGCGTGGCCGCGGCCGTGTCCTTGGGTCTCGTGTAGCCGCGCGTCCTTGCCATGCGTGATCCCTCGGCGGTCCGTCCGCCGAGGGGCGGACGTCAAGGAGAGGATAGCAAGACGTCTCCGAGGGTGCAGGCGAAGAAGCCGACGCCGACCATCGCGTTCATGTCGAAGAAGGCCCTGTCGATGCGCCGGAGATCGCCTCGGCCCACGATCACGTGCTCCCACGCGAGGACCAGCGCACACGCACCTACCCCTCCGAAGTAGATGATTCCACGATGGAACCCGAGGCCCGCCGCGACGAAGGCGACGACCGTGACCAGGTGGGAGGCGGCGCTCGCGACGAGCGCCCGCGTGGTGCCGAAGCGCGCCGGGACGGACGAGAGGCCGTTCTCGCGATCGAAGCCTTCGTCCTGGAGAGAATAGAGGACGTCGAAACCGAACAGCCAGGTCGCAACGCCCGCCATGAGCCAGACGATGGCGCCCGACGGCGAGGCGCCCATCGCGATCCAGGCCCCACCCGGCGCCAGGGCGAGGGCGATCCCGAGCCACGCGTGCGCGGCCCAGGTGAAGCGCTTGGCGTACGAGTACCCGAGGAGGAACGCGAGCACCGGCACGCCGAGCACCCCCGGCGCTCTGCCGAGGGTCGCGGCGCTCGCGACGAACAGGACCCCCGACACGATCGAGAGGGCGAGCGCCTCGGTCGCGCCGATGGCGCCGCGCGGGATCTCTCGATCGCGCGTGCGCGGGTTCCTGGCGTCGATGTCGCGATCCGCGAAGCGATTGAACGCCATCGCGCTCGTCCGCGCGGTCACCATGCACACGATCAGCGCGGCGACGCGCCGCTCATCGAGCGCGCGGTGGGGGACCGTGTGCGCGAGGACCACGGCGCTCGCCGCGAACGGCATCGCGAAGATCGTGTGCGAGAGCGCCACGAGGGAGGCGTACGAGCGCAGGCGGGCGAGGACGCCGCTCATGGCGCGGACACCCAGGCGCGCGGGAGGTCCACGTGGTCGAGGAGGAAGCGCGCCGGGTCCGCGGAGATCGGCGCCTCCACGGCGAGCAAACCCGGGCGCGTGCCGCGCGCGATGCGGCCGAGGTGGGGGAAGCCGAGGGCGTCGGCGCCCGCTCGGGTCGCCATCTCGACGAGGAGATCCGCACGCAGGTCGGGGAAGCGGCGGGCAAGCGTGGCCGCCTCCTCGAGGACGTCGAGGGACGCGTTCGACGCCAGCGAGTCGGTGCCGAGCGCCGGCACTACCCCCGCGCGAAGGAGCGCCTCGACAGGAGGCGTCGCGCCCTCGATCCAGAGGTTCGAGCGCGGACAGAGCACCACGGGCGCCCCGCCCCGCGTGACACGGCGGATCTCGTCGGGGCGCGCGTCGGTGAGATGGACGAGGAGGACGTGGGGCGCGAGCAGGCCCAGCTCGTCCGCGACGTCGAACAGCGGGCGCCGGGGCCAGAGGATCTCGCCGGCGGGGAGGGCCGAGCGCGCCGCGATCCACGCCGCCATCGGGCCCGCGCCCTCCTCGATCGCGAGGCGCTCGCCCGGATGCTCCGCGAGGTGGATCGAGGTGCGCCGACCGGACGCGCGGGCCTCCGTCGCGATCCGGCGCACGACATCGGGGTGCGTCGTGTGGACGGCGTGCGCGCAGGGCACCCGGATCCGCCGTCCGCTGCTCACCGTCGGCGGTCCGCGGTCCGCGGTCCGCCGCAGGCCGAAGACCTCGTGGAAGATGCACGCGTACATCCCCGCTCGCGCGAGCGCGCCCTCCGCCATCCCCGTGTTCGTGACCTCCCCGACCGCCGCCGTCCCGAACGCGCGGAGCTCGTCGACGGCCGCGTCCGCCCCGCGGGAGGCCTCGTCGTCGTCGACCTCGGCGCGCGCGCGCATCAGCCGATCCACCCACGCCACGAACCCGAGCCCCGCGGGCACCCTCCCCGCGAGCGCCGACAGCTCGAGGTGCGTGTGCGCGTTCACGAGGCCGGGGAGCACGATCCCTTCGACCCGCACGACGTCGGCGCCGGCGTGGCGCGGCAGGATCTCGGCCGCGGGCCCGAGGTCGACGATCCACCCGTCCGCGTCCTCCACGATCGCGCCGTCCGACACCGGCGGTCCGTCCGCCGTCACGACGAAGCGGGCGTGGATCGCGCGCGCCACCGCTAGGCGGGCTCCGTGAGGTGCGTGTAGCGGACGTCCCGCCGCGCGGCGAGGAAGCCGGCCTCGTGGATCCGCGACTCCATCGTGCCAGCGTCCATGCGGAACGACGTGCCGGCGCTCGACACGACGTTCTCCTCGAACATCACGCTGCCGAAGTCGTCCGCGCCGAACCGGAGCGCCACCTGCCCGACGGCTGGGCCCTGGGTGACCCACGAGGCGCCGACGTGATCGAAGTTGTCGAGGACGAGCCGCGCGAGCGCCTGCGTCCGCAGGTAGACGAGCGTGCCCGTGTCCTTCGGGGCCACGCGCACGCCCTGCTCGTACTGGAAATCCCAGCAGAAGAACGCGGTGAAGCCGCGCGTCTCGTCCTGCAGATCGCGGAGCTTCAGGAGGTGGAGCACGCGGTCGCGCGGGGTGTCGACCGTGCCGTACATCATGGTCGCGCTGGAGCGGAGCCCCATGTGGTGGGCCGCCCGCATCACGCCGAGCCACTCCTCCGAGGTGCACTTCGCCTTCGCGATCCGCCGGCGCACGCGGTCGACCAGGATCTCGGCGCCGCCTCCCGGCACCGAATCGAGGCCAGCGGCGTGGAGGCGCTCGAGCACGCGCTCGACGTCCAGGGACGCGTTGCGGGCGATGAACAGGACCTCCTCGGGCGAGAGCGCGTGGAGGCCGAGAGGCCAGCCGGACTTCATCCAGCGGAAGAGGTCCTCGTACCAGTCGAGTCCGAGCTCGGGGTTCAGCCCTCCCTGCAGGAGGATCTGGACGCCGCCGGCGCGGACGACCTCGTCGAGCTTCCTCCCGAGCACCTCCCGGTCGAGGACGTAGCCCTCGGCGTGCCCGACCGGCCGGTAGAAGGCGCAGAAGCGGCAGCTCGTGGTGCAGACGTTCGTGTAGTTGACGTTGCGATCGACGATGTACGTCACGACGCCGGCGGGGTGGCGGCGCCTCCGCGACGCGTCGGCCGCGATGCCCAGCTCGAAGACGCTGGCTCCCGCGAGCAGCCGCTCGGCGTCGGATCCCGACAGGCGTTCGCCCTCCGCGGCCCGTGCGAGGACCGCGTCGAGCGTGGATCCACGAGGCGCCGGGCCGCGTGGGGCCGCGACCACGACATCGTCCCCGCGGGGGAGGAGGCCCGCCGCGTGGCCCTCGTCGAAGAAGCGACGGAGGCCGCGCTCCTCGTCGTCGCCGAGCGCGTACGAGAGGTGCTCGGTCAGGTACCGCTCGAGCTCGCCTGCGGACCGGCCCGTCTTCCGCGCGTGCTCCTCGGCGAGGCTGCGGCGCATCCCGAGACCCACCTCCTTCGCGTCGAGGAGGAGGCGGTGGTGCTCGGGCGCGAGGGCGCCGGGTCGATGGCACCAGGCCGCGAACACGAACGGCAGGCCCGTCCACGCGTACCAGGCCCCCGCGAGGTCGATGACACACGGGAAGCGCGCGCCTGCGTCGAGCGCGGGATCTCCGATCACCACCGCGCCGCGCGACCCGCGAACCTCGGCGAGGGCGCGCGACGACGGGAAGCCGAGGAGCCTCGGGGAGAGCTTGTATCTTGCAAGTATCAGCCGCGCGAGCACGAGGCTGGTGCGGCTCGACAGATCGAGGCACACCTCGTCGAGCTCGTGGACTGGGCGCTCCGACACGAGGAGCACGCTCCGGACCGGCCCCCTCGCGCCGATGGCCATGCCCGGGAGGAGGCGCACGTCTCCCTGCTCGGCCGCGGCGGCGACCGGCATCAGGGCCACGTCGGCCTCGTCCTCCGCGAGCATCCGGGCCACGTCGCGCGGGAGCCCGCACGTGAGCCGGACCGCGGGGTGATCCCGGAGCGGCTCGACGAGGGGCCGGGCGTTGAGGTACGAGACGGCGGCGACGCGGAGGGGCACTTCAGACGAGGACATCGAGGTGCCTCCTCGCCTTCCGGTCTCGCACCTTCACGGACGCCTCGGGGACGGCGACCCGGGGGTGTTCCTCCAGGACGCGGTAGAGCGTGTCCCTCTCGACGGGCCGCCGACCGGCCTCCTGGATGAGGCGCACGAGCTCGGCCTTCGTGAGACCCGAGGGAGAGCTCGATCCCGCGGCGCTGTAGATGGTCTCGTGCACGATCGTGCCGTCGATGTCGTCGGCCCCGCAGGCGAGCGCGATCTGCGCCACGTCGGGGCCCAGGCTGACCCAGTAGGCCTTCACGTGATCGAACGAGTCGAGGAAGAGCCGGCTCACCGCGAGCGTGCGGAGGTCGTCCATCGCGGTCGGCGCGGGGAGGTTCCGCATCCCGTTGCCGTCGGGGTGGAAGGCGAGCGGGATGAACGCCTGGAAGCCGCCGGTCTCGTCCTGCAGCGCCCGCAGCCGCGCGAGGTGATCGACACGGTGGGCGAACGTCTCGATGTGCCCGTAGAGCATCGTCGCGTTCGAGCGGAGACCGAGGCGGTGCGCGATCCGGTGCACCTCCAGCCACTCGTCCGCGGTGGCCTTGTCCGCGCAGATTCGCTCGCGGACCTCGGGGTGGAAGATCTCGGCGCCCCCGCCGGGCAGGCTGCCGAGGCCAGCGCTCACGAGGCGATCGAGCACCTCGGCGTGGCGCATGCCATAGTGGCGAGCGAAGAAGTGGAGCTCCACCGCCGTGAAGCACTTGAGGTGGACCTCCGGCGCGATGCGCTTGAAGCCGCGCAGCAGGTCCTCGTAGTAGGAGAACGGCAGCCCGGGGTGCAGGCCGTTGACGATGTGGATCTCCGTGGGCGGATCGTCGAGGCGCTGCTCGAGCTCCCGCCACGCCTCCTCGAGCGCGAGGGTGCGCGCGCCCGGGTGCCCCTCCTCGAGCTTCGCGAACGAGCAGAAGAGGCAGGAGGCCTCGCACACATTCGTCACCTCGACGCGGAGGTTCCGGTTGAAGTACACGCGGTCCCCGTGGCGGGCCTCCTTGAGCCGGTCCGCGAGCGCGAAGAGGCCGAGGAGATCACGGGTCTCGAAGAGGGCGAGCCCGTCGGCGACGTCGAGGCGCTCGCCACGATCGATCTTGCGTACGATCTCAGACAGCATGGCTCTCCTGGCGCAGCACGGTGGGGTCGGTGGCGTCGGCGCCGCGCTCGAAGACCGCCACGCGGCCCGCGGCCTCCAGGATGCGGCGGATCTCGCGCTCCTTCATCGTGGCGAGGGACACGGGGCCCTCACCCTTGACGCGGACCGTCCCGTCCGCGAGGGGGAGCCCCCGGCGGTCGACCGGAGGGCCGACGAGAGCGTCGGCGCCGAACGCCAGCGCGACCTGCGCAAGCTCGAAGCCCACCGTGGGAACGTCGACGTGGATCCTCGCGCCGATCGGGCCCAGGATCCTCGCCCGCGCCGCGGCGCGCAGGAGGGCGAGGCCGGGCTCGCCGCGAACGACGAGCGCCGCCGGGTCGCAGGGCCGGCCCCACGTGACGGTGACCGTGTCGCCGACCTCCCGGGCGCGGAGCAGGTCGGCGAGCGCGCCGAGGGCGAGCAGATCGGTGCGATCGAACGTCGCAGCCGGGACGCGCACGAGGTCGACCCTGCCGGCGGCGCGCGCGTCGAGCACGGCGAGGAGGCCGGCGCGGTCGAGGATCTCGCGGATGATGGCGTGCATCAGCGCGCCTCCGTGGCGGGGCGATCGCCCCAGCGGCGCACGAGGTCGTGGTCGGCGAGCCCCAGGTGATCGAGCACGCGGGCCACGACCGTGCGCACGAGGTCATCGACCGTGGCCGGGCCGCCGTAGAAGGCGGGCGACGCGGGCAGCACCACCGTTCCGGCGCGCGCGAGCGCCGTGAGGTTCTCGAGGTGGACGAGCGACAGCGGCGTCTCGCGTGGCACCACGACGAGCGTGCGTCGCTCCTTCAGCATGACGTCCGCCGCGCGCGTGAGCAGGGTGTCGCTGATGCCGTGGGCGACCTTGGCGCACGTGCTCATCGAGCACGGGACGATGGCCATGGCGTCCCACCCGGCGCTCCCGCTCGCGTACGGGGCGCCGTAGTCGCGCGCCGCGCGGATGGGGAACGGGCAGCCCTCGCGGAGATCCCCGCCGCACTCGAGCCGCCAGACCTCGGGCGCGGTCGACGAGACGCACACCCCGATCTCGACGTCTTCCCTCGAGCGGGCGCGGTCGTGGAGGTACGCGAGGAGCTCCCGCGCGTAGGGTGCGCCGCTCGCGCCCGTGATGCCCACGACGATCTTCCGCTTCATGCGCGCCTCCGCCCGGACACGATCGACGCGATGCCACCTGTGAGATCGACCGACCGCACGTCGTCGAAGCCCGCCGCGCGGAGGAGCGCCGCGTACGCGTCCCGCTCCATGAAGCCCTCCATGCTGCGCGAGAGATAGCGGTACGCGGCGCGATCGCCGGAGAGCGCGCCGCCGACACCGGGCAAGACCGCGCGCGCATACGTGGCCTGGAACGCGCGCGTCACCGCCCGCGAGGGCCGGAACAGCTCGAGCGTGACGAACACGCCACCGGGCGCGAGGACGCGCTCCGCCTCGCGCACGGCCCGGGGCACGTCGGAGACGTTGCGCACGCCGAAGCCGCACACGACGCGCGTGAACGTCGCGGCGGGGAACGGCAGCGCGAGCGCGTCGGCGACCACGCGCTCGACGCGAGGCGCCTTCGACCGGCCGCGCGCGAGCATCTCCGGCGAGAAGTCGACCGCGACGACGCGCTCGTCCGGGAACGCGCGCGCGAGGAGCCTCGACAGGTCCATCGTGCCCGCGCAGAGATCGAGCGCGGCGCCGGGCGGCGCGTCGTCGAGGGCCCGGACGACGCGCCGGCGCCAGCGCGCGTCGAGGCCCAGACTGAGCACGCGGTTCACGAGATCGTACCGGGGCGCCACGCGGGCGAAGAGCGCCTGTATGGCCGCCGCGTGGGCCTCCGGGCGCTGACGGCGCTCCTCGAGGCGCGGTGCCAGATCGCTGAAAAGACTGGAGGATCCTGGATCGGAGGCCATGGCGGCGGGGCTCCCCTGCATGTGCTGCATTACTTTCAAAATGTTTTGAAACTTGTATAGGGCGACCTGGCCCCGAGGTCAACGCGCTACGCTCCCGCCCGTGAAGCCAGGCGACCACCCGGAGTTCTTCCGCTTCCCGGCGCCCGAGGGGCGCTCGCGGGAGAGCACGATCGTCCTCCGGGCCGACGGCGTGTTCCTCCACGACGGGGACGTCGTCCGCCACCCGAAGCTCGCCGAGGCGATGCACCGCTGGATCTCCCGCCACCCCGACGACGGCCGCTACATCCTGACGAACGGCTACGACTGGACGTATTTCACGGTCGAGGATGCCCCCTACACGGTGGTGGCCGTGAAGGACGAGGCCGGCTCCCCCGTCCTCCGCCTCAGCGACGGCTCGGAGGAGCCGCTCGACCCCGAGGGCGTGCTCGTGGGGCCCGACGACAGCCTGTACGCGCGTGTGAAGGCGTCGAGCCCCCACGGCCCGTTCGAGGCGCGCTTCTCGCGCTACGCGCAGGCGGCCGGTCTTGCGCCGTTCCTGTCCGAACCCGCCGCGAATCCGGGCCGGGTCGAGCTCGTGGTGGGCGGGCGGGGCTTCCCGATCCTTTCCCGGTAGAACGTCCTGCCCTTTGGGCTATATTCGCGCGCCCAACATGCGCCTCCTGATCGCCGACAAGCTGCACCCGCGCGCCATCGAGGAGCTACGTGCCCTCCCCGTCGAGGTCGTGTACGAGCCCGAGCTCACGCGCGAGGGCCTCGAGACGAGCCTGCCCAAGGTCGGCATCCTCGTCGTCCGCTCGACCGAGGTCAGCCAGAAGGCGCTCGATGGCGCGAAGCAGCTGAACCTGATCGTGCGGGCCGGGACCGAGACGACGACGATCGACGTCCGCGAAGCGAGCAGGCGTGGGATCTACGTCGCCAACTGCCCGGGGAAGAACGCCTCTGCGGTCGCCGAGCTCGTCCTCGGCCTCCTCGTGTGCCTCGACCGCCGGATCCCCGACGCCGTCCAGTCCCTGCGCGAGGGGCGCTGGGAGCGCGCCCAGTTCAGCCGCGCGGAGGGGCTGTTCGGCAAGACGATCGGCATCGCCGGCCTCGGCGCCATCGGGCGCGAGGTGGCGTCGCGGGCGCGCGCGTTCGGGCTGATCCCCATTGCGTGGAGCCGCGCGCTCTCCGTCGCGCGGGCGAACGAGCTCGGCGTGGGCCACGCGACCTCGCTCGAGGACCTCGCGCAGAAGAGCGACATCCTCTCCGTCCACCTCGTCAACAACGAGCGCACGCGCGGGGTGGTCAGCGCGCGGATCTTCGACGCGCTGCCGAAGAAGGCGATGTTCGTGAACCTCGCCCGGCACGAGCTGGTCGACTACGCGGCCCTCCGACACGCCGTCGAGACGCGGGGACTCCGCGCCGCGGTCGACGTGTACCCGGACGAGCCGCGCGGCACGAAGGCCTTCGCGAGCGAGCTCTTCCAGCCGAGCCCGAGCGGCGGCTTCGTCTACGGCACCCCGCACATCGCCGCGTCCACGGATCAGGCGCAGCTGGCCATCGCGACCGAGACGGTCCGCGTGGTGCGCTCCTTCCTGCTCGAGGGCAGCGTGCCGAACGTCGTCAACGTGTCGCAGGGCTCGGCGGCTCGGTTCCAGCTCGTCATCCGCATGCTCGACAAGGTGGGCACGTTCGCGAACGTGCTGGCCGTCCTCAAGCGCCACGGCATCAACGTCGAGGAGGTCACGAACACCGTGTTCGAGGGCGGGGTCGCCGCGTGCGCCAAGCTCCGCGCGCTCTCCCGCCCGAGCGAGGCGTGCCTCAGCGAGATCCGGGCGTTCGAGGAGGTGCTCCACGTCGACGTGGTGACCCTCCCGAACCTGGCCTGAGGCTCGCGCCGTGCACCGTCCACGCCTGGCCACGCTCGCCGCGATCGTCTTCGCGCTGGCGTGCCACGGCTGTCCCGCGCCTGCGGGATCGGCCGACGCCGGCGACGGCGGCGTGAGGGAGGCGGGCCTCGACGCCACGCGCGACACCGCCGACTCCGGGGTGTTCGACGAGGCGAACATTCCCCCTGCGCAGAGCGAGGAGCTCACCCTGCGGATGCGCCACCTGCTCGAGGCCATCGCGCAGGACAACCCGGACCTCGCGAAGGACGTCGTCTTCCCGCGCGACGCGTGGATCGCGGTGAAGGACGGGTCCGACCCCGGCAAGACGTGGGAGCCGAGGCTCCTCAACGCCTTCAAGAAGGCCGTCCACCGCTCGCACAAGCGAAGGAAGCACATGGACCGGGCGAAGTTCGTGAGCTTCGAGCTCGGCCGCCACGTCAGCCTGGCCCCGCCGAAGCGGCGCGACCTGAAGAAGAGCGTCTGGCGCGTCAAGCGATCGAAGATCGGCTTCTCGATCGACGATCGCCAGGCCACGCTCGAGATCGCCGAGATGACCGCCTACAAGGGCGCGTGGTACGTGACGCGGCTCCGGTGAGCCTCCAGAGACCTCACGAGCCCGGCTTCTCCCGGCTCTTCTCCTCGCGCTTCACCTCTTCGAGGAGCTCGTCGACCCGGTCGCGCGCCTCCTGCCCCTCGTCATAGAAGAAGCTGAGCTCCGGCGCGAACCTGAGCTGCGCGCGCGCCGTCAGCTCGCGGCGCAGCAGGCCCGACGCCCGCGTCAGCCCGTCCTTCGCGGCCTTCCTCCTGCCCACGTCGTCCCCGCCTTCGAGCAGCCGGAACCGCACCCTCACGCTCCGGAGATCATCCGACACGCGCACACCGGAGACGATGACGCCGTCGACGCGCGGATCCCGGAGCTCCTGCGAGACGAGGACGGCGAGCTCCTCCTTCACGCGCTCCGCGACCCGGGTCGCCCGCTTCAACTCACCCGGCATCGCTCACAGCTTCTGCTTGATCGCCTCGATCTCGTACGACTCGACGATGTCCTTCTCCTTGAGATCGTGGAAACCGTCGAGGCTGATGCCGCACTCGAAGCCCTCCGCCACCTCCTTGACGTCGTCCTTGAAGCGCTTCAGGGCGGCCATCTTGCCCTCCCAGATCATCGCGCCGTCGCGGAGGAGGCGCGCGTGACCGCCGCGCCGCACGAGGCCCTCGGTGACGTAGGAGCCTGCGACCGCCACGTTGCGGATCTTGAAGACCATCCGCACCTCGGCCTTGCCGAGCGACTTCTCGACCATCGTCGCGGGGAGGAGTCCCTCCATGGCGCTGCGGACGTCGTCGACGGCGTTGTAGATGATCGAGTAGAGGCGAATCTCGACGCCGTTCTCCTCGGCGAGCGACGAGGCCTTGCCGGCCGGGCGCACGTTGAAGCCCACGACGATGGCCTTGGACGCGATGGCGAGGTTGATGTCGCCCTCGGTGATGGCGCCGACGCCCGCGTGGACGACCGACAGGCGCACGCGCTCGGTGGACAGACGCGTGAGCGCCGTACCCACGGCCTCGACGGAGCCCTGGACGTCGCCCTTGATGATGACGCGGAGCTCGAGCGTCTCCGAGTCCTTGAGGCGGCCGACGAGCTCCTCGAGGGAGTAGCGCTGGTCGGCGGGGATGAGCTCACGCTTCTGCTTGCCCTTGCGGCTTTCGGCGATCTCCTGGGCCTTCTTCGGATCCTTGACCGCGTGGACGGCATCGCCGGCGGCGGGCACGTCCGAGAGGCCGAGGATCTCGACCGGGGTGGCGGGCGGCGCCTCGTGCACCTGCTTGCCGTGTTCGTTGGTCATCGCGCGGACCTTGCCGAAGCCGGCGCCCGCGAGCACGAAGTCCCCCACGCGCAGCGTGCCCTCCTGCACGAGGATGCGCGCCACCGGACCGCGTCCACGATCGAGCAACGCCTCGAGCACCGTGCCGCTCGCCGGCTTCTTCGGGTTGGCCTTGAGGTCGAGGACCTCGGCCTGCAGGGCGACCATCTCGAGGAGGTGGGCGATGCCCTCGCCCGTGAGGGCGGACACGTTCACGAAGATGGTGTCGCCACCCCAGTCCTCGGGCTGGAGGCCGAGCTCCACGAGCTCGCGCCGGACGCGCTCGGGATCGGCGCCCTGCTTGTCGCACTTGTTGACCGCGACCAGGATCGGCACCTTCGCGGCCTTCGCGTGCGAGACCGCCTCCTTGGTCTGCGGCATCCCGCCGTCGTCGGCCGCGACCCCGAGGATGACCACGTCGGTCCCACTCGCCCCGCGAGCGCGCCTCTGGGTGACGGCC
>SXNL01000402.1 GCA_005777185.1 Myxococcales bacterium
GGAGGGTGAGGTCTGCGCGGAGCTCCCGGAACCTCTTCGTCTCCCCCTGAGCGCGCGTAGCGCGCGATTTGGGGGAGACCGACGCGCGCAGCGCGGCGAGTGGGGGCACCCCTTCTTTTTCGCTGGATCGCGCCTAACCGATCGGCATTGGCTTTAGAGGTTGACGCAACGCCTCGATTTTCCGATCCTCGCGCGGAGAGGCGAAGGTGCACGTGGACAGAGTCGAGGCGAAGAAGCTGGTCGAGGAGGCCCTGCGCAAGTTCGGCGTGGACCCGGCGGCGGTCATCGTGAAGGACGAGCCCGGGCAGTCGGTGTGGAGCCTCAAGCGGGGGAGCGCCTCCGTGCTGGTCAGCCTGTTCGCGCGCGGCGAGAAGGAAGCGCTCCGGATCGTGGCCCCGGTCCTCTACTTCGACGCGTCCAGGAAGGCCGACCTCTTCCCGCGGCTGCTCGAGCTCAACACCGAGGGCCTGCAGTCGTGCGCCTTCGGACTGGTGAAGGACCTCGTCATCTGCGTCGGCGAGCGCCCCCTCGCGGGCCTCGATCTCGCGGAGGTGGAGCACATCATCGAGCACGTCGCGGCCGTGGCCGACACCTACGACGATCGGCTCGTCGCCGAGTTCGGCGGCCGCCGCGCGTCCGACCAGGCGTAGGCGAGGCGCGCGTGGGGAAGGGAAAGAGCAGGCTGCGCCGCGACGCCCTCGCGCTCGCGCCGCTCGGTCTCCTCCTCGCGCCTACCACGGCGCGGGCGATGGACCCGGAGCTCACGACCGACACCACCGCGCAGTTCTACGACGTGCGCAGCCCCTCGGGCGAGACGGTCCTCGCCCGCCGCCGGCTCACCACCACCCTCGGCGTGGGCGTGTACGACCTGCTCGAGCAGCCTCGCCCGGATGGCCCTCAGCTCCTGTTCCGCGCGCGCATGCGGTACGACGCCGACTACGGCGCCTCCGGCGCCGAGACCCAGGTCACGAACTTCGGGCGGGTCGTACCGGGATACGACCGCAACGCCGTGGACCTCATGTACGGCTACGTGGAGGGGCGGCGCTTCCTCAAGGGGTGGCTCGGCTTCAAGCTCGGTCGCCAGTACGTCACGGACGCGCTCGGCTGGTGGTCGTTCGACGGCGGCTCGGTGCGCGTGACGACGCCGTACTGGGTGGCGGGCGAGGTGTACGTCGGCCTCGAGCAGCGGGGGGGGATGCCCCTCTCGCAGCCACGCTTCGAGCGCGACGGCATCTGGCGCGGCAACCGGGACGGGTACGATCCGGCGCTCGCGCTGGCGTTCCAGGCCAACCAGATCGCTCCCGCGCTGGGCGTGGCCGCCGAGACCGCGGGTATCCCGTGGTTTCACGGGAGGGTCACGTACCGGCACGTGTCCAACACGGGCCCCTCGTACGTGAGCGTGTTCAACAACGCGCTCTACACCGGCACCCAGTACGACGCGCCGCGCATCTCGCAGGAGCGCGTGGGCGCATCGTTCGACGGCACGCTGCCGAACCACGGCGGAGTGAAGGGGGGCCTCTCCTACGACCTCTACATGACGCGCCTCGCGACGCTCTACACGAGCGTGGACGCGTTCCTCACGAAGAAGCTCACGGCGAGCCTCGACTACGACTTCTACCAGCCGTCGTACGACGCGGACTCCATCTGGAACTTCTTCCAGGCCGCGCCGATGAACGACATCGGCCTGCGCGGATCGTATGACGCGACCGACAAGCTCTCGATCGCGGGTGGCACCCACCTCCGCATCTTCGCCAACCAGACGGAGGCGGACCTCAACGCGGCCGGTCGCCCCGACGCCTCCCCGAACCTGTCGAAGACGACGGACGCGAACTACTACGACCCCGCCAAGAGCTTCAACGGAGGGGGCGACGCGTCGGCGCGTTACCGCTGGGGCGAGGGCCTCGCCGGCGTGCGCGCGTCGGGAAACCTGGGCAAGGAGGGCGACCGCGTGGGCTTCGACGCGTACGGCGAGCGGATCCTCGCCGTGCGTTACGTCGTGAACGGCCGCGCGGGCCTGTGGCACTGGAACGACAAGGCGCGGGCCGATCGCGCCGCCCTCGGCGCGAACTACATGCTCGGCGCCGGGTACGTCCTCGCACCGAAGAGCCGGTTGCTCGTCGAGTTCGACCACAACATCAACCGCATCTCGGGGAACAGGTTCCGCCTCATGCTCTGGCTGACCGTGGCGGTGAGCAAGTGAAGACGCTCGCATCCTCGCTGCTCTTCTTGACCGTCCTCTTCCTCGCGGCCGGCCTCGCCTTCGCCGACGGGGCGCCCGCCACCGATCCGCTCTCGGGCTCGTCCGGCGCTCCGGCGCGGCACGGCACGCAGGCCCTCTACGGCGACGCGACGGTGCCGCTCAAGTGGCTGCCGCCCGGCGCGTTCTTCCCCGATCGCGGCCCGAGCGACGTCGTGTTCCCGGCGCAGCAGATGACGCTGCGGTTCAACCACAAGGGCCACCTTGCGCTCGGCCTCCAGTGCGTGAGCTGCCACGCCGCCGCGACCAGCCAGCGCGCCGAGGACGACCTCATCCCCACAGGCCGTACCTGCGACGGTTGCCACGGCACCGACCACGGGGATCTCACACGCGTGAAGGGAGGCGACAGCGCCACCTCGCAGTGCGCGTTCTGCCACGCCATGTCGGCGGCGACAGCGGCGCCCGGGGCCGGCGTCGCCGCCCCGCGCGTCGTGCCCTTCCGGGTGCCGAAGCCCAACATGGTCTTCAACCACAAGAAGCACATCGACCGGAACATCAACTGCCAGCAGTGCCACGGCGCCGTCGAGGAGCTCGAACTCGCCACGCGCGACCAGCTCCCCCGCATGCGTGGCTGCTTCGGGTGCCACCAGATGGCCGATCCCGCGGCGCGTGGCGACGCGAACGGCTCCTGCGAGACGTGCCACCTCAAGGACGGCTCCAACGGCACCACGCAGCTCCTCCCGGAGCGCAAGGGGGTCCAGACCGGCTTCCGCATGAAGACCTCGTTTCCGGAGGGCACCCTCAAGCCGCCGCGGTGGCTCGGCAACGCCGGCCACGGCCCGGACTTCGTCGAGCGGCACAAGATGGTCGCCGCCAACAACTCGGAGCTCTGCTCGAACTGCCACAAGGAGGACTTCTGCACCGGATGCCACGACGGGCGCGTTCGTCCGCGCACGATCCATCCTGGCGACTACCTGCAGATGCACCCGGTCGACGCCCGGATGGCCAGCCAGAAGTGCACGAGCTGCCACCGCGAGCAGAGCTTCTGCCTCGGCTGCCACCAGCGCCTCGGCGTCTCGATGAGCGGACCCTCGGAGATCCGTGAGGCGGGCCGCTTCCACCCGCCGAAGCACATCTGGAGCGATGCTCCCCGCAAGCCCGGCCATCACTCCCAGGACGCCCAGCGCAACCTGAACGCATGTGTCAGCTGCCACATCGAGCGCGACTGCGTCACCTGCCACGGCGGCGCCGGGATCGGGGGTGGGTTCAACCCGCACAACGCCCACTTCGCCGCCGGCTGCTCGTACCAGTTCCGCCGGAACCCGAGGCCCTGCCTCGTTTGCCACGATCAGGGCTCGAAAGCGATCGCCCAATGCCGCTAGCACGCCTGCCCGACCAAATTACCTTGCGCACGGACGCCTCGACGGCCTATACGAGTGAGCCTTGCTCGGCCCTGGGCCGTCCTCCGGCGTCTCCCACGTGGGCCGTGGCTCCCTTGAAGGAGGCCCCGCGTGAACCAGCTGATCCGGTATCTGCTCGAGAACATGTACCTCGACTTCCAGGGGGAGATCTCGCTCGAGACGGTGCGGCAGTTCCTTCGGGGCGACGAGAGCCGGGAGGCGAAGGCCCTCCTGCAGAAGCTGATCGAGGACAAGGGCGTCGACGACCTGCTCATCACCCTGGCGGACTGCTGCAAGGAGCACATCCGGACGGGCGTGAACGAGGAGGTGCTGCGCGAGCAGCTGTCCGTCTACTCGGACAGTTGACAGGTTCGAGGGGGCTGAGGGGCCCCCTCGAGCTCGCCATACGTTCGAGGGGGCTGAGGGGCCCCCTCGAGCTCCCCACGGGTTCGGGCGGGCTGAGGGGCCCCCTCGAGCTGCCCGCGGGTTCGGGCGGGCTGAGAGGCCCGCTCGAGCTCGCGCCAGAGCCGAGGGGGGTGCTCCTCAGGGCGTCGGCGGGCGTGGTGCTGGGTTGTCTGCTGGCGCTCACGGGGGTGCTGTTCGGCTGCGACCAGGGCAAGCAGGCCAATCAGAAGGTCCGGGGGCCGCTCGTGAGCCTCGTCGAGGCGAACGTGGGCGTGAACCGTCCGCTCGCGGCGAACGGCGTCATCCGGCTCCGGTTCGACCGCTACCTCTTGCCGTCGACCGTGTACCGACAGCCGGTCCAGCTCATCAACGAGACCACGAACCAGCCGCTCCCAGCGCCCGTGGTCACCTACGATCCCGTCGCGCTCACGGTCACGCTCCGCAACCCGGTCGACGATCCCGAGCGGAAGTGGCTAGAGCCCGGGCGCTACAAGGTCGCGATGCGCGTCGCGGGCTCGGATGGAAACCCGGAAGGCCTGCGCGCGATCGACGGGGCGCCGCTGCGCGAGGCGTTCACGGTGAGCTTCCAGGTGGACTCGACGATCCTCCCGCGGAGCGCCGTGCTCGAGCCCACGATGGAGTTCTGCGCGGACGTCCTCCCGGTGCTCCAGGCCAAGTGCGGGACCGGCTCGCCGTGCCACAACGCGCCCACGGCGGGCTCGCAGCCGGCCTCGAGCCTCGTCCTCACGACGTCGGACGGTTTCAGGCAGACGGCGTGCTCCCCGTCGACGCGCACGTGCGCGCCGCGCCTCGCGCAGGGGGCCAACACCGGAGGGAGCTCGACCTCGACCGACACGGGGCGCGTGTTCGGGATCGACATGCCGCTCGTCGCGCCCGGCGACCCCGGGAACAGCTGGCTGCTCTACAAGGTGCTCCTCGCGCCGCTCCCGACGACGCCGCTGACCGACCGCGACAAGGGGTTCCCGCTGATCTGCTCCCGCCGTGGTCTGCCGGACGCGGGGGTGGTAGCCAGCGCCGACGCGGGCGCCGCACCCGCCGACGGAGGCGCCGGCGTCACGCGCACCTCGAAGCCGACGGGCATCGCCCCCACGCCTGCGGACGACGCCGAGCACGCGATCCTGTCCGACCACGTCCTCGGTCGTGAGATGCCGTACCCGCCCCTAACGGCGACGGGCTACGAGACGCGTCCGCTCGACTTCGACGATCGCGAGCGGCTTCGCATCTGGATCGCGCAGGGCGCGGTCCTCCAGGACTGCGAGACGGTCTGCCAGTAGATCGCCGGGGCCTCCCGCGGGGAGCGCGAGCCGCCCCCTCGGACCCTCGCATCCCGGTCGTCACGTCTCGGTGCGGTTGCGCCCGTTCTGCTTGGCCTTGTAGAGGGCCTTGTCGCAGAGCTCGTACATCATCGTCGGGGACGAGATGCGTGGGTCGAACGAGACGAGCCCCACGGATACCGTGCACGTGAACTCCCGCGTGTCGATCTGGAAGTGCGCGTTCTCGGCGAGCTTGCGGATCTTCTCGGCCGTCATGCGCCCGCCCTCGGCGTCGACCTCGGGCAGGAGCACGGCGAACTCCTCGCCGCCCACGCGGGCCAGGACGTCCTGCTGGCGAAGGCGCGGCTTGATCACCATCGCGAGATGGCGCAGCACCGAGTCGCCGGCGACGTGCCCGTAGGTGTCGTTCACCTGCTTGAAGTGGTCGATGTCGAAAAGGAGCAACGTGAGCGCGCGCCGGTAGCGCAGCGAGCGGTTGAACTCGCGCTCGAACGCCTCGTTGAAGTAGCGGCGGTTGTACGTCTGCGTGAGGGCGTCCATCGTCATCAGGCGATAGATCTCCTCGTGGTAGTTCGCCTCGATGTTGTCGCCCGCCATGTACTTCAGGATGGAGCGGCCGATCTTGAGCTGGTCGCCGTCCTTGAGGACGCCCTTCGTGACGCGCACGTCGTTCACAAACGTGCCGTTGGTCGAGCCGAGGTCCTCGATCACGTGGCCCTCGGGCGTCCAGGTGATACGCGCGTGGTGGCGGCTGATGCTCTCCTGGTCGATCGGGAGCTCGCTCTTCGAGGAGCGTCCGATGCCGAAGGCGCTGCGCGTGAGCGTCGAGCGCTTGCCGAGCTCCGGCCCGTAGATGACGACGAGGCAGGCGCGATCCGGCGTCCCGACCAGCTTGATCTCCTCCAGATCTACGGCGGTGGTGGTCTGGCTCGGCTCGCGCGGCATGTCCACCCGGATTGTACGCGAAGCCGGGGCGGAGTGTTAAGGCCGTCGTCTTCCTTCAGTCGCACCGGATCGTGTTCGCGGCGCCCATCAGGCGGCAACCCCTCGGGCACTTGCGGCCCGTCATGAAGCTCGATCCCTGGCACATCAGCTCGTGGGACTGGTCCGGCGAGCAGGCGATCCGGCCCGCGGGCTCGCAGGGATCGTTCACCTCGGCGATCGAACCGTCGCACACCGGGATCGTCGGCGCCTGGAGCTTGCAGCCCTTCGGGCCGCGGCAGAAGTGGTACGTCTCCCACCGACCCATGCGGCAGCGCAGGAGCGTCGCCACCGCGGCGCCCTCCCCGGTGCATGCGTAGGTCGTGTCCTCCGGGCTGTCCTCCCGCGGGAAGCCGGGGCCCTGGCAGGGCTCGCCCGCGAAGGCGAGCGCCTGGTCGCAGGTGATCTTGGCCGGCCCCGACTGCTCGCAGCCGGCGGCCCCGCGGCAGTCGAGCGCCTTCTGGAAGCGGCCGCCCCTGCAGACGAGCACGCGCTTCTTGTCGAAGGAGCATGTGCGCCGGTCCTCCTTGGTGCAGATGCGCCCCTCCTCGCCCCCGATCTGCTCGCAGATGAGCTCGTCGCCCAGCTTGTGGCAGCCCGGCTCGGCGGTGCAGTCCACCGTCTCGTAGATCTCGCCGCGGCAGACGAGCGCGTGAGCCTTGTCGGAGCAGAGCGACTTCCCCTTGCGGCAGCGATCCCCGGCGCCCGGCTTGCCGCACGAGGCGAGCACCAGCGCGGTCAAGAGCGCGCCGAGCGTGCGGGCGGTCCGGAGGGCGCGCACGCGGGTCTAGTCCGCGCCCTCGAGGAAGCACGCGAGCGCCCGCGTCATCAGCGCGGGATCGCGCGTCCCCGCGAGTTCGCGCGCGGAGTGCATGCTCAGCATCGGGTTGCCCACGTCGACGGTCGGGATCCCGAGGAGCGTCGAGGTGATGGGTCCGATCGTCGTGCCGCACGGGAGATCCGTCCGGTGCGCGTAGTGCTGGAAGGGCACGTCGGCCCGCGCGCAGATCCGCTCGAAGAGGAGCGCCGTCGCCGCGCTCGTGGCGTAGCGCTGCTGGGCGTTGGTCTTGATCACGGGCCCACCTCCGAGGACGGGCTTGTGGCGCGCCTCGTGCCGGTCCGCGAAGTTGGGGTGGACGGCGTGCGCCATGTCCGCGGAGACGCAGAACGAGCGCGCGAGCGCCTGGAAATGCTGGTCGCGGCTCAGGCCGCGCCCGGCCGAGATCCGCTCCAGCGCGCGGGGGAGGAATGCCGAATGGGCCCCCGTCGCGCTCTCCGAGCCGACCTCCTCGTGATCGAACAGCGCGATCATCGGGACGACACCGCCTGCCTCGGCGGCCCCCGCCGCGAGCGTGAGGGCCGTCGTCGCGGCGTGGCACATCGCGAGGTTGTCCAGGCGGCCGGAGTGGATGAACTCGCCGTCGATCCCCGAGACGGCCGGCCCGGCGACGTCGTACAGCATGAGCTCCATCGCGCGGATCGCGCTGGCGTCGGCCTCGAGCTCGCGGGCGAGGAGGGCCGTGAGCGACGGCGCGCTGGGGCCGGCGAGGCCGAGGAGCGGCGCGAGGTGCTCCTGCCGGTTGAGCGCGAGCTTCTCGTTCTGATCGCGATCGAGGTGGATGGCGAGCTGCGCGACGCGACACAGAGGACGGTCGATCTTGACGAGCACGGGGCTCGTGCGACCGCCGCTTTCCACGAACACGCGGCCCGCCAGGGACAGGTCGCGGTCGAGCCAGGAGTTGAGGAGGGCGCCCCCGTACACCTCGACGCCGAGCTGGAGGTACCCCTCCTTCGCGTACTCGGGCCGGGGCTTGAGTCGCAGGTTGGGGCTGTCGGTGTGCGCGCCCACCAGCCGGAACGCCGCGTGCGGCCCTTTCGGCACGACGAAGGCGACGAGGCTCGAGCCGCCAACGGTGGCGTGGTACCGGCCCGGCGCGAGGTCGGACCAGGGGTCCGCCTCGGCGAGCGCGCGGAAGCCCGCGTTGTCGAGCGCCTCGGCCGCCTGGGCCACCGCGTGGAAGGGCGTCGGGGCGTGCTCGAGGAAGAGGAGGAGGTCGTCGAGGATGGGATCCGTCACGACCCCAGGGTACATTGTCTCGGTGCACGTCGTCGCCCTGATGAAGCTCGGCGCCCCGCTCGAGGTCGAGTCGGTCGCACTCGCCCGGGATCTCGGGGTCGCGCCCTACGACGCGCGCATGCTGGTCACCGGCACCCCGCCGTGCGTCGTGGCCACGCTCGCGGAGGATCGGGCGAAGGACCTCGCGGGCAAGATGCGGCTGCGAGGTCACGGCGTGGTGGAGCTCGACACGGCGCGGGTCGTCGCGGCCGAGGACATGACGTCGATGCGCCGGTTCACGCTCGACACGTCCGGCGTGGGTGGTGGCGAGGACGGGCGGGCGTGGCTCCCCTACGAGGACGTATTCGCGATCCTCAGGACCGTGCACCGGCGAAGCAAGGTCCACAAGGAGAAGGTCGTCGAGCGGACGTTCGAGGCGGGCACCGCCCTCATGACGGGCGGTCTGAAGATGACCTCGAAGAAGACGACGGAGATCGACGAGAAGGTGGAGGAGAAGGAGGGCGTGGTCTATTTCTTCCGCCGGAGCGGGGAGCGCCCGTGGGTCCTGCACGAGGCGGGTACGCGTTACACGGGGCTCGGCCCCGCGCTGCTGGCCACGCAGGTGCTCAACTTCCAGCGGACCCTCGACATCCTCCGCCAGCGCATGACGTTCGCGACCTACGACGACCGGCTGGTGTCGGTGAAGAAGGTCCCCGAACGAGCCACGTCGAACGCCAACGGCACGAAGCTGGAGACGTCATCCGGGGGAGGCGTGGACCTCCTGGCGCACGTCCTCGCGTCGTGGATAGCCTCGAGCCACCAGACGCCGTACCGCTGATCCTCGTTCACGATAACTATTCATAATCAAAGGATATTATGCTGGGTCTCGGCGCGCGGATCCGCGCGGCCGGCGTCGCGACCGCGCAATGTTCTTGGGCCAGGGGAGCGAAACATGCCAACCTACGCGGGAAGGGAGGTAGCCGTTGACCACCGAGCGCCCCGCCGGCACGCTTTCGCGACGCGCACCCCCGAGGGGCGGCGCAGGAGGTGCGTCTTGAAGGATGCACTGCGACTCTCCGCGGTCGTCCCCTCGTCGCCGCACACGGTCTACTCGGCGTGGCTCGACTCCGCGCAGCACGCGGCGTTCACCGGCAGCAAGGCCGTGATCAACGGGGTGGTGGGCGGCACGATGTCCGCGTGGGACGGCTACATCACCGGTAAGTTCGTCCAGCTCGACCTCGGTCGTCGCATCGTCCAGAGCTGGCGCACGCAGGACTTCCCGAAGGGCGCGCCCGACTCGCGCCTGGAGGTGCACTTCGAGCCTGTGTTCGACGGCACGCGTATCCTGATCCTCCACTCCGAGATCCCGGACGGACAGGGGGAGAAGTACCGCTCGGGCTGGAACGAGTTCTACTTCGTCCCGATGAAGACGTACTTCGGCAAGATGGCCATCGCCGCCGACCGCGCGAGCGCGGCCCGCCTCGCGGTCCTCGCGTCGCAGCCGCGCATCTTCGACGAGGAGGAGGAGGCGCCGCGCAAGCCGATCCCGCGCAGGCCGCTGGGCAACGCGAGGCCCCTCACCGTGCTGCCGGGCAAGGGCGCGAAGCCCCCCCCGGAGGCTGAGAAGGCGAAGCCCGCGAAGGCAGAGAAGGCGAGGCCCGCGAAGGCGGAGAAGGCCAAGCCCCCCCCGAAGGCGGAGAAGGCCAGGCCCGCGAAGGCGGAGAAGGCCAGGCCCGCGAAGGCGGAGAAGGCCAGGCCCGCGAAGGCGGCGCCCCCACCGAAGAAGGCCCCCGCGAAGCCGAAGAAGGCCCCCGCGAAGCCGAAGAAGGCCCCCGCGAAGCCGAAGAAGGCCCCCGCGAAGCCGAAGAAGGCGTCGAAGCCGAAGAGGCACTAGTCCCAATGCCGTTCGGTTAGGCGCGATCCAGCGCAGGAGAAGGGGTGCCCCCACTCGCCGCGCTGCGCGCGTCGATCTCCCCCAAGAGCAAGCCTTGCAGCCACTTCTCGTCGAGGCCGGGGCGGTCCCCGAGTAGGACGCCCAGAAGTTCACAGCCTGGCCGCCGACCAGCACGAGGTCGCGCCCGAGGTCGGCGAGCTTCGCGAGGGTGGCCCTGACGTCGGCGTACGAGAGCGCGGTCACTCGAGCGGCTTCGTGCCGCGAAGGGTCACCCGGACCCTCGGGAACGCGAAGTGGGCGTTCTCGCGTCGGAGGTCCTCGCGGGTCTTCTCGCCCGAGGCGAGCGCACGCTCGTCGTCCTCGCGGGCGCGCCGCTTCTCGAGCGCGCGCGCCTCGGGATCATGGGGCTGGTCCTCGTTGGCCATCGGCTACAAAGTACGACGTGGCTCGGCGTGGCGCAACATCGACGCGCGGCCCCGCTGCGCCTATCGGACCTGCGAGACGAGGCCCGCGCTACGCTCGAGATCCACGTAGCGACGATCGAAGGCGTCCAACCACGACGCCCATCCGGTGCCGGCCACCACTGGGCGGAGGCGGCGCACGACGTGGTCGAGCGGCAGGTCGATCAGCGGCACCTCCGCGTCGGCACCGGGCCGGAGCAGGCGGCGGTAGGTCGCGAGCGACGTTTCGCACACCGGATCGCCCGGGTGCCGGACGACAGCCATGGCCCCGAACGTGTACGCCGATCCCGGCCGCAGGAGGGCCGCGAACGCCAGCGCATGGTCGCGGAAGAGCTGGTTCACCTCGAGTGCCTCGAGCGCCGCCGCCGCCGCCACTTGCCACAGGCCGCGATCGTGATCGATCCACCGGCGGTACACCGAGCCGGCGGCGATCGGGTACCGCGTCTGCGAGAACGGCTCCGTCAGCTTCGTCTCGATCGCCACGAAGCCGACGGCGCCGTCGGCGTTCTCGACCTCGAGGAAGGCGTCGAACGAGGTCGCGTCATCGAGGTGCTCCGCACGGGGTTCGGGCTCGTGCTCGACGACCACACGAACCACCCGTCCGAGATCGAGTCCCTCGAACATCGCCGCCGCGAGGGGTCGCGCCATCGCGGCGTCGATCGCGAGCGGCGCGAAGAGGTTGAAGCACATTGGCTGGCTCGACAGCAGGTTGCAGAGGAGTCGATGGCGCTTGATCCCTCGGGCGAACTCGCGCTGGCGCTGGATCGCGTACTCCGCGATCTCCGGCGTGAGGAAGTTCTTCCCGCGGGCGCCATCCTCGTCGGTGAGCATGTTCCCGTACCGCTTGGGGCTCGTCGCATGGGGCCCGACGCCGCACGCCACGTCCAGCTGACTGGCGCGCCACCAGCTCTGGTGCAGCCGCATCCGGCGGGTGAACGGATCGTCCTGCGCGTACTGTGGTCCGAGGTCGAGAGGTTTCACTTCGGCCATGCCGGCATCCGACCACGGGTCTCCGGGCCGTTCCAGGCATCTTCCGCGTTCAACGCGCCCGGGAGGAGGTGGGCTGCGGCTCGCACCGACCCGGTTGCCCGGTCCGAGGATATGTGGAATATATTAGGTATGCGTTCCGCGACACCGACGACGAGGCCACCACGGGTGCCCGTCGACCTCGGCACGCTCACGATCGGCGGGCGCGAGTACGTCGTCATCCCGCGCGACGCCTACGACCGGGTCCTCGCGGGCGGCGAGCTGCCGGGGGCCGACGAGCCGGCCCCGCGCGCGCTCGCGCTGCTCGGTCGCAGGTTGCGCGCGGCCCGCAAGCATGCTGGCCTCACCCAGGTGGCGCTCGCAGGGAAGATCGGCCGCGCTCAGGGCACCGTCGCGCGGGCCGAGGCCGGGAAGATCCAGGTGAGCACCGGGTACGCTCGCGACGTCCTTCGCGCGTGCAGGCTGCCCCTCACGTGGACGGGCCCCAACGGAGGCGGCCCGTGAGTAGACCCGCGACAGGATCCGCCCGCTGGAACACCACCCTCGGCGCGTGGGACGCCCGCGTCACGCTCCCGGACGGCCGCCGCGTCATCGTCCGCTTCCTCGTGGACGTCCCCAGGGACGACGTCAAGCGGGCGCAGCGGATCGCCGGCCTCATCTCCCGCCGCGCCCGGGAGACGGGCGAGGTCCCGCTCGGCACCGGCGAGACGGCGACCGAGTGGTACGCCCTCGTGTACCTCGAGGCGCACGCCGCGCTCGGCCACGACACCCGCCAGATGCTCAGCGCCTGGAACCACTTCGTCGCCCCATTCCTCGGCGTGAAGGCCATGCGGGATGTCACCCAGGACGACGTCAAGGCGAAAGATACCTGTTTTACGGACAGGTGTGACCAACCAGCAGTCACCTCCGACCCTCGGTGGTGGAGCAGCTCGACGTCGAGAGCACGAGGCTGTCAGCGCTCACCCTTGATGTCGTCGCTTCGCTCGCGATCGTCGTCGCGAACATCGGCCCAGCGGTTGCGCGGGGTTCGCGATGAAGAGAACGGACGGGACAGGCGCGCGACGGAGAGTGCGACCCGTCAGGGCCCCGCACAGAGCGGTAGCGCGCCGCTCCCCATGCGGAGCCGGGGTTGGCCGGTGATTCTCGGGGGCTGGACGCGACTGGACACGATTTCATCTCGCGCATCCGTCCACGGGGCCCGGTCGAGCTCACTCCAGGTTGGCCAGGTACGCGTCGTTGATCGTGCCGCGCAGAGACGCCTGCTGCGGGCCGATCCACGAGTTGACGAGCACGACACACTCCATGTCCTCGGGGAGGTAATACGCGACGGACTGCTCCACGTCCTCGGACGGGTTCTTGCCGCCCCAGCGACCGTTCTTGTTGTAGAGCTTGCCCGCCGGCGTATCGAGGATCTGGTCTAGGCCGAGCTTCGCCTCGATCGCCTCCTTCGCCTTCAACGGCGACACGATCGTGCCCTTCCGACGGAAAGTGCCCATGACGTCGAGCACGTCGTTGACGGAGAGACGGAAGCCGACACCTCCGAGCTGTCCGAACACGTCCCCCGAGTTCCAGCCCTGGGTGTCGCCCTTCTGGGAGTAGGCCATCGCCCCGCTCGCGGACGGAACGGGCTTCACGTTGGCCACGCCCGACGGCGTGAAGACCTTCGCCTGCGCGTAGTCGAGGAAGGCGTCGGTCGCCTTCAGGTCCCACATCGCGTCGTTGAACGCCGCGTCGGCGGAGGCGTTGTTCGTGAAGGACAGGTCCCATTTCGAGCTCTTGCTGACGGCCCCCGTCATCGTGGCGTTGAGCACGCGAACCAGGGAAAAGGAGCCGTTCGTGTAGCCGAGGGGGCACGGGGGCATGGGCGGGTCCGCACACTTCGCAGACCCGGGCATGGCGTCGCGCTCGATCTGCGCCTTGAAGGTCGCGTAGTCGCCGGCGTGAGCCGTGAACCCGGCGTTGTGGGTGAGCAGCTGCCGGAACGAGATGGCGTTCGTGCTCGCCCTGTCGGTCCAGTAGTTCGGCAGGTAGGCGCCGATCTTCGTGTCGAACGAGAGGTTGCGTTCGTCGAGCATCTTCGTCGCGATGATCGCGGTCATGAGCTTGCCCACGCTCGCAGTGTGCATGCGCGTGTCGAGCGTCCACCCCTTGCCGCCCTCCTCTGGGCTCCGCGCCCAGTCCCAGATCAGCGTGAGGATGTGCTGCCCGCCCTTGCGAAGACCCAGCGCGTACCCGCGCACGTTGTCCTTGAAGGCTGCGTGCACCGTCTCGCCGAACTTCGTGACGTTGAGCTTCGGCGTCGAAGGCGCGGCGGCCCGGGGTCTCGGGTTGGTCCTGAGGTGGGCCAGCAGCGAGGGCCCGTCGGTCTGGTCCTCGGGATGGACCATCGCGACGTGCGGAGGCTTGAAGACGTGCGAACGTGCGCGAGCCGCCTCCGCGTCGGTTGCCTTCGTCACGAGGATCGCCCGCCCGAGGACGGGCCTCGGCGGCTCCGGGACGGGAGGCGCAGCGAAGACCGCCGAGCTGACGAACACGACGGCGACCGCTGTGATCGGACGAACGAGCTTCATGGAGGGCCTCCTGCGACTGCGCGAAGGGACTGTCCCATGTCGACGCGAGCAGAGCAAGGCGCCGGAGGATCGCTCATCGTTCGCCTCGACCCGGCCGACCACCTCGCGTCGGGCGCGAGCCTCGCCGCGATCGAGGCAGGGAAGACGTGGCGCGAGCTGGAGACGGCGCCGTGAGCGAGTACCCGTGCTACGAGTTCGTCGCTCTCGATCGACCCGTCACGGCGAAGCAGATGGCCGAGCTGCGCGCGATCTCGACGCGCGACGACGAGGCGGAGGAGCCGCCAGCGCCCGCTGGACTCGCGGAGCGGACGGCGGCGCAGGCGGCGATGGCCGAGTTCTTGCGCATCGACGTCGACCTCGTCGCCGCCGCTGCGAGCGGGAGCGGTGCCGCGACCGAGGACGGCGCGCCCTCACGAGGCCGTGAAGCTTGCCGGCGACCTGCGCGATCTCGCGGCCCGCGACGGCGCGGCAGCCGCCTTCGCCGAGCGCTTCGAGGCGATGCGCAAGCGCCAGCTGCGGCGCCGCGGGTTCTTGATCGGTGGAAGCGGGCGGAGGTGGACGCGCGATGACGAAGCGCCGAGACCCAAATTCGTGGACCGTCGTCCGCCTGCCCGAGCGCGACCTCACGGAGAGCGTCCTCGAGCTTGCCGCGCGGGGCCCGCCGGAAGCAGGCCAGACGGCGCCGGGACCTACTTCGGCTTCGCGCTGGACGCGGGCGCGCCGTCCTTGTTCTCGCACGTCCCGGTGATCGCGCTCGGCGGATCCTTGACGCACTTCTGGTAGCTCGCGCACTGCATGTGGTCGACGCACGACGTCTTCTGCGCCTCGTTGGGGCTCTTCGCACTCGTGCGCGAGCACGCCGGCGGCGGATCGTTGGGCGCGAGGAGGAGGAGGACGATGACGGCGAGGATGCCCGGACGAACCATGGACAAAAGGTACCATCACCTTCGCACGGCGTCACGCCTGTTCCCGTGCTCCGCTCCCACGGCAGGGTCCTCGCCTGCGCGCAGGCCTCACCGGGGGACCGACCATCCCATCTGGCCGATGGCCGTGATCCGGGAGCAGGGATCCTTCACCCGCGGGGGTGAACGCGGGTCTCGGTCATGCGCGCCGCGACCACGACGCCCGACCCGAACGTGAGGGCGGCCACGAGGCCCATCGCCGCGGGGAGCCCCATCGCGTCGGCGGCGAGCCCGGCGAGCAGCGCCCCGATCGCGTAGCCGAGGTCGCGCCACAGCCGGTACACCCCCACGGCCGAGGCGCGCCAGGTCGGGTGCGCCACGTCGCCGATGGTCGCCAGCAGCGTCGGGTACACCATCGCGGTCCCCACGCCGAGCAGCGCGGCGCCGATCGCGAAGCCAGCGAAGCTCGCGGACACGATGACGACGCCGATGCCGATCGCCTGCACCCACATGCCGCCGGCGATGAGCCACTTGCGCCCCACACGATCGGACCAGGCTCCCGTGAAGAGCTGTCCCATCCCCCACGTCGCGGGGTAGATCGCCGCCAGCGTGCCGATCCGGTCGAGCTCCATCGCGGCGGCGGCGAAGAACAGCGGGAAGAGTCCCCACGCCATCCCGTCGTTGAGGTTGTTGACGAGGCCCGCCTGGCTCACGCTCGAGAGGTTCCTGTCGAGGAGCGTCGTCCGCCAGAACACGTCGCGCTGCGACGGCACACCCTCGGGCGGAGCGCCCTGCAGCCGCGACTCGACGGCGACGTGGTGCTTCGTCTCCCTCACCGCCACGAGCGACAAGAGGAGCCCGATCGCCACGAACCCGACGCCCAGGTAGAACGGCTCGGGCCGGAGCCCGTAGCGCGCGGCCACGAGGCCCGTCGCGAGGGCGCTACCGGCGACGGCGAAGTACCCCGCGAACTCGTTGAGCCCCATCGCGAGGCCGCGCTTCGCGGGGCCCGCGAGATCGATCTTCATGATGACGGTGGTGGACCACGTGAGCCCCTGGCTCACGCCGAGCAGCGCGTTCGCGACGAGCACCCATGTCCAGGATGGCGCCCACATCAACAGGAACGGGACCGGCGCGGCGACGAGCCAACCGCCGACGAGGACGTGCTTGCGCCCGAACCGATCCGCCAGCCGGCCCGCGAGGTAGTTCGTGAGGGCCTTCGTGACGCCGAACACGACGATGAAGGACAGCACGGCGGCCTTGGCCGCAAGGTGGAACTCGCGCTCCGCGATCGGCGACAGGATCGTGCGCTCCATCCCCACCATGGCCCCCACGAACGCGTTGACGATCACGAGCAGCGTGAACTGCGCGAGGTTCTCGCGAAGGCCCAGGCGGATCTCGCTCATCGCGGCCTGGCGGGTCGACGCGGTGGCGCCTCAGGGTGGCACACGGGGCTGGCCTCCACGTGCTCGAAAGTACGGCCATCCGGGGGTGGCCTACAACCAGCGTGGTGCAGGCTACTTCACCACCCGGAGGTAGGGCGGCAGCTCCCGTCGCGGCTTGCTCGCCTGGACGCGCGGGGCAGGTCGCGGTCGAGGCGGCGGCTGCTCGATCGGGGCGTCCTCGCCGGCCGCCACGTCGCGCGCGCGGATCGACGCGCCGTCCTGCGTGCGCGCCGCCCCCTTCGCCGCGCCGTCCCTGCCGTTCTTTGCGGCGGGCTTGCGCGCTCGGGGCGCGATCTCCGGCGCCGCGCCCGCCGACGCCTCGGCGTCACGGGGGACGGCCACGAGCTGCGGACGCGGCCGCTCATCCTTGCGCTTCGTTCGCCGTGCCGCGGCCTTTCCGTTGGTCGCCGCCGGTGCCGGCGCGATCGCGAGGCGCGCGCCCTTGGCGGGCTCGGCTGCCTTCGGTGCGGGCGCGGCCCGGCGCTCGGACTGGTTCACGCTCTGCTGGATCTCGGGCGGGACGTCGTTGGGCCACACCATGCCGCGGCCGTCCTCGCCGACCATCGCGAACACGGCAGCCCACGGGAGCACGCAGAAGAACGGGCTCCGCGAGAAGCTGAGCGTGCAGCTCATCCCGTCGTCGTCGAGGCGCAGATCGGGGATCTGGACGGCCATGTTGAGGCCGATCTGCAGGACGAGCTGCGCCTCCTTCTTGAAGCTCTGCGGCACGACGACACCGCGCGCTCGTGGATCGAGGTGGACGAAGACGCTCGACCGCTCCAGCAGCGCGAGCGCAACGTCCTTCTTCGCGGGCAGGTTGTCGTTCATGCTCGCCCCCTGTCGTAGCGTGCCCTCGGACGTTCGTCTAGCTTCCTGGTGCGCGCATGCCGATCGCGGGCCGCATCTTCCTCGACGTTCCGCCGGAGCCGTGCGTCGTCCCTGCGCGCGTGTTCGACGCCTTCGGGTGGTGCGAGAGCGACGTGCTCGAGCTCGTCACGCCGGGCGCGCTCGACGTCTCTCGCGAGGTGACCGCGGACAACCCACCGGGGCTCGTGTTCCTGATGCACGCAGCGTGCACGTTCCTGCCGCGCGAGCTTGCGCGCCTGCACGCGGGCTGGATCGAGGACGAGGCGGCGTGGTCGCTCGCGCCGTGGGCGATCGACGAGGCGACCGATCTCCTCCACGAGCGCGGGGTCCGGCCGCGCGACGTGCTCGCGGTCGCGTGCGAGAACCTCCACCAGCTCGTCTGGGGGCTGCACGACTGGGCGCACTTCCACAACCACGGCCCGTTCGTGGAGCGGGCGTGGACGGAGCTGCAGTGCGACGTCGCCGCGCTCTCGTGGCTCGCGAGGAACAGGGGCGCCCTCGGCCTCGGCGTGGAGACGCTGGGCGCGGTCCAGCGCACGCTCGTGGCGGCGAGCCGGCGCAGGTTCGCGGACGAGGCGCTCGACGTGGACCCCGCGCCCTACTTCGGCCCTACTTGACCAGCATCGGGGCGACGAGATCGTAGACGGCGCGCGGCAGGACGCGCGCGAGCGCAGACATCGCGGTGTGCGGCATCTGGAACGAGATCACCGCCGGGCGCCGCTCGAGGCGGTTGGCCATGTACGTCGCCGCGCGCTCGGCCGACCACTCGAAGGGGCGCGGGAAGCGCGATCCGGCGCCCATCGGCGTGTTCACGAAGCCGGCCTGGATGTCGGTGACGGACACGCGCGTCGAGCGGAGATCCACCCGCAGGCTCTGGAGGAACGTGGACACCGCGGCCTTGCTGGCGGAGTACACGCTCGATCGCGGCAACCCCACGCGGCCGGCGAGGCTGGAGACCGCGACGAGGTGCCCGTGGCCGTGCGAGAGGAACACGGGGAGCGCGCACAGGATCGTGCAGATCGCGCCCTTCGTGTTGATGTCGAGGACCCGCTCCACGTCGGGCCACGCCATGTTCTGGGCGAGGCCACCCGCGGCCACCCCCGCGTTCGCGACGACCATGTCGAGCGGGCCGATCTCGTGGTCGGCGCGCGAGAGGACGTCCTTCGTCGCCGCCTCGTCGCGGACGTCGAGGACGTAGGGGACCGCCCTTCCACCTGCGGCCTGGATCTCCTTCGCCAGCTCGGCCAGCTCGGCCTCGCGGCGTGCCGTCACCGCGACGGCGCTCCCGCGGCGCGCGTACTCGAGCGCGAGGGCGCGCCCGATGCCGCTCGACGCGCCGGTGATGAACACGGCCTTCGGGGTGCGGCGCCTGGTCATGTCGACGGCGCTAGTTAGAACGGCGCGCAGCGGGAGACAAGGAGTACCCTCCGTCGACGATGACCGACATCCTCGATCGCCTGCTCGGCGAGCCTCTGCCGCCCGCCATCGAAGGGGGGATCGACGCGGTCTTCGCCGCGCTGGCGGGGAGCCCCTTCACGGATCCGGGAGAGCGCGCAGCGATCGGCGGACTCCTGGCCGATCGCCTCGGCTACGCGTTCCTCGCGGGCTACGCGTGCGCGCTTGCGCGGCTCGCCCCCGGGATCGCGCCGCGCGCGGCACTCTCCGTGACGGAGGAACGGGGCGGCCATCCGCGCGCGATCGAGACCCGCTTCGAGCTCGGGCCGGACGGCCCGCGGCTCACGGGCACGAAGACCTTCGTCACGCTGGGCGCGTTCGCCGAGGAGCTCGTGGTCGTCGCGACCGCGGGCGAGCGCGACGGCAGGCCCGATCTCCGGTGCGCGATCGTCCGGACGGACGCGCCGGGCGTCACGCTCGCGCCAGGTCCGGAGCTGCCGTTCGCGCCCGAGATCCCCCACGCGCGGCTCGTGCTCGACCGTGCGCCGTGTGCGCGGGTGCTCGACGGCGACGCGTACGTGTGCGTGGTGAAGCCGTTCCGGACGATCGAGGACGTCCACGTCCTCGTGGCGACGCTCGGGTGGCTCGTGCGTGTCGCTCGCGTCTCGGACTGGCCGCGCGCGACGACGGAGCGTCTGGCCGCCCTGGTCGCGAGCGGCCTCGGGCTGGCGGGCCGTGAAGCGGACGCGCCTGGCGTGCACGTGGGGCTCGCGGGCCTCTTCGCGGCGCTGCGCGCGCTCCTGGACGACGGTAGCGCCTGCCCCTGGGGCCGGGTCGAGGAAGCGACGCGTGCACGCTACACCCGCGACAGGCCGCTGCTCGTCGTCGCCGAGCACGCACGGGCTGCGCGCCTGGAGGCCGCGTGGCGTGCGCTCGCCGGCTCGCCTCGCGCGCGCGCGCCAGCGTGAGCGAGGTCGCTCGTAGGGCTTGCAGGAGATGCAAAGCCGTGAGATTTTGAGATCCATGAGATCTTCGTTTCGCGTCGCGGTCGCGCTCGGGTTCGCGGCCGCTCTTGTGATGGCCTGCGGCAACGAGAAGCCCCCCCAGACGGCTGCAGGCGCGAAGACGAGTTCTGGTGAGACGAAGGGCAAGGGCTGGTCGTTCGACTCCTTCAACGGCGCTGGCAAGTGCGCGGTGGCGTCGGGCAAGGTGACGGTGGTCGACATCTGGGCCACGTGGTGCGAGCCCTGCAAGAAGTCCTTCCCGAAGCTGCAGGAGCTGCAGACCAAGTACGAGGGCAAGCTCGCCATCGTGGCCATCTCGAGCGACGACGAGAAGGACGGCATCGCAGGCTTCGCCAGGACGCACGGCGCCAAGTTCCCCGTGTGCTGGGACGAGAAGAAGGACGTGATCAAGAAGTTCGACCCGAAGACGATGCCGTCCTCGTACGTGCTCGACAAGAAGGGCAACATCAAGTTCACGCACACCGGCTGGAAGGACGGGGAGGAAGCCGAGCTCGAGAAGGAGATCAAGAGCCTCCTGTGATGACCCCGAAGAAGGCCGCGATCGCGCTCGCGACCGTCGGCGCCGTGACCATCCTGATGGGCTGCCCGCCCGACAAGCCCGCCGACACGGCGACGACCGGCAAGGCGTGGTCGTTCGACTCGCTGAACGGGGCCGGTAAGTGCAAGGTCACGCCCGGCAAGGTCGTGATGGTGGACGTGTGGGCCACGTGGTGCGAGCCCTGCAAGAAGTCCTTCCCGAAGCTCCAGGAACTCTACACGAAGTACCAGGGCAAGTTCGAGGTCGTGGCCCTCTCGGCCGACGACGAGAAGGACGGCATCGCGGCGTTCGCCAAGAACTACGGCGCGAAGTTCCCGGTCTGCTGGGACGAGAAGAAGAACGTCATCAAGACGTTCGATCCGAAGACGATGCCCTCGTCGTACATCCTCGACAAGAAGGGGAACGTCAGGTTCACCCACACCGGCTGGAAGGACGGGGAAGAGGCGGAGATCGAGAAGGAGATCAAGGGGCTGCTGTAGGTCAGTTGAGCATCGACCGGTCGATCGACGGCTCGCGGGGGTGGCCCTGGACGGCGAACAGCTGGATCACCGACGAGATCACGATCACCCGCAGGCAGTCGCCCGTCGGAGGTGTCTCGAGCCACGCCTTCTGCGTGACGAGCACAGCGGGCGCGCCCGCCGCGTCGAGCAGCGTGCGAAGGAGCGGGAGGTTCACGGTGCTGCCGAGCAGCGGGTCGGCGCTGTCTGCGAGCACGCGCCGCATGTTGCGGTCGGCGTCCTCGCGTGACTGACCCTGCGTGACCGCGAGCGTCATCGCCGCGGCCTTGCCCATGGGGGTGCCCGCGTTCATCACGACGCAGAACCGCTCGTGGAAGGGTGGCCCGCTGCGGTCCTGCTTCGCGACGCGGAAGGCGTTCTCCGCGATCATGGCGGCCGCCTTCAGCTCCTGCTGGGGGTGGAGCCGCGTCGCGGTCTCCGGTCGAACGGGGGCGTTGACCTTCCCGCACGCGCCACAAGCGACGAAGAGGTTCGGGCCGAAGTTGGAGGGCGACACGCTCTCGCAGACCACGGCCGAGCAGCCGCCGCACAGGTAGTCCTCGTCCGCCTGGCCGATCATGTGGGCGCCGGGCGCGAAGCGGAGGACCGTGGCGCCGGGGCCGGGATCGTCGACGACGACGAGCGTTCGCTGGGTGCGCGGCTTCATGCCCGAGAGACTACACGTCGTCGCCGATCGTCGCACGTCCGGCGTGCGTCAGCCGGGCAGCGCGCGGTCGAGGTCGCCCTGGGTCATCCGCCCGGGGGCGAGGCGCTCGGCCACGGCGCGGCGACACAGCTCGACGAGCGCGCGGTTGACGGGCGTAGGCACGCCCCACGCCTCGCCGAGGCGGACGATCTCTCCGTTGAGCGCGTCGGTCTCGATCGACGAGGCGCCGCGCGCGAGGCTCTGCCACGTCGAGCCTCCGGCGCGCGGACAGCCGGCGACCGGCAGATCCAGGATCCTCGCATAGCGCGCCCGGATCTCGTCGCTGGTCGCGTACGCGATGCCGGCCGCGCGGAAGCACGCGACGGCCTCGGCCTCCACCCGCGCGATCCACGGGCTCTCGTGCCACGGTCCGGAGAGGAGCGCCTGGATCGCGCCGACCAGGTTCGTGAGGAGCTTGCCGTACTTGAGGCGCGAGATGTTCGGCGTCGCGCACGCCTCGAACCCCGCGCGCCGGAGCTCCGACGCGAGCGCGGCGGAGAGGTCGTCGGTGCCCGTCGGCCACGGGCCGACGTCGAGGCTGCCCGGCAAAGGATCGGAGTGGATGTCCACCTGTCCGGGCACGAGGAACGTCGCGGGGAGGAAGACGAGCATGCCGTGGGCGCGAGGAAAGAACTCTGCCGCGAGGCCCTCGTTGGACACGCCATTCTGCGCGCACACGATGGGCGTGTCGCGGGGAGCGACCTCCGCGAGGTCGGCGAGCGCGGCGGCCGTGTCCTGCGACTTCACGGCGAGGAGGACCACGTCGCCGCTCGAGAAGGCCACCTCGCGCGGGGACGCGACGACGGGGACGTGGAGCACGTCGCTCCACGACGGCGTCCGCAGGGTGAGGCCTCGCTCGCGCAGGACATCACCGTGCGCGCCACGCGCGACGAGGACGACGGAGCAGCCCGCGCGCGCGAGGAGGCCGCCGATCGCGCAGCCGACGCCGCCGGCGCCGAGGACGAGGATGCGGGAGGGGCGCACGCGGGGATCGTATTTCACGCCGCGGGACGCTGGGGCACGGTCGCGCGCACGTCCGGAAGGTGGGAGGTGCCCGGACGCGGCGGCGTGTCGCGCGGGACGTTGCGTTTGCGCGGGCGCGCCCTAAGATGGGGACGCACCCTCCACCACAACCTCCATCTCGCCAAGGGGGCGATCGGCTTCGACGGGGACATTCGAGCACATGCCTGCGCGCCGTGGATCTTCGAGCCCACGTAAATCCCTCGGGGAACCCATGATTGCGAACGATAACGCGATCGCCCTCGCCGCCTAGTAAGCGCTGAGAGCCGTCCGAACCACGGGTCTGCCAGTACCCGGGCAAGGGCGTGAACCAACTGGCTGGCCGAACGCCGGGTCACCGGGCGCGAGGCGAGATCAAACAGGTGAATAGCCCTGGGAAGAGCCCGCCGGCCGGCGCGACCCAGGGCGATGCAGTAGGCCGGACACGCGCGTAGAAGGCTGTGAACGGAGTTCTCGGACCCGGGTTCGATTCCCGGCGCCTCCACCAGGATTTCTAAGCAATTTCAGTGGTCTTCAAGATGGGACCCCTGGCGCTTCCCGTTATGTTCCCACGACCTTCGAGAAGTCCAACCCATGTGCCCCTCAATGTGCTCCGACCTCTGCAC
>SXNL01000403.1 GCA_005777185.1 Myxococcales bacterium
CCCGTTGACGAGGTTGAGCACGCCCGGCGGCAGGCCGGCCTCCTGCGCCAGCTGCGTCACGAGGAGCGCGCTCGACGGATCGCGCTCGGACGGCTTGAGGACGAACGTGTTCCCGCAGGCGACCGCCATGGGCCACATCCAGAGGGGCACCATCGCGGGGAAGTTGAACGGTGTGATGCCCGCCGTGACGCCGAGCGGCTGGTGCTCGCTCCACGAGTCGATGCCCGGTCCCACGTTGCGGCTGTACTCGCCCTTGAGGAGCTCGGTCGCGTACGACGCGTACTCCACGTTCTCGACGCCGCGCTGGAGCTCGCCCATCGCATCGCCCGCGACCTTCCCGTGCTCGGCGGTGAGCAACGCGCAGATCTGCTCGGCGTTCTGCTCCAGCAGGACCTTCAGCTTGCTCATCACACGCGCGCGCTTGAGCGGGGGCGTCGCTCGCCACGCCGGGTAGGCCTTCTCCGCGGAGGCGATCGCCGCCTGCACGGTCGCCTTGCTCGCGAGGAGCACGCGCTTCTCTGCGGCGCCGGTCGCGGGGTTGAACACGTCCTGGGAGCGCTCCGTGTCCGTGACGAGCTTGCCGTCGATGAGGTGGCCGACGAGGGGGAGGGGGGTTGTCATGGTGTTCCCATTGTCCCACAAGACGCGGCCCGACGCGACAGGCGGCGCGCCGACCGTGGACCGCCCGACCGCGATCGGGTACCCCTCGGCCGGTCGCCGTGATCCTCGCCCTTTCGCTCGTCGCCCTCGCGGTCGCGCTCGTCCTCGTGTGGCGTGGGCACGACGTTCGGCTCGTGCTCTTCGCGGTCGCGCTCGTCATAGGTTTCGCGGCGGGCCAGGGCGGCGCCGTGTTCCGGAAGACCGCCGAGACCCTCGCGGATCCGAAGTTCCTCCTCCCGATCTGCTCGGCCATGGGCTTCGCCCACGTCTGCCGCGACACCGGCTGCGTCGAGGCCCTCGTGCGGCTTCTCCTCCGCCCGATCGCCCGCGCGCCGCGCCTCGGGATCCCGGCCGGGAGCGCCGTGGCGGTCGTGGTCAACGCGGCGATCCCGAGCCAGACCTCCACGCTCGCCGCGGTGGGTCCGCTGGTCGTGGCCCTGAACGCGAAGGTCGGGGCGAACGCGCTCGAGGTGGGCGCGGCGCTCGTGTTCGGATCGAGCGTGGCCGGGGCGTTGCTCAACCCCGGCGTCGCGGAGGTCGGTGCGGTGGCTCAGATGACCGGCCGGCCGGCGCTCGAGGTCGTCGCGGCCCTCGCGCCGTCGGTGGTCGTGGCGTTCATGTCCGGGCTCGCGCTCCTCCTCGGCGTCGCCAGGTTCACGCGCGCGGCTCCGGAGGCGCTTCCGTCCGTCGACGTGGAGGGCGAACGACCGGCGGCGGCTCCCCCCGCGTACCTTGCCCTCATCCCGCCGATCCCGATCGCCTGCCTCGTGCTGGCGCACCCGTCGCTGCCCACGCACCGTCTGCTCGCGCCGGTGATGCCCGCCGGCCTCGAGGTGTTCACCGTCATGATCGCGAGCTCGCTCCTCGCGCTCGCGGCGGCGTCCCGCGATCGCGCGCGGACGACGCGCGTGCTCTTCGAGGGTATGGGGTGGGCGTTCGCGAACATCGTGGTCGTGATCGCCGTCAGCACCGGCATCGCGAAGGCCCTCGAGGCCGCCGGCCTGATGCACGCCTTCGTGGCGACGACCTCGGGGCACCCCGGCGCCGCGCTCGCCGCCGCGTTCTTCCTCGCGTTCGGCCTCGGCGCCATCAGTGGATCGGGCACCGCGCCCAGCGTCGCGCTCGTCGGCGTCCTCGGGCCGCACACCGCCGAGCTCGGCGTGGGTCCGATGACCCTCGGCGGCGTCATCCTCTGCGGCGCGGAGGCAGGCCGCACGACGTCGCCCGTGTCGGCGGTGCTCAACTTCGGCTGCACGCTGTGTGGCGTGCCTCCGCGCGTGCTCGTGGCGCGGCTCGCCTTGCCGTGCCTCGTGGCTGGCGCCGCTGGTGCGATGGTCTGCGTGCTCCGCTGATAGTCGCCCAGGTTCGCATACATCCGCCCCGTCCACGCTCGCGATCGGTTCGCGAGGTCGCGAGAGCATCGCGGCGCTCGCAGGCCCGGAATGGCTGTAAATCCAGGGCGTACGAGCGGTCCCCGCGACCCGCGCGGGCGGGCGCGATCCGTGCAAGGCGCGGCCCGTGCAATCCAGCTTCCCGCGCCTGCTCCTGGGCCTCGCGCCGGTCTTCGCCCTCGCCACGCTCGGGGCCGGCTGCAGCTCCGACCCCTCCTCGGAGCACGAGAGCGACGAGCCCGTCGGCGTCACGAGCGACGCCCTGAGCGGGACGGATCCGGTCTCCGCGGCGGTCGCGCAGTCCTGCACGACGGCGGTGGCGCGGGGACTCGCGACGCAGCTCGTCGCCGAGATCCAGTGCATGCGGCCCGACACGCTCGCGCCCATCGACAAGATCCCCGGCCTGTCGCTCGGCTCCGCGGTCTTCCCGTACCTCCAGAAGCCCGCCGCCAGCGCGCTCGTCGCCGCCCAGAAGGCGCGGGGTACGACGATGACGATCAACTCCGCGCTCCGCGCGCTCCCGCAGCAGTACCTGCTCTACCGCTGGTACCAGACGGGTCGCTGCGGCATCTCGCTCGCGGCGAGCCCGGGCACGAGCAACCACGAGTCCGCGCTCGCGGTCGACATCGAGGACAACGCCGGCTGGCGCTCCGCGATGACCGCGCAGAGCTTCCGCTGGCTGGGCGCCAGCGATCCGGTGCACTACGACTTCATCGGCGGCGGCGCCGTCGACCTGCGCGGCCTCTCCGTCAAGGCGTTCCAGCGCCTGTGGAACCGGAACAACCCCGCCGATCTCCTCGCCGAGGACGGCTCGTACGGGCCGGCGACGGAGGCTCGCCTCGCGAAGTCGCCGCTCGGGGGCTTCGCGAAGGGCGCCCTTTGCGGGAAGCCCGACGCGGGCGCCGTGGAGGCAAGCGCTCCGAAGGACAGCGGTACGTGGACGGCGCCGACGCCGGAGCCGACGCTGCCACCCTACGCGCCGGACCCGGTGCCCGACGCGCCGGAGCCCGCGGCGGTGGAGCCGGAAGCGCCCGCCGCGGGGCCGATGTTCGTCGCGGCCACGAGCTCGGGTTGCTCGACCGGCGGCGCCAGCTCCGGCGCGGGCGGCTTGCTCGGGGTCGCGCTCGGCGTGGTGGCCCTGATCGGACGGCGCCGCCGGCGGTCGCGCACAGCGACCACGTAGAGCTCGTCCGCCCCTCCGCGCGGCGGCCTCGGGCTGCGGTGAAGGCGGCGTCCGCCCCGACTCCCGCCCTCACCCCGCCGCCCTCACCTTCGGCGCCTCCGCCTCCCGCACCAGCTTCTCCAGATCCGCCTTCTGCAGCGTCTCGTGCTCGAGGAGCTCCCGCGCGATCGCGTCGAGCACGCTCCTCCTCCGCCGCAGCGCGTCCGTGGCGCGCGCGTGCTCTCCCGTCACGATCGCCTTCACCTCGGCGTCCACGAGGCGCAGCGTCTCCTCGCTGTACTCGCGTGGCGCGGTGAGCTCCGGACCCCAGCCGCCGAAGCGCGACGACGGTCCGGGACCGAACGTGAGGGGACCGAGCGCGTCGCTCATCCCGAACCGGCACGCCATGTACCGCGCGAGCTCCGTCGCGCGCTCGAGATCGTCCTCCGCGCCCGTCGAGACGTCCTGGCACACGATCTCCTCCGCGACCCGGCCGCCGAGGAGGACGCAGATGCGGTCGTGCAGCTCCTCCTTCGTCATGAGGTAGCGCTCCTCGGTGGGGAGCTGCAAGGTCGCGCCGAGGGCGCCGACGGATCGCGGGATGATCGTCACGCGGTGGACGGGATCGGCGTGCTTCATCGAGAGCGCCACGAGCGCGTGCCCCGCCTCGTGCGTGGCGACGCGGCGCTTCTCGTCCTCCGTCATCGCGCGGCGCTCCTTCTTCAGCCCGAGCTGGATGCGGTCGATCGCCTCCTCGAAGTCCTGCGCGTCCACGTGCTCGCCACCACGCCGCACGGAGGCGAGCGCGGCCTCGTTGACCACGTTCGCGAGATCAGCGCCTACCATTCCCGGCGTTCGCTGGGCGACGACCTGCAGGTCGACGTCGACGCCGAGCTGCACCCTCCGCGCGTGCACCGCGAGGATCGCCTGGCGGCCCCGGATGTCCGGCCGATCGACGAGCACCTGCCGGTCGAAGCGGCCCGCACGGAGGAGCGCGCGATCGAGG
>SXNL01000404.1 GCA_005777185.1 Myxococcales bacterium
CGTGGTGGCGCGCAGCCGGGCCGAGGCGGAGGATGCGCTGCCGCTCATCGAGGTCGAGTGGCAGGAGCTGCCGGCCATCACCGATGCCGCCGCCGCGGCCACGCCGGGCTCGCCTGCCATCCATCCGGAGCTTGGCGACAAACACCGAGTACGTCGCCGAGAGCGGTCACGAGGCGCCGGGGATGCGGGGGTGAGCCGGTGACGCGCGCGCCGTTCGAGCCGCTCCCCTACGACGAGGTTCCCGAGGAGCCTCGCGTGCCGCACGGGTGGAGCGCCCTGCGACAGGAGACGTTGAGGGTGGCGTCGAAGCACTTCGGCGACACGGAGGTGCACGCACGATCGCTCGGCCAGGGCGAGCCGCTCGTCCTCGTCCACGGTCTGATGACGTCGAGCTACTCCTTCCGATACGTCTTCGCCCCGCTCGCCGAGCGATTCGAGGTGATCGCCTTCGACCTGCCCGGGGCGGGTCGCTCGACGGCGCCGGATGTGTCGTACGGGCCGCGGGAGCTCGCCGCCTTCATCGGTGAGGTCCTCCGGGCGAGGAACGTGTATGGTGCACGCGTCGTCGGCAACTCGATGGGTGGCTACCTGTGCATGCAGCTCGCGATCGACGACCCGCGGGCGATGTCGCGGCTGCTGAACCTGCACTCTCCCGGGCTCGTGACGCCGCGCATGATCGCGCTGGAGGCGGCCTTCGGCGTTCTGCCGGGCGCGGAGCGCGTCGTCGACTGGCTGGTGCGGCGGGATCCGTACCGGTGGGTCCACCGGAACGTGCACTACTTCGACGAGACGCTGAAGTCGCGCGAGGAGCACAAGGAGTACGGAGATCCCTTGACGACGCCCGCGGGCCGCCGCGCGTTCGCGCGGTACCTCGCCGACACGTTGCGCGCCAGCGAGATGGAGCGCTTCGAGGCCCGGCTGGCGGCGCTCGGCGGTGAGTTCCCCGTGCCGCTGGCGCTCGTGTACGCGGAGAAGGATCCGATGGTCCCGCCCGCCGTCGGCGAGCGGATGCGGGCGCTCTTGCCGAAGGCCACGTTCACGTGGCTCGAGGACGCGTCGCACTTCGCGCACGTGGACGCGAGCGCGCGCTTCCTGGCCGTCGCGATGCCGTTCCTGACGGAGGGTCTCGACGCGCCGTGACCGACGGGAGGCGGAGGCGGACGTACCTCGCGGTCGCGGTGGCGCTCGCGGTCCTCGGTCTTCTCTTCCTGTGGTCCTTCGGGCCGGCGCGGCGCGGACACGGGCCGATCCGGAGGGATCCGCAGGCGGTGCCGCTTCCGTAGGCCGCGCTGGGCCAGAGTCTTCACCGGTCGCTTCGCGACAGGTCTTGACCCGCCCGCCACAACGGGGCGACGCTAGCCCGGATGATCGCCGTCGCGACCCTGCTCCACGCGCCCTTCCTGGCGCGCCACCGCGAGCCCGACGAGGCCCTCGACGCCGAGACCCTCTTCGAGGTGGCGTTCCTCGCGGCTGCGGCCGACGGTTCGGTGGGCGAAGAGGAGCGCCGGGTCCTCGACCACGTCGCGAAGGGGCTCGGCCTCGGGGACGTCGACGCGCGGGTCCAGACGCTGCGCGCGGGGTTGTACGAGTCGACGTTCGAGGAGCGCGCGAGCGCGGTCGCGGGCAAGATCAGCACGCGGGCGAGCCGGCGCGTGGCGTACAGCCTCGTGTTCGTCATCCACGTGTCGGATCTGAACCAGGCGCCCGAGGAGGACGAGCTCGAGATCCTGCTCGAGAAGGCGTGGGGCTTCAGCGACGAGGCCGCCGAGCTCAAGGACGAGGTGATGGAGTTCCTGAACTCCGTGTAGCGATGCGTTCCGCCTCCCACCTGCGCGCGTCCCTGGGGGGCTGCCGCTTCGACCGCGTGCGCGCGGAGGAGGGCCACTACGAGTCGTACTTCCACCGCGCGAACCACCCCACGCGGCCGCTCGCGTTCTGGATCCGCTACACGATCTTCTGCCCGAGAGGGGCCTCCGATCGCGCGCAAGGCGAGCTGTGGGGCATCTTCTTCGACGGCGAGACGGGCGCCCACGTCGCGGTCAAGTCGGTGCTCCCGATGGACCGCTGCGCGTTCGACAGGGACCGCGCCCGGGCCCTCGTCGGTGACGCCACGCTCGGCGATCGCGAGCTCTCCGGCACCGTCACGACGGGCGCGCACACCCTCGCGTGGGCCCTCTCGTTCGACCGCCCGGCCGTGTCGTCGTCGGACCCGCTCTTGCTCCTTCCGCAACGTATGTATGATGCAAGTTTCCCGAAGGCGAAGGCCCTCGTGCTCACGCCGAACACCGTGTACCGGGGGACGGTGACGGTGGATGGCCGCGCCCACGACATCGACGGGTGGACGGGGAGCGAGAACCACAACTGGGGGGAGCGGCACACGGATTCGTACGCATGGGGCCAGGTGGCGTCCTTCGATGGGCACCCGGGCTCGTTCCTCGAGTGCTCGACGGCGCGCCTCCGGCTGGGCGGGGTGTGGACGCCGCCGCTCACCGTGTGCGTGCTGCGGCACGCGGGGGAGGCGTACGCGCTCAACGGGCTCGTCCAGTCGGTTCGCGCGAAAGGGTCGTTCTCGCGCGCGGAGAAGACGTGGTCGTTCCACTCCGCGCGCCGCGGCGTCGCGATCGACGCGAGGTTCGTGGCGCCGGTCTCGGCGTTCGTGGCCCTCCCGTACCCGAACCCGCCGGGAGGCACGAAGACGTGCCTCAACACGAAGCTCGCGCACGTGACCGTGGACCTGACGCGGGCCGGGCGCCCCCCCGCGCGCCTGGAGTCGCGGTGCCGGGGGGCGTTCGAGCTGCTGGACGACGTGGAGGATCCGTCGGTGCCCTGGGCGTTCCCCTGAACGGCGGTCAGTTCGGCGACGGCTGGAAGAGATCCTTGTCCGGGTTCGCCGGCTTCGCGGCGCCGCTCGTCGCGCTCGGCGTCGCCGCACCTGCTGGCCCGCTCGCGTTCGGGGCAGCCACGCTCGTCGCGCCCTTTCCGTGCGTACGTGCGCCCCCCGTCGTCGATGCCGGTGCCGGCGCCGTCGACCCCGCGCCTGCCGGCGCTCCCTGCACCGATGGGGCGATCATCGGCTGATCCGGCGTGGGCCCTCTCGGCTCGGCCACGCGCGGCGTCGCAGTGGGCGCCGTCGTCGGGTTCGTCTCGATCACGGGCGGCGGCACGCTGTCTTGCATGTCGACGAGCCAGATGACGCCGCCGCCGATCGCGAGGACCGCGAGGAACACGACGCCGAGCACCCACCACGGTCGTGACCGCCCCACCTTCATCGGCATCGTCGCGAGCGGCTTCCGCATCGCGCCCGCATCCGCCCGCGGAAGCACCGGCGGCACCGTCGTGCGATCGTCCGCGGGCTTCGCCTGCGCCACCATGGGCTCGCTGCTCGCGGGCGCCGCCGGCGGATCGCTCTGCGCGACCAGCACGTTGCCGTCCGATGGCTTCTCCACGCGCGCGATCGGAGGCGCGGCCGCTGCGTGGAAGTCCGCCTTCGAGCCGTCCGGCCGCAGGTCGACGGCTGGCTTCGCCCTCGACTTTCCCCGGGGATCGTCGCCGCCCATGCCGCTCAAGAGCTCGTCGATCTGCACCTCGTCGGTCGACACGAGCGGGTTCCTGAACGGCCCCGACTCCGCGTCCTGCTTCTTCAGGAGCGGGCGATCCGGGGTGGTGACCGCGCTCCGGTCGACCTTGGGGCCCGGCAGAGGCTCCGTGGTCGTGGCGGGGCCGACCACCATCTTGACGGGGAGATCGCGCACCGTGGTCGCGATGCGGCGTCCCTCCTCGACCTCCCGGATCATCGCGGGCACCTTGCCTGGCGCGGTTGGCGCCTCGTTCGGCATGAAGCGCTCCTGCGTGCGCGCCGCGAGCGGCTCTTCCTTCGTGATCGCCTCCGCGGGCGCCGCGCCGCGCCGCGCCGGCACGGTCTTCTTCACATCGACCGGATCGACGTTCGGCATGACCTCCATGCCGATCCCCGGCGCCGTCGGAATGTCCGATGGGTGCACGGGGACCTTCGAGTCCGGATCGGTCCGGCTCTCGGCGGGCGTCGGCAGGGGCTTCGTGTCGTCGTGCGACATCGGGCTCCCCATTGTGCCACCGCCTCGCGCGCCCTGCCTAATTTCCTAGCTGGCCCTTGCCGTCGTCGCTCAGGGTGCGGAGAAACTTCGAGTAGAGGGCGCGCGCCTCGGGTACCGTGAACACCACGAAGTGGCCGTCCGACGTCCCGGACGGGGCGAACTGCGCGAGTCCGCCGGTCGCCCGCCCATTCGCGAGGTTACCGCGCTGGGGGAGCGCGACGGGCTCGAGCTTGCTCCACGCGGCGATCTCCACGTCGCGCACGGCCGGCTGGAGAAGCGGGAGCCCGAGGGCCACCGCGCCCGCCTCGGTCGCGAGCGGCGGCGTGTAGTTGTCCCCGGTTCCATCCTCGGCGATGCCCTCGGTCATGAGCACGCTCTTCGGCGCGAACCCGGGGCGCGGCTCCTTGACGATGAGGCGCATGTAGTGGGCGGGATCGGTCGTGTCGATGAGCGCCTGGATGAGCGCGGACACGGGGTGGAACATGTCGAGTTCGGCCTTCTCCTCGTCGGTCTTCAGGCTGAGCAGCGTCTGGAAGGCGGCGGCGACGCTGGGCTGCGGCTTCGTCTTCGCGAGCACGGCGACGCTGATGAACGAGCCGGCCCCGGAGAGCACGCCGCCCCTCGCGGAGTCGTCGATCGCGAGGTAGAGCGGACCGTTCAGGCCGCCCTGAGAGTGGCCGAAGAAGGTCATCCGTGACGCGTCGATCTTGATCCGCTTCTGCGTGCGGCTCGCCGTCTCGGGCACCTCGAGCTTGCCGTCGCGGACCGCGCGCGCCTGCATGAGCACGTCGATGCCCGACTGGCGGTTGTTCGTGCGCGCCGCAGTGAGGTTGTTCAGGTTGAAGAACAGGAGCTCGGTGTCGCCGTCCTGGTTCGGGCCGGGCGGCGGTGCTCCGGGGCGCACCCCGTGGAAGATCTGGTCGGTGCCCATCGCCGCGAGGCACTGCCCGGCGAGCGTGGCCGCGACGTTCTCGGTCGTGAGCGATCGGAAGTCGCCCCCCGTCCCGTGCGCGTACAGCACGATGGGATATCCGTTCGGCGGCTCCGGGCACGCTGTGGCCTTCGGGATGACCAGCGTGAACCGCATGTCGAAGGTGCTCGCGACCTTCGGCGTGCCGTCGGGCTCGAAGGCGAAGCCGCCGCCGTCGCCGTTCTGGGAGAAGGGGAGCGCGCCCGCCTGGTAGCTCGGCACCGGACCGTAGTGGCCCTCGTAGACGTCGTGGGTCTTCGTCTCCTTGGCGGGGGTGAGGTCCTTGATCTGCGGCGCCGGCACGGCCTTCTTCGCGTGGTCGGCCACGCGCAGGAGCTCGCCCGTCGGATCGCCGGTCGTGAACACCGCGAGGTGCGCGATCCGCGCGCGAGGGACGCCCGCCTTCTCGAGCGCCTCGATCGGCTTCGCCCACATGTCGCGGAGCTTCGCGGTGCGGGGTGTGCCCGGTCGCGCGCCGAGGATCTCCTGCAGATCCGCGCTCGGCACGACGTCGCCGCCACCCTGGGCCCTGAGCGCGGTCGTCACGACGATCGCGTACGTGGTCTTCGGGCGCAGCGGATAGCCGAGCGCGGGCATCACGGCGAGCGTCCGCGCGGGCACGTAGATGCCCTCGGTCGCGCGCCAGCGGGTCTGGACGAGCTTGCGCGTGCCGACCTCGGGCGAGGCCGGATCCACGTCGACGAGCTGGACCGACGCGCCGGGCGAGAGGGAGGCGGTCGGATCGGCCGGCAGAGACGCGGGATCGATCGCGTCCTTGAAGCGGAGGTGCCCCGCCGCGGCTGGTGAGAAGCCAGGCAGGAGGCCCTTCGAGGTGCGGATGTACGCGTCGAGCAGCTTGAGCTGGAACGGGTTGTGGAACCCTTCGTAGCGCACGCTGCCGTCCGCCTCGCGTCGGAGATCGCTCGGGAACGGATGATCGTAGAACCGCGCGCCCTCGAGCTCGGAGAGCGACGCGGGGACCACGAACACCGCCTCCGCCGAGGGCGCCTTGTGGGAGCTGCACCCGGCGCCGGGTAGGGCGGCGCACGCGAGCGCGGAGAGGCCGAGGGCGAGGCGATAGGGGGACGAAGCCATGGGTGTCCTATAGCACCGGGCGCGCCGGGCCGCGCCTCCGGTGGGCGGCCCGGGCGATCTCCACGTCGTCGAACGGGCGCCGGTCCCTGCCCATGATCTGCTCCCGCTCGTGGCCCTTGCCGCACACGAGGATGACGTCCTCGGGCTCGGCCTCCTCGACGGCGCGCTGGATCGCGCGCGCGCGATCCAGTTCCACGGTCACCCCCGCGTGCCCGTCGAGGCCCGCCGCCACGGCGCGCGCGATCTCCTCGGGTGCCTCCTCGCGCGGGTTGTCGGTGGTGAGGACGATCCGATCCGCGGCCCGCGTGGCCTCCCCCATGGGCGCGCGCTTGGCGGAATCGCGCCCCCCACCCGCGCCGAACACGACGAACAGGCTCCCTCGTCCTGCGACCTGGCGCCCCGCGTCCACCGTCCGCGCGAGCGCGTCCGGCGTGTGCGCGTAGTCGACGACCCCCCACGGCCGCGTCGCCACCACCTCGAAACGCCCCCTCGGCACCGGCGCGTCCGCGATCGCGCGCGCCGCGATGTCGAGCGGCACCCCCGCGGAATGCGCCCCGAGCACGGCGGCGAGCGCGTTCTCCGCGAACACCGGGCCGATCCCGCGCACGGAGATCTCCCGGGGAAACAGCGGGATGATGGACTTGCAGAGTACACGCGTCCCCGCCCACGAGACGTGGACCTCCTCGGCCTCCACGTCGCAGGGGATCCTCGTCGCGCCTCGCGCGAGGACCCCGTAGGTCACCGGGGACACGCCCTCGGGGACCACCTCGCGCAGCAGCGACGCGACCTCGTCACACGCGTTCAGGACCATCGTGCCGCCCGGCGGCAGCGACACGACGAGCTGGGCCTTGCTGGCGAGGTAGTGCTCCGGGCTCCCGTGCGCGTCGAGGTGATCGTGCGACAGGTTGGTGAACACCCCCACGCTCGAGGGCCACGCGCGCGCGAAGCCCCGCGCGAGGGCCTCGCTCGTGAGCTCGATGACCGCGTGCCTCGCCCCGCGGGCGCGCCCGGTCTGCATCGCCTCCACGAAGCCCGTCCAGTCCCGCGCGTGGGGGAGCTCGTCGTCGTCCACGTAGTATCCGACCGTGGTCGCGCGCACGACCGGCCGCCCGAGCGCGCGCAGGATCCAGGCGATCCACGTGGTCGTGGTGGTCTTCCCGTTCGTGCCCGTGACGCCCACGGTCGCGAGCTCGCGCGCCCACGCGGGCGGCTCGGGGACGTGCCCGGGGCCGACCGGTGCCCTCAACGGACGTACTCGATCGCTCGCGGCTCGGGGGGTGGGTGCGGCTGCTTGCCGTGCCAGATCCACCACCCCGAGAGTCCGGCCACCACCACCAGCGCGAGGCCGAAGAGGACCCTGGCCGCCGGATCCGGCCGGGTCCGCGCGAGCAACTCCGTCGCGGCCGCCCGCACCGCGTCGCTCTCCGTCTGCGCGACGAGCGCCGGTACGCCGTCCTTCACGGCGCGGTAGTTCCCCCGCGCGAACGCGTCGACGAGGCGCGCGAGCCCCGGATCGTCGGGGAACTCGCTCGCAAAGGCGGGCCGTGACGCCTTCATGCGGCCTCGCGGCGCCTGCCCCGTGCAGGCCGCACGATCTCGCCCGACGAGATGGCCGCGTGCAGGAGGGTCGGAGCGAGCCCGGGTGCGAGGACGCTCGGCACGACCTCGCTCGAGGGGAACATCTGGGCGAACCCGGGCGCCCGTCGCACCCGATCGACGATGGTGCGCTCCAGGATCATCGAGGTGTAGTGCCGCGCCGCGAACTCCGGCGTGTTGGCGTTCATCGCCACCTCGAGGTCCAGGAGGCGCGCCGAGGCGCGCAACCCGCGGATCCTGCTCTCCAGCGGAGACCAGCTGTCCGCCGCCGTCCCGTTCTCGCTCGTTCCCCACACGCCCGAGTGGGTGTGGACGAACAGCGTCTGGTTCCCCGCCGTGTGCCCTGGCGTCCTCAGGAGCATCACGCCGTCGCCCAGCGCGACGTCTCCCTCGAGGAGCACCACGCGCTCGGTGCGGACGGCCTTCTTTCCGTCGGGCACGAACCACGGGCGCTGGAGCGGGTGGAGATCGTCCCAGTCCTCCCACTCGATTCGCGGCGCGAGGAGCACCGCGTTCGGGAAGCGGCTGGCGGCATCGCCGCCGGTCACACCGAGGAGGCGTCGGAGATCCTGCAGGTGGAAGTGATCGAACGCGACGTAGTCGACATCGCCCGTCGCGAGCCCGAGCGCACCGAGTTGCTCCTCGAGGGGGCGGAACCGCTTCACGAGCGCGTCCGTGATCCGCGGGCCGAAGCGCGCCGCGACCCGCCGTGGGTACGGGGCGTCACGAGCGCCCTCCAGATCGGTCGGGTTGAAGAGGAGGGTCTTCGGCTCGCCGGCCTGGAGGAACTGCACCAGGAGGCACCGGTGCGCCAGAGTCACGAACGGCGCGGGGTGCTTGCACATACCGCCGAACGCGAAGCGCGTGGGGTAGGGCAGGGTGGTCAGAGGGAGCGTCCGCAGCGCGAGACACCGAGGCCCGCTCGCGAACCGCTCGCGCACGCGCTCTGCCGCGCGGCGGACCTCGTGGAGCTGATCGCCGTGGTGCGGGCGTGCCCACGCACCGTCGAGATCGTCGAGGGGCGCGAGACCGGGGGGCAGCGGGAGCATGGGGCGAAGTTAGCGAAAGGCCACGCCGGGAACAATCGCACGATGCTAGCCTCCAGCGCGTGGCACGGCGGCACCGCGCGGGAACGAGCGTCGGGCACCGGGTCGCGCGGATCGAGGAGCTCGTCCGCGGAGCGACCGGCGAGGAGGCGTTCGATCTCGTGTTCGCCCTCGTCGCCGCCCGCGTCGTCTCGGAGCGCGAGGGCGTCGTCCTCCGGAGCATGCAGAATGCACGCAAAGGCCTGCGCGCGGCGCGCCGAGCCTTCCCTTGGGCCCGCCTCCCCGCGGACCTCGACCTCGCGCCCGATCGCCTCGAGCCGATCCTCGGGCTGGTGAACGGGCTACCCATCACCGAGGACGGCCTCGACGCCTGCTTCGAGACGCTCCTCACGCGGGTCGCAAAGGGGCAGAAGGGCCAGTACTTCACGCCGCGGCACGTGGTCGACTTCGCGGTCCGCGCCGTCGCGCCGCGCGCCGGCGAGCGCGTGCTCGATCCGGCGTGTGGCTCCGGCGCCTTCCTGTCGCGCGCGCGCCGCCTCGCGGAGGTGCGCCCGCGCGGCTACGACGTGGACGCGCGCGCGGTACGCACCGCGCGTCTGCTGTTCGAGGCGTGCGGCCATCGTGCGGACACGATCCGCCACGCCGACGCCCTCCGGATCGCGCGCCGCCCTGCCGCCGACGTGGTGCTGACGAACCCGCCGTTCGCGGGGGGGGCGGACGCGTCGGGCTTCGCGGTCGCCAGGCTCGTCGCTCGCGCGGAGCGCGATGTCCTCTTCCTGGAGGCGTGCCTCTCCTGGCTTCGCCCCGGCGGTCGCATGGCGATGGTCCTCCCGCACGGCGTCGCGGCGGCTCCCCGGTACGCGAAGCTGCGCGCGTGGCTCGCGGACCAGGCGCGCGTGCTGGCGGTCGTGAGCCTCCCGCAGGAGACGTTCGCGCCGCACACGCAGCAGCGCGCCGTCGTGCTCTTCTTGAAGCGCCACGAGGCGCGCGCGCGCGACGATCGCACCCGCGTGCTCTTCGCGGTGAGCGAGCGCGCGGGCAAGGATCGCGCGGGGGATCCCTGCCTCCCCGGACACGATCTCGACCCCGGTGTCCTCGCCGGCTTCCTCGAGGCGGAGGGCTTCCACGCGTGAGGACGCGCATCGTGCCCGAGCTCCTGCCGAGCACGCTCCTCGCGCCCGAGCGCTACGTCGGCACGCGCACGGGAGCCGGCGTCCCGCTGGGCGACCTGGTCGTCGAGCGCGCGCTCCGGGTCCGGAAGCCGCCCGCGGACGCGATCGTCTTCGACACGACGCACGCGAGGGACGGCCTCCTCGATCTCGCCTGCGCGTCTCGCGCGCCCGGCGTGCCCGCGAGCGCGAAGAAGCCGTTGATCGCGGGAGATCTTCTCGTGAGCCGTCTCCGAACTTACCTGCGGCAGGTCGCCTGGGTGCACCCCCTGATCGTCGCCGCCGCGGGGCGTCCCCTCGCGTGCTCCACCGAGTTCCACGTCCTCTCACCGCGCGACGACGGCGCCTCCCTGGCGTTCCTGGTGCCGTTTGTCCTGTCGGCTCCGGTGCAGGCGAGGCTCCTCGCGGCGCAGGAGGGTGGGCACCATCCGCGCGTTCCGAGGGATGTTCTCCTGTCGCTCCCCGTTCCTCGCGCATGGGTTCGGCGTCGCGAGGAGCTGAGCCGGCGCGTGACCGAGGCCCTCGGCGCGCTCCTCGTCGCGCGAGGGAGGTGGTACGCGACGCTCGAGGGCTGAACACGTCGAGCCGACCGTGTGGCGTCACGGCTGAGGCATCCCCTCATGTTCCTCACGTCGAGCCCGAGCCCGAGCCCGAGCCCGAGC
>SXNL01000405.1 GCA_005777185.1 Myxococcales bacterium
GCTCGGGCTCGGGCTCGGGCTCGGGCTCGACGTGAGGAAAATGAGGGGATGCCTCAGGGCTGCGCCCACTCGGTGTCAGCCGACGGCGGACGCGCGGCCCCAGGGTCGCGAGGACACGAAATCGAGCACGACCTGCGCAAGACACGCCCGATCCTCCGGGGTGCGCATGATCGTCGCGGTCTCCAGGGTTGTGACGCCGTCGGGCCGCCCGTCCCCTCGCTCGATCACGATGCCCCGCAACACGCCCGCGTAGTGGTCTGCGATCGCGGCCGCCGACGGCGCTCGCCCTGCGAGGCTCGCGATCATCTCGGCGAGCGGCCCCTTCAGCGCGCGGCCGCCCACGATCGGGCTGACGACGACCACCGACTTCCGCGCGATCGCGTCCCGTACACCGTCGAGCGCGAGGATCGGGTCGATCGACACATACGGGTTCGACGGCCCGATCACCACGGCGTCGCACGCCGCGAGCGCATCGACGACCCCAGGCCCCGCCGTCGCGTCGCCCGTCCACGACACGCGCGACACGCGCGGCGCGCCGCGGTGCTCGACGAGCCACTCCTGGAAGCCGAGCGTGCCGAGCGGCGTATCGACCCGCGTGGGCCGCGCGCCGTCGCACATGGGGAGGATCTTCACCTTGACCCCGAGCGAACGCGCGATCTCCCCCGTCACCTCCGTCAGCGTTCGACCCGCGGCGAGGCCCGCGGTGCGAACGAGGTGCGTCCCCAGATCCTGGTCGCCGAGGCGGAACCACGACGGACCGCCGAGCCGTTCGACCATCGCGAGCGCGCCGAAGGTCTCCCCGGCGAGGCCCCACCCCTGCTCGGGGTGGGCCATCCCCGCGAGCGTGTAGGTGACCGTGTCGAGATCCGGCGACACGTGCAGACCCCAGTGGACGAGGTCGTCACCCGTGTTGACGACGACGGTCAGCGCCTCCGGTGGCAGCACCCTCGCGAGCCCGTCGATCAGCTTCGCGCCTCCGACGCCCCCGGAGAGCGCCACGATCCGGGGCGCGCGCCCGGTCATGCGTACAGATCCTCCGCGCGGGGGCGGAGGAGGTCGGCCGCGGTCGCCACGTCGTCGACCGGGAAGCGGACCCCGCGAACCAGCACCGCGCCGCGCGCCTCGTCGGCCTGACCCGCCACGAGATCGGCCACGCACGCGATCTGATCCGCGAGCGCCGTCGTGGTGTGCTCGAGAGATCGGCCGTGGAGATCCACCCGGCCCGACTGGTCCCACAGCGCGGGCAGACCGGCCGCGCCGATGGCGACGCCGACCGAGCCCAGCCGGAAGGGCCGCCCGAACGAGTCGCTGATCACGACCGCGACGCCCAGCGCCGCGCGGAGGCGCCTCGCGGACGCGTCGGGATCGCGGGGCAGCGTGAGCGCCCACCTCCCCACGGTGGCGCCCGGTGGACGGGCATTCGAGAGGTCCACGCCCGCGTTGGCGACGACGAACCCGAGCCTGTGGCGCGCGACGATCACGCCGCGGGCGAACCGCGACACGTGGACGGACTCGCGCAGGATCACCTCGACGTGCGCCGGATCGTGCCCCGTCACCGCGGCCAGCTCGCGCGCGCGTGGGGACGGCGCGACGTCTCCGAGATCCACGAAGCGCCCCTCCGCGCGCGACACCAGCTTCGACGCCACGACGAGGACGTCGCCGTCGCCGAGGGGGAGCTCGGCGCGCACGAGCGCGCCCTGGATCACCGCGGCGAGATCGTCGCCGGGCCCGACGATCGGCAGCCCGGGCACCGCGAACGCGCCGAGGCACGCCCCGACCTCGATCGCCGTCACGCCCCCTCCAGCCCCGCGATCGAGAGCCCCAGCCCGGAGCGCTTGTACTTCTTGATCATGTACAGGAGCACGGGCGTCATCGCCTCCAGCGCGACCGCGTTGACGAGCGGCCCGGCGTCGATCGCGCGCGCCGGGAGCTCCGCGACCAGCGCGAGCACGGCCTCCTTCGCCTCGACGTCGTCGCCGCACACGAGCACGTCGCCCGGGATCAGGTGCTCCGGATCGCCCAGGTGGGTCGAGCTGACGTGGTGGAGCGCGGCCACCACGCGGGCCCCGGGGACGCTTCGCTGGGCCTCGAGGGCCGCCGAGCCACCGGCGGGGATGGACACGCGGGTGACCTGCGGCGGGGCGAGCGGGACGACGAGATCGAGCAGGATCTTCCCGTCGAGCAGCGGCCCGATCTCCTCGAGCGTCGACGCCTGCGCCGCGTAGGGCACGCACAGCACGACGACGTCGCACGCCGCCGCCGCGCGGTTGTCACCTCTCGCGGGATCACGGGAGCCGATCACGCAGGCGTGCCCCGCACGCTCCCACCGCGCCGCCAGGCCGCGGCCCTCCTTGCCGGTGCCGCCGACGAGCCCGATCCTCACAGCGCGAGCTCCGCCATGAGCCGGAACGCCTCTGGCTGCATCGCGCCCACGATCATCGTCGTCACGCCCGACGTGCGCCAGGCCGCGAAGCGTTCCTTGATGCGCTCCTTCGGGCCGACGAGGTAGAGCGTGTCGATCATCGCGTCGGACACGGCCGCCACGGCCTCCCTGCGCTTGCCGCCCATGAAGAGATCGAGGATCTGGGCGCACTCGTCCGCGAAGCCCACGCGGGAGAGGTACTCGCGGTAGAAGTTCTTCTCCTTGGCCCCCATGCCGCCGACGTAGAGCGCGAGCTGCTCGCGGAGGGGCATGCGGCAGGCGTCGACGTCGTCGCCGATGACCACGGCGACGGTCGCCGCCACGTCGAAGCCGTCGAGGGGCTTGCCCGCCTTCGCGCGACCCGCGCGAAGGGCGTCGAGGACGACGTCCGGCTGCTCGGGGTTCATGCAGGTGAGCAGCACGCCGTCGCACAGCTCGCCGCTCAACTCCTGACCCTTGGGCGCCATCGCGCCCGCGTAGATCGGGATGTCCTTCCGTCCGTGCAGCATCGACTTCAGCGGCTTGCCGAGACCCGCGCTCCCCGGCCCGTCGTACGGGATGCGGTAGCGCTCGCCCTGGAACACGAGCGGGCCCTCGCGCGCCAGGATCTGCCGCACGATCGTGACGTACTCGCGCATCCACGTGAGCGGCTTGTTCCACGCCGCGCCGTGCCAGCCCTCGACGACCTGCGGTCCGCTCGTGCCCAGGCCGAGGATGAAGCGGCCGCCGGACAGCGCGTCGAGGGTCATCGCCGTCATCGCCGCGTTCGCGGGCGACCGGCCGGGGAGCTGCATGATCGCCGTGCCGAGGCGGATCTTCGACGTCTGCGCGCCGATCCACGCGAGCGGCGACACGGCGTCGGAGCCCCACGCCTCCGCCGTCCAGACCGAGTCGTAGCCCATCGCCTCCGCCTCGCGGATGGCGGCCACGTCGATCGACACCCTGGCGCCCGAGTACCCGATCATCATTCCGAGCTTCATCGCATCCCTCGCTCACGCATGCTGGCTGGAAACGGAAACCACCTCGCCGGTCATGTACGACGCGAGGTCGCTGGCGAGGAACACGATCACGTTCGCGACCTCCCACGGCTCGGCGCCGCGCCCGAACGCCTCGCGCTGAGCGAGCGTATCGAGCAGGTCCTGGCTCGTCACCTTGACCAGGAACTCGTGGGTCGCGAGCGACGGCGCGACCGCGTTCACGCGGACCCGGGACGGCGCCGCCTCGATCGCGGCGCAGCGCGTGAGCGCCATGACGCCGGCCCTCGCCGCC
>SXNL01000051.1 GCA_005777185.1 Myxococcales bacterium
CGGAAAGCGGTCCGCGAGCTGGTCCGCCCCCGCCACCAGCTCGATGCTCGCACGGTAGACGTCGAGTCGCTCATGTTCGAACCCGTCCATGCCCGCCAGTCGGCACGAACCGCGGGTTCGTTGCGCAGGAATCGGGCTCGGGCGCGGGCTCGGGCTCGGGCTCGAAAATGAGGGGATTCCTCAGCCCTCGAACCTGACGCCGACGCCGGACGATCACGAGCCCGACGAAGCCTGCGAGCCCGACGAGCGACGCGACGCTCAGGTACGGCGTCCCGGAGGTGGTCGTGCAGGCGAAGGAGGTCTTGCCGTTGTTGGCGGCCGTCTGCGCCGCGGCCTGGTCGCGGGGGGCCTGGCCCGTGACGTTGCATCCCTGGAAGACGGGGCAGAGCGGCTGGCCCGACTCCTTCGTCACCGTGCGGAAGTTACCCGCGCGGTTCTGGTTCGCGGAGGCCGTGAGCTCGAGGTCCTTGTCGAGCGCCGCGTGCGCGAGATCGGCGCGAATGCGCGTCACCCGGACCTGCGAGCTCTTCATCCCGCCGAAGAGCGTGGCCATGTCGGCGTCGCGCACCTCCTCCGCCGTCTTCACGACCTTGCCGTTCTCCGTGATGGGGAGGTAGCCGCCGTCGTTCTTCGTCTGCCCGGTGACCGGATCACGGATGGGAAACGAGACCTGGCTCGTGATCTGCGACTGGCTCACGTCGATGCTGGACTCGAGCTCCCAGATCTTGCCCTGCGCCGCGTCGGTCTTCGCCTTGCGGAGATCCTTGTAGTTGCTCTGGTTCTTGGCCCAGTCCCAGACGAGCTCGGCGTCCTCGATGCGGAACATGGAGAAGTTCTTCGGCTCGTAGCGTCCCTCGCCCACGATGTAGAGCGTGATGCCCACGACCGGCCCGGTGCCCGCGGCGACCATCCGGAGGGGCAACACGGGCGACGCGCCGGAGATCGAGACGGACACGGGGCGCATCTCGTCGACACCCGCGCCGGGCACGAGCTTCATGGCGAGGAAATCGAACTTCTCGGTGACGTACTTCGAGATGACGGGCGCCACGTCCGCGGGGATGGAGAACCCGTTGTCGGTCAGCCACTTGTTGAGGGCCGCGGGATCCGTCGCGCGGAGCGTCACGGTCTCGTACGGGCCGACGACCTCGTTCGCGAGGACGGTCACCCCGCTTCCAGCGTTCTTCGAATCGGCGGCAGCGCCGCTCGCCTGGAAGCAGTCCTGCGGCGGGGCCGGACAGCGGACCGGTGGGGCCTGGATCTGCGTCTGCGTGCTCTGGTTGAGGACCTGGAAGAGGGCGTCCGAGGAGAGGCCGATCTTCGCCGTGCCCGAGATGGGGAGGACCCACGCGAACGACTTCGGGTTGCCGGAGTACCTGATCTGGTCGTAGAGCGTGGTCTGCTGCTGGGACACGCTGAGGATCATGTTGTGGTCGGTGACCACCGTGGGGTTCTCCGGCGGGGCGAAGCAGCCTCCGCAAGCCTCCGCCGGGCGCTCACCCGCCAGGACCACGCCGAGGGCGAGGGCCGCTCCGAGCAACACGCTGATGCCGAGTCGATTTCGCATGGTGGGCCTCCGATAGCCAGTCCGTGGCGACGATGCTGGAGCATCAAGCGTGCCACAGCTGCAAGTGCTCGGAAAGAGCAGATAACTCGTTCCTCATCGGCGGGCGGGTCGGATCCCCCGGGAGAGGTACGGCCCAACCTGGCACACACGGCGATCGCTTTTTTTGTTGTCCAAGGACCCCGGAATTGGATAAGCAGTCGCCCAAAGAGTTTTTCGGCCGCAGCGTGCCCGGCCAGCAGCACATCGGCGCGAAAAACACAGGGAGATCCGAAACATGCGTACCTCGAAGCTTCTGGCTCTTGCCCCGTTCGTCGTGACGGCGGCGGTTGGTTTTGTCGTCGTGGCCTGCGGTGAGTCCAAGCCGCCGGAGCCCACGACCCCGACGGTCCCGTCGGCGAGCGTCGACACGAGCGCGATCGGCTCCGCGGCAGCCGGTGCGGCGAGCGGCGCGTCGAGCGCGGCCTCGGCCGCTACGACGGCCGCCACGGACACGGCGAAGTCTGCCGAGCCCGTCACCACGGCGGCGGCTCCGGCCGACGCGGGCGCGGCGGCTCCGGCCGACGCGGGCAAGGCGGCGGCGGACGCGGGCAAGAAGCCCGCGACGACGACGACGCCCCCGAAGAAGGGCAAGTAGACCGGCACCGCAAACGCGCGGTCACGGCGTGGCGCGGGCCTTCGGGTTCGCGCCATTTCGTCGTTTGTGGCTCAGGAGGGGCGGCGCAGGGCGGCGGCTGCGAAGAGGCACAAGATGGGGCTCGCCACGACGTGGTACCGGTCCTCGCCGAAGAACACGGCGTGGGTGAGGATCGTCGTCCCGAGGAGGGCCGCGCCGAGGAGCATGGCCGGGGCGAAGCGCGGGCGGCCGGGTATCGGGAGCCACGGCACGACCGCCGTCCAGACGGCGAGCGGCCAGAACGAAGGTTCGCCGCTCGTCCACGCGAGCGCGGCGCCCACGCAGAGCACGCCGAGGAGCACGACCTGGCTTCTCGCGCCGCGCCGGGCGACCGCCGCGCACCCCAGGGCCGCGCCGAAGAGGAGCATGCGATGCGTCATGGTGAGGACGTCGCGCGCGGCCACGCGTCGGGCTTCGGGCCACGCGGAAGGGCGGCCCTCGCGCAGGTACTCGACGGGGAAGGACTCGTGATCGAAGGTGAAGCCAAGCTTCCGCGGCACGAGCGAGAGCCAGCGGAGCGGCGCGCGCCGGATCTCCGCGAGGCCGAAGGAGAACCAGCAGCGATCCTGTTGAACCTGCCCGGTCACCTCGCGACACCCATCGCTCGCGCGGAGGGTCTCGAAGCGGCCCGTGGCGCGCGGAAACGCGCCGATCGCGAGGTTCCAGCCCGCGTTCGTGCTGACGAGCGCGCAGGCGTCCATGACGCGGCAGTTGCGGGCCGTCCAGGGAAGGACCGGGAGGAGGGAGACGAGGCATAGGCCCGCCGCGAGGAGCCAGGGGCGCAAGAGCGCCGTGGTCCGCCGTCCCGCGTCCGCGAGGTTCCCGCCTTCCGGTGCAGCGAGAGGGGCGCCAGAGGGGTGAGGGCCGCGCGGACGGAGGGCCACCACCAGGAAGGGCACGCACAGGAGCGCTTGCGGCCGCACGAGCGCCGAAAGGCCCAGGAGGAGCGCGCCGAGCACCACGCCCGAGAGACCGCGGCGGGCCACCGCGATCCAGAACGCCGTCGTCGTCAGCAGCGCCGCGAGCGGCTCCGTCATCGTGAGCGCGGCGTACAGGATGAGCCCGGGGTGGACCGCGACGAGCGCCCCCGCGATGAACGCGCGCCTCCGCGACATCGCGTGGCGGGCGAGGCCCATCGTGACCAGCGGAAGGAGGGCGCTCGTCGTGGCGTTGACCGCCGCGAGCACCCCGCGGGAAGGACCGAGGAGCTTGTAGAAGAGCGCGAGGTACGCGCTGTACCCCACCGGGTAGTGGCACCATGGGTGCCACATCTTGCCGTCGCCGAGCACGAGATCGTCCGAGTAGCCGAGGCCCGCCGCGATGCGACGCGCCCCGAAGTCGTAGTAGTGACCGTCCCACACGGGCTCGCCTGCCCAGGCGAGGGCCACGTACAGGCGCGGCGCGAGCGCCACGACGAACAGGGCGAACATCAGCGTCGTCGGGTGGAGGAGGGACGCCTGCCACTCCCGCCACCGCCTGCTCTGCGTCATGCCGTCTCGTTCTCGCGGAGGCGACGGAGGTAGGTGCGCTGCACCTGTACCGGGTCGAGCTTGAGGTACTTCGCCAGCTCCGTGAGGAAGCCGCGGACGTAGACCGTGGCGGGGAGGCTCGCGTAGCTCTCCTCCTCGATCGCCTCCAGGTAGCTCCGCGCGATCTTCGTCCTCGCGGAGATCTCGGTGAGCTCCATCCCCTGCGACTCGCGTACCTTGCGCAGGAGCGATCCGGTGAACTCGGTGTCCGGACCGATCTCGCGGAGGAGCTCGGACCGGAGGAGGATCTGCTCCGCCACGAGGGCCGGCGGGGGCACCGAGGCCACGGTCGCCTCGGCCGCTTCTCCGGGGAAGGTCGACATGTCATACGCACGCCGCCGGATCGGATCGAGCAGCGTGTCGTACGCCTCCTCCAGCCGCGCGTGCTCCCGGGCGAGCGCCTCGGGCCCGAGCAGCGACGCCGTGGCGAGCCCCTCCGCCGCGTACACCTCGCGCTGCTTCTTGTAGGCGCGGCGGATCTCCTCGTCGTTGGAGGAGCGACCGATGGCGAGCGTGGCGTAGAGGTTGGGCGTGTCCATCGGGATCGGTGACGGCGCCTCGCCGCGCTCGGCCCGGATGCTCCCGAGCGCGATCACCCGCCGCGCGATGCGCTCCAGGTTCCGGGCGGACTTGGACGTGGGGCTGTCGATGAGGAGCGGCTTCTTGCGGCGGACGGCGAGCCACACCGTGTCGTCCTGCTCGATGTGCCCGAGCTCCTCGAGCGGGACCCCGTAGTGCCGGACCGCGAGCCACGAGATCCATCCGGCGAGCTCGACGTCCGTGCGCACCCGCGTCTGGTTGACCACGAGCTGCAGGCGCGTCCGGCGTGCCTCCGCCCAGGCGAGCTCGGAGAGCGCGCGGTCCATGCGCGCGAGGGTGCGCACGAGGTCGAGCGGCGCGGGCAGGCTGGGGTGCTCGTGCAGCGCGCGCTCGAGGATGCCGAGGCGGAACCTGTCCTCGGCGACGGCGCGGCGGAGGCGGCGCTTGAACGCCGCGCGCAGGAAGCGGTAGGTGGCCTCGATGGCGGGCGGCTCCGGCACGCAGACGCAGATGCCCACGTCCGCCGCGAGCATGAGATCGATCGCAAGCGGCGTGTAGCCCGGTCCGGCGTCGATGACGATGTAGTCCGCCGGCACGGCGCGAACGCGGGCGAGCCAGCGCGCCTTCCGGCCTGCGCGGAGGGCGAGCGGAGGTTCGTGCGCGTCGTGCGCGCCCGCGAGGATCTTGAGCCCAGGGACGGCCGTCTCGACGAGGCACGCCTCGAACTCGGCCTGCGCGTCGCTCAGGATGGGAGGGTCGCGCGTGAGCGCCGGCACGCCGAACGCGGCGTGGAGGTTCGCGCCCGTCGGGTCCGCGTCGACGAGCAGCACCGCCTTGCCGAGCTGGGCCAGGTAGATCGCCAGGTTCATGGCCACGAGGCTCTTGCCGACGCCCCCTCGCCCTCCGCCGACGACCAGCAGCCGTCGGCCCCCACGGAGTCCCTCGGCGTCGAGCGCGCTCTCGGGGTAGGTCGAGTCCATGGGGGCGGCAGCGAGGCTACCACCTCGGTGGCCCCTCGAACCAGGCGGGGTCGTTCCTGGTGCCGCCCGGCCGAGGTTCGGCCGGGTTCCCGGCCGTCGGGCCGGACTTCATCTGCGAGGTCCAGGCGCGTCCCCGGTGTGCATGACCAGCAGCAAGACCCAGGGCGGGCAGTGCGGACCATGGTGCACCCGGTTCGCCGGAACGGGTGTAGCCTCGCGGGATGCTCCTCCGCACGCCCCACCGTTCGCTGGCTCTCCTCGCTCTCGTCCTCGGATCTCCATCGCTCGCGGGTTGCTCGTCGAGCTCGACGACCACGGCGGCGCCGGACGCCGGCGGCCCGTCGAACCTGTTCACGTGCGGCAGCGGTACGCTCTACACCGGGACGGCGCATCGCCTCGGCGTCTCGAGGTACTGGATGTCGGCGAGGTCCTTGGCCCTGGATGCCCATCGCTTCGTCGTGATGAGATCCGCGATGCAGGGCCGCTGGACCTCGGCGCCGTCCATCACCCGCACCGCGCGGCGACGCGACCACGCCGTCTCGAAGTCGAGGCCCTCCCCGGCAGGCGTCGACGCCGAGCGCGCCACCATCACGTCGATGCGCTCTCCGTTCTCGATCACGTAGCGGCCGAAGCGGCGGGCCTCCTCGGGCGTGCGGTGCGGCACGGCTCACCGCGAGCGCATGCTTTCATGTCAGGGTCGTGGCCCTGGGGCTTCGCTCGTTCATGTCCACGGCGACGGTCTTCGCGGACCACGAGACATCCTCGATGCCGCCCGGCTGGCGCGTCGCCGCCCTGTCCCACCACGCGCGGGCGTCGGGCTCGCGCCACGCGCCCACGTCGCGGCAGGCCATCAGGCGGTCGCGAAGCGTGGTCGCGTCGCGTGGCCGGTCCTCCGGCGACTTCGCGAGGCACGCGAGCAGCACGTCTTCGAGGTCCGGAGGCACCGGCTCTCCCGTCCTCGCGCTCGGACGGATCGGCGTCATCCCGACGTGTGCGGCGAGCAGCGCCGGCAGCGACGTGGACTGGAAGACCGGCGTGCCCGTCAGGAGGAAGTACCCGACCGCCCCGAGCGAGTAGATGTCCGTGCGGCCGTCGGTCCCCTGAGGATCCGTCAGCGTCTCGGGTGCCATGTAGAGCGGCGTCCCGACCACCTGGCTCCGGGTCGACACGGGCGCGTGCTCTTCCCCGCCGCCCGCCCCGTTCGAGGCCACAGCGCCGCCGACCTCCTTGACGAGCCCGAAGTCGACGACCTTCGCCACGTCGGGCGCGGCGCCGCGCGCGCAGAGGATGATGTTCGCGGGCTTGATGTCTCGATGGATCAGGCCGATGCCGTGCGCTTCGGCGAGCGCGGCGGAGACCTGGGACAGGACGTGGATGACGCGCGCAGGCGGCATCGGGCCGTGGGTGTCCACGAGCTTCTGAAGATCCAGGCCGTCGAGCAGCTCCATCGCGTAGTAGAAGACGCCGTCGGGCGTCCGCCCGTAGTCGAAGACGGTCACCGTGTTCGGATGGGTGAGGCGGGCGGTGAGCTGCACCTCGCGCTCGAAGCGCGCGAGCTCCTCGGGCGAGCTCGCGTGAAGGAGCTTCACGGCGGTCGGCCGCCGCAGCATCGCGTGGCGCGCCTCGAAGACCTGTCCCATTCCACCCTCGCCGAGCTTCTGCATGAGCGTGTACTGCCCGAGCTGCTCCGCCCGGCGCACCGCCTTGCGGAGGCCGTAGATCACGGCCGACGTCGCGGTGGCGAGGACCACGCCGAGGAGCACCCACGTGAACGCGCTCGTCATGAGCTGGGCCTCGACGAGCTTCCCCGACCCCGACGCCTGATCCATGCGGTACACCCGGTACGCAACGCCGAACAGCGGGGCGGCGGCGACGGCGGAGACCGCGGCCGTGCGGCGAGGGGCGCTCGGGACGAAGATCGCGCGCGTGACGACGATCTGGGTCGTGATGAGCGTCGCGAGCAGATCGGGCCGGGTGAAGGACTCCCACCCGGTCAGCATGACGTCGAAGCAGATCGCGCAGCTCACCGTCGCGATCGCCTCGACGCGCAGGACGAACGGGCGGCTCCGGACCCTGGCGCCGCGACACATGAGCCACGCAACCAAGGGGGCGGAGGTGCCGAGCAGATGGATGGCCTGGCTCGGAACGTAGGCGGTCGTGCGCTCGTAGACCGCCTGGGCGACCCCGATCACCCACGCCGCGAAGCCGAGCGCGAAGCCGACCAGACCGAACAGCGCGACGCGCTGCTGGAGGAAGACCGTGTCCTCGTGCGTATCGACGGTGGTGCTCGGGCCGTGCACGCGGGGAGGATACCCCAGGCCGGCGACGGGCCGCGCGCTCATCCGGGACCCAGGCGCTCGGCGAACGTCGCGCCTTCGCGGGTCGTCACGATGGCGGCGTTCTGGTAGGCTCCCGACGCTTGGACGCCGACCGTCGACGCCTCACCGCCATCGCGCCCCTGTTCGCCGTGTCGGGCGCGAGTGGTCTCATCTACCAGGTCCTGTGGGTTCGCGAGTTCGGTCACGTCCTCGGCAACACGCTGCCCTCCGCGACGCTCGTCACGAGCGTGTTCCTCGGCGGGCTCGGGCTCGGAAGCTACCTCGCCGGCAAGCGCGTGGATCGGGCCCATGATGCGTCTCCCGGCGCTGGGCTCCTCATGTACGCGAAACTCGAGCTCGTCGTGGCGGCGTTCGGCTTCCTCGTCTCGGTCACGCTCCGCGCGGCGGGGCCGAGGCTCGCGTCTCTCTCGACGTACACGTGCAACGGCGCGCGGCGATGCGAGCTGGGCGCCGCCACGTGGCTGATGAACCACGTGTTCGTCGTCGCCCTGCTCCTTCTGCCCTGCGTGGCCATGGGAGCGACGCTCACGGCTCTGGTTCGCTACGTGGTTGCGGATCGCACATCGGAGGCGGGACGACGGATCGGCTTGCTCTACGGCGCGAACACACTCGGCGCGGCGCTCGGCGCGCTCGCCACGGACCTCGTGCTCGTCCCCCGGATCGGGATCGCCGCGACCGAAGGCACGGCGGTGATGCTCAACGTCTTCGCCGGGACGGCGGCCTTGGCCGTGCACCGGGCGTCGTTCGGCCGGGTCGCCGGCTCCGTCGTGCCCGCGGCGACGGCCGAGGTCGCGCCGCCTCCTTCCGGAGACGCTTCGGGCGCGCGAGCTCTCGTGCGTCTCACGGCGCTCGCGCTCGCGCTCTCCGGCGCTGCTGCGATGGGGCTCGAGATCGTGTTCTTCCGGTATCTCTCGCAGGTCCTCGGGAGCCTGCGCGCGGTCTTCTCGCTCCTCGTCGCGGTGCTGCTGGTGGCGACGTTCGCGGGCGCGCTCCTCGCCGGTGTGCTCTCGGAGCGCGTCAAGAGCCCCGCGTGGCTCTGGCAGATCGCTCAGGCGTCGCTCGGTCTGGGGACCCTCGCCGTCTTCCTCTTCCTCGACCCCGCCAGGCCGAGCGACGTGACGGACGCAGCGCGGGTCGCCATCGCGGCTGCCGCCGAGCCATGGAGGACGCTCCAGGAGCTCGCCTGGAGCGCGAAGCCCATCGTGGTCGTGGTGGCGCTCCCGGGCTTCCTCATGGGGTTCGCCTTTCCGCTGGCCAACGCCCACGTTCAGCGAGAGGCGGGCGCGGTCGGGCGTCGCACGGGTGTCCTCTACCTGGGAAACACGATCGGCAACGTCGCCGGAGGGACCCTGGTCGGCCTCGCCCTGATCCCGACGATCGGCATCCACGCGACGACCGCGACCCTCGTGGGTCTCGCGGCCGCGGCCATGGTACCCATGCACCTGTCCACGCGGACAGGCGCCCGCGAGACGGGCAGGGCGGACGTCCTCTTCGCGGGTGCCTTCCTCACGGCCGGCCTCGCGGCCGTCGCGTTCGGTCTCCTCGGTGGCAGCCGGATGCTGGCTCCCGCGCTCCCGCCGTCGGACGGCGGGACGCGGAAGGTCTCCGAGCCGACCGAGGGCCCCTACGAGACGATCGCCATCGCGGACGTACCCGGCCTCGAGCAGGTGCTCTTCACGAACGGGCACTCGATGTCGGCCACCTCCGACACGGCGCAGCGCTACATGCGCGCGATGGTGAGCGTGCCCATGCTCCTCCTGGACGATCCGAGGCGCGTGCTGGTGATCTGCTTCGGCGTGGGCAACACCGCGCACGCCGCGTCCCTGCATCCCTCGATCGAGCGCCTCGACATCGCGGATCTCTCCCGCCATGTCCTCTCGTACGCACCCAGGTTCGCGGCCACCAACGGGGCCGTGCTCGACGACCCGCGCGTCCACGTCTTCGTGAACGACGGACGCCATCACCTCGCGATGACGGCTCCCGCGACCTACGATCTGGTCACCCTGGAGCCGCCCCCGATCGGCTTCGCGGGGGTCTCGTCGCTCTACACGCGGGAGTTCTTCCAGCTCGTGCACGCGCGGCTGCGCGAGGGCGGCATCATCACCGAGTGGCTCCCGGCGTACCAGGTCGGCGGCGCGGCCGTCGAAGGGGTCGTGCGCGCGTTCGTGGAGGTGTTCCCGGACGCCGTGCTGCTCTCCGGCGACGACCGAGAGCTCGTGCTGGTCGGCCGCAAGGGTAGGCCGCTCGTGCTCGATCCGGACGTCATGGAGCGCCGCCTCTCTGCGGCGAAGCTGGTTCGCGCCGATCTGGAGCGGGTCGACATGGGCTCGCTCCTCGAGATCGCGGGCGCCTTTGCCGGCTCGGCCGCCACGCTGCGCGCCGCCACGGCGCAGGCGCAGCCCATGACCGACGATCGACCGCTGCTGGAGCACGGCCTGGTGTGGCGGATGCAGATGACGCGCCAACCGGAAGCGATCTTCGATCCGATGAGCATCGACGCGTTCTGCCCCACGTGCCGCGCGCGGATCGCGGGCCTCGAGCCGTACCTGCGCGTGCGCGCGAAGATCTACCGGAGCGAGGCCTTCCTGCGGAGGGGCGATCCGGCGGCCGAGGGGCCGACGCTGGACGCGGACGATCATCGCGCGATCGACGCCAGCACCTACCTCCCGCGCCTCTTCTCGGGTCCGGGATACCTCGCCCGCCGGGCGGCCAGGCGCGCCCTCGATCGCAAGCGGGTGGGTGACGCGCTCGTCCTCCTCCAGCGGGCTTCGTACCTCGAACCTGGGCACCCCGACACGAACGAGCTCTTCGCGCTCGCGTTCCTCGCCCGCGGAGACCCACGGATGGCGGAGGTCGCCCTCCGCGACGTCCTCGCGGCGGAGCCCGATCACCCGGGCGCGAACCGCATCCTGTGCGCGCAGCTCACCGCTCGAGGGGAGGCCCGCGCGGCGAAGAGGCCGTGCGAGCTGGCCGGTCCCGCCGCCCCCGCGCCCCCATGATCGCGATCGCCGTCCTCGGCGGGTGACGCCGAACGTCCGCCGGCCAGGGCGACCATGTTACGCTCGCGCCCTTGAGCCATCGGGACGCACCGGCAGGCGACGAGCAGGATCCGGAGCGGGCGTGGCTTCGCGACGTGTACCAGCCCGGAGCGCGGCAGCTCACGCCGCGCGCCGTCGTGAGCGGCATGGTGATCGGCGCCGTGATGTGCCTGTCGAACCTGTACGTCGTCCTCAAGACGGGCTGGAGCCTCGCGGTCACGATGACGGCCTGCATCCTCGCGTTCGCGCTCTTCGGTGGCCTCTCGCGCGCGGGCCTCCTGCGCACGCGTTTCACGATCCTCGAGAACAACGCCATGAGCTCGGTCGCGTCTGCGGCGGGGTACATGACCGGCGGCGGGAACATGGCGGCCGTGCCCGCGCTGTTCGTGCTCACGGGGGCGCTGCCCGGGACGCCCTGGCTCATGGCCTGGTTCGGGGTCATCGCTGCGCTGGGCGTGTGCGCGGCGATCCCGATCAAGCGGCAGCTGGTGAACATCGAGAAGCTCGCGTTCCCGAGCGGGGTGGCGACGGCGGAGACGATCCGGTCGCTTCACGCGATGCGCGGGGACGGCGCAGGCGCGGGCTCGGGCAGCGCGCGGAGGCTCGGCCTCGCGGGCCTGGTCGGGGCCGCGGTTGCCGTGCTGCGCGACCTCAAGATTCCGCCCCTCCCGCTGCTCCCCGACAAGATCCCATTCGCGTCGCTCGCCTGGGGCGGCCACGCCGCCGTGAAGTGGAGCGTCGCCATCGAGGGCAGCCTCCTGCTCGTCGGGGCGGGCGCCATCATGGGCATGCGCACCTGCGCGTCGATGGTCGCGGGCGCGCTGCTCAACTACCTCCTCCTCGCGCCGTGGCTCCTGTTCCGCGGGATCGCGAAGGCGCCGGAGTACAAGGTGATGGTGACGTCGACGCTCTGGCCCGCCGCCGCCATGATGCTCGCCCACGGCCTCACGTCCTTCGCGTTCGAGTGGCGCAGCGTGGCGAAGACGTTCTCGGGCCTCGGGCGCCTGTTCCAGGGGCGGCGCGCGCACGATCCGCTCGAGCAGGTCGAGTGCCCCGCGTGGTGGTTCCCGGCGGGCTACCTCGTCCTCGGGCCGATCGTCGTCTTGCTCATGGTGCACCTCTTCGCCGTGCCGTGGTGGGCGGCGATCCTTGCGCTCCCGCTGAGCTTCGTGATGGGGATCGTCGCGGCGCGCGTCACCGGGGAGACGGATGTCACGCCCACGAAGGCGCTGGGACCCGCGACCCAGCTCGTGTACGGCGCGCTGGTCCCGGGCAATCTCGCCGCCAACGTGATGGGCGCGAACGTGACCGGCGGGGTCGGCCTGCATGCCGCCGATCTGCTCACCGATCTCAAGAGCGGTTACCTGCTCGGCGCGAGTCCTCGCCAGCAGTTCCAGGCGCAGCTCTTCGGCGTGATCGCCGGGGCGGTGGCGGTCGTCCCCGTCTTCCGGCTCCTCGTGCCGACGCCGGATGTGCTCGGCTCGGCGGAGTTCCCGGCCCCGGGCGTCCAGGTGTGGGCCGGCGTCTCGCGGGCGCTCGCGCACGGCCTCGGCGGCTTGCATCCCACCCTGCGGTGGCTCGCGCTCGCCGGCGCGGCCCTCGGCCTGGTGATCGCGATCGTGGAGAAGACGGTCCCGAAGCGCATCGCGGTCTGGGTGCCGTCGGCGTCCGCGTTCGGCGTGGGCATGGTCATCCCCGGCTCGAACTCGATCTCGATGTTCCTCGGCGCCGCGCTGGCGTGGGCCATCGCCATGTCGAACCCGAAGGTCGCCGAGAAGGCGGTCGTCCCCGTCGCGAGCGGCCTCATCGCCGGCGAGAGCCTCATGGGGATCGTGATCAAGGCGCTGGCGGTTCTCGGCGTCGCGGGACGCTAGGAAACGCGCTCATCGTCGGCGCCCGGCCTTGCCGCCCGCTCCGCTTCTCCACGGGCGCGGGCGCGCTGGCCGAAGCCCGCTCCCTCACCAGGAGGGGAAGCTCTTCCAGCCGATCCGCGTGCCGCCGGGGCCGGCCGTGAGCGCGGGCGAGCCCGCCTGCGGGTTGTAGTTGCAGGCCGCGGTGTTCGAGAAGCGCGGGTCCACCGATAGGTTGCCCGTCCCGCAACCGAGATCGGTCGCGGAGCCGACGATCGAGTAGTTGACGGCGCCACCGCAGGTCGAGACGCTCTGCGGCCAGATGATGCTCTCCTGGAGGGTGTTGACCGTCTCGATCGGCGACGGCGCCGCGATCGTGGAGTTGTAGACGCTCCCCCTGCCGCGGATGCCGGTGCCAGCGTTGAAGAGCAGGGAGTTCCTCACGGTGACCCCGCCGCTCGTCAGGCTGATCGCCTTGTCGACGCAGTCGTGGATGATCGAGTCCTCGACGGTGAAGGCCGAGTTGGAGTGGTCCACGCAGTCGTCGCCGACGTCGGCGATGATGTTGCGGCGGATCATCTGGTTCGAGGCCCCGCCGTCGACGTGGACGGCGTCCCCGTCGAAGCGCTGCGGAGAGGTCGGCCCGTGGCCGATGCCCGTCCACCAGGTGTCGTCGACGCGGAGCGTGTGGCCGCTCCCGAGGAACTCGCCGCCGATGCCGACGCGCGAGATCAGCGACCGCCGGATGTTGTACGTGCCGGTGCCTGGCGTCTGGAACCCCATCCCGGTGGCGTCGACGAGCACCATGTCCTCGATTTCGCCGTTCGTGGTGTCGAAGAAGCTCACGATGGGCGGCCGCGGGTGGCTGGAGATGACGCCGTTGCCCGCGCCCGTGAGGACGACGAACTTCATCGTCGACGTGCCCGTCCCGTGGAAGGAGATCCCGCGCCACGCGTCGGGGTTGGAGAGGGAGGACGTGAGGGCGTGCGTCATCGCGGCGGGCCCACGCGCCGAGAAGAAATGGATGGGCCGCTCGCGCGTGCCGGAGGCGTCGATCGTCCCGTTGACCGTGATGAGCGTGCCGTTCTCCAGCGAGCCGGTCGTGTCGACCATGACGTTGGTGCCGGGGAGGATCCTCAAGGTCTGGCCCGCGGGGACGAACGTGTCGTGCTGCGAGATCCGGATGTTCTCGTTCGGTCCCCACGTCAGGTCGGCGCCCGAGAGGGTCGAGGGCATCACCCGCCATGTCGGCGCCGACTGCACGCGGACGATGCGCGACGCCGTCTTGCCGCCGATGCTCACGGTGACGCGGTAGTCTCCCGCCGGCACGGCCGCGCCTCCCGCGAGCGTGAACGACACGCTCCCGACGCCGTGGTAGAAGCGGATCGAACCCGCCGGGACGGGGAGGTGATTGTTGAAGACGGTCACGGTGAGCGGGATGTTCGCGCCGTCGGTGATCCGCGTCATCGAGACGGTGCCGAGGTCGGAGAAGCAGCCGGCCGCGTCGATCTTGCCCCCGCCGTCGAGGACGTCGGCGCGCAGGGTGAGGGTCTTGTCGTTCGCCATCCGCCGCGGGACGACGAGCCGCGGGTTCGTGGCCTTCTCGGTGCATCCGGTGCCACCCGCCGACGCGAGGACGCCGTTGCCGGTGTTGTCCTCGTCGCAGCCGCACTGAAAGCTACCGGGTGTGTTCGTGCAGGTGCCACCGTCCACCGGGGCGACGCAGTTGTGGGTGCCGAGCGCGCACTCGTCGACGTCATCTATCTGGTAGGTGACCGTGAGCTTCGGGCGGTTCGCGACCGTCGCGGTCTCGCGCGAGTCCACGTCGGCCCCGTCGGTGAGGGACGGGCTCGCGATGATGACGCCGTAGTTGGGCGAGCTCCCGTTCACCCAGCTTCGCACCTTGGCCAGGCCTGCCGCGTTGAGCGGGAACGTCAGCGTGCCGATCGAGGTCGCGGCGATGCTCGCGAGCGAGGTCGTCTCCCGATCGTTCGCGCCCAGCGCGCCGGGCGTCTGCCACGCGACGCCGGTGGACGCTCGGCTCCACGTCACGCTCGACTCGGACCAGCTCCGCTTGAGGGCGTAGAGCGGGTAGGCGATCGCGCCCTTGTTCGTCACCCGCAGCGTGATGCTCGCGGACTGGATCGTGGCGCTCGGCGGGATCGCGGAGAGGTCCCAGCGGAAGAGCGCGTAGGCGTCGTTGCCGCCCCCCGTGTCGCCGTCGAAGTTGAGCGACGTGGCCGTGCCGTAGTTCGTCGTCGGGGCGCTCTGCACGATCTGACTGTCCGTCGCTCCCGTATAGCTGCTCGTGCCACCCTGGAACGTCGACGTCACGGTCACGAGAAGCGGATCCTCCACGGTGCGGCTCGGCTCGTCGAGGGGGGCCGTGTCGGATACCGAGCAACCCACGATCCCGGAGACCGTCGCAACGAAGCACACGAGTGAGGCGCGAAATGTTTCGTTCATGGGCGACTCCTTGGCAGTATGAAACCCTCCCCCTTCGTCCACTGGCAATCGAAGTCTCGCGGGTCTGTCCCTTTTCTGCGGCGCTACCTGGGTGCGAGTGCTCAAAGGTGCGACCGCGTGCGACCGCGTGCGACCGCGTGCGACCGCGTGGCCGAGGGTGAGCGCGCCGCGCGCAAGACTACCTGGCGTCGGCGCACTCCCCCTCGTCGAGCACCTGGTCCGGGAACCAGCGATCGCCGCGCTTGAAGCAGACCGTCGTCGTGTGCTGCTTGTGCGCAGTCTCGACCTGGAAGCGGAAGTCCTCGAGCTTCGCGCGCTCGCCGCGCTCGCGCGCCCGGTCCGTGGGCCTCTGCCGGGCGCCTTGCATGACCTCCTGGAAGAACGGGAAGATCCCGTCGTGGGCGGTCGCCTCGCGCGCCCAGTACGCCTCGCCGGCGAGCAGCGTGTATGCGATGTGGCCCATCGCGTAGAGATCGGCGGCCGGACCGATGTCCTTCTTCGCCATGATCTGCTCGGGCGCCATGTAGAGCGGGGTGCCGAGCGATCGGGTCGTCTTCGCGCTCGCGCCCTGCGCGGTCACCTTGGCGATCCCGAAGTCGAGGACCTTGAGCCGCGGCGAACCGTCGTCTCGCGTGGTGACGAAGAGGTTCTCGGGCTTCAGATCGCGGTGGACGACGCCCGCGGCGTGCGTGCGATCGAGCGCGAGGGCCGCCTGGTGGAGCAGGCCGACGACCTCGACCGGCGGGATCGCCCGCCGCTGCTCGACGATCGCGGCGAGGTCGTCGCCCTTGAGGAGCTCCATGAGAGGAACGGGAACCCCGTGTCGGGATCGATCCCCGCGTCGAAGGTCTCGACGATGTGCTCGCTCTCGATGTCCGAGGTGACCGTGGCCTCGAGCTTGAATCGCTTGCGGAGCTCGGGATCGGTCACGAGGCTCGGGAGCATCAGCTTGAGCGCCCTCTTGCGGCGCGTCCGGTGGTCGAGGACCTGATACACGGAGCCCATGCCGCCGGCCTTGATGCAGGCGAGGACCTCGTAGTGCGTGTGGAACCGCGCGCCCACCGCGAGCGTGCCAGGTCCGCTGTCGACGTCCGTCACGCGGCGGAGTGTACACCGCCCTCGCCGGCCACTCCACGCTACTCCGCTACGCCGCTACTCCAGCAGGAGGGGCGCCCCGTAGTACTTCGTCACCGCCCGCGCGAACTGGCCCCCGTCGGACGTGATGTCGGTCTGGTTCGGGGCGCCCACGCCGAACGCGGCGCCGAATCCTCCCGCGGCGGCGAACTCCGCGGTGTGCTCGAAGAAGTATTTGACGCGATTGTCCCGGTACTTCTTCGCGCTGCCGCCCGGGTTCGTCGACGGCACGCCCAGGGGCGTCTGCCACCACAGGAGCGGGAGGTTCGTCCGCTCGTGGATCGCCCGCGCCCACGCGAGGTGGTCCTTGAAGCTGGGCGAGGTGGCGTTCGTCTCATCCCAGTAGTACGGCCCGTCGTCGCGCTTGCACGCCGGATCGACCTTCGCCTCGAAGCACCCCGCGTCGCGATCGAGCGTCTCGAGGACCACGATGTCCGCGTCGAACCCGCCGCACGCGCGAAGGAAGTCCGCGACGCCGACGGGGTTGCCCGGGGCGCCGAAGGAGGACGCGTGGAGGCCGATCAGGGTCTTCGGCGCGAGCGCCCGGCCGAGCCGCACGATGCACCGCCCGAAGCCCGAGAGGTCGTCGGGCAAGTCCTTGCACTCTGCAACCAACCCCTTGACGAGCACCTTCACCGTCGCGGCGTTCGACGCCTTGGACCGCTGCTGGGCGTAGCCCCAGAAGTCGGGCTCGATGTGCGCGATGGCCGGCTTGCCGAGCTTGCCGAGCTGCTCGAACATCCGCCGCGCGCCCTTCCAGTACTTCGTCATGAAGTCCGTGCTCGTGAGGCCCGAGAGGTCTCCGTCGCCGAGCGACGCCATCTGGTAGAGCGTGAACATCGGCGTCGCGCCCTTGGCGACGTCGATGTTCGCGATGACGGAGACGAAGTTGCCGTCGTTGTCGTCCGGCCAGCCGCCCTGGCCGGCGAGGCCCGTCAGGTACACGTAGTGGATGTCGAGCTTGGCCGGGAGCGTGTAGATCCCCGCCTGTGTGAAGTCGTAGTTCTTCTCTGCGCCGGGGAGATCGTTGCCGTGGCCGATCAGGAACTGCTTCGGACGCTCCAGCTTGCGCAGGACGCCCTGCCTGTCCTTTCCGGGTGGAGCCTCGCCCTTCCCCTGGCCGGTGCCCGCGAGTGCGGGGCCCGTGACCTCCCCCTCGTCGGTGCACGAGAGCGCGCCGGCAGGCAGCGCGAGCATCGTGAGGAGCGCGAGGGTCGCGGCAGGCCGTCCCATCTACTTCTCCTTCTCCTTCACCAGCAGGCCGCCTCTCGGCGCCACGATCGCGGTCACGCCGTGCTCCACCGTGCGCGTGACCGCGTCCCGGTCGAGCGCCCCGGCGCGCAAGGCGCCGCCCGAGTCCAGAAGCTTCGCCACCGAAAAACGCACGCTCCCTCCATCATCGCTCCAGCGGAGCCCCGCGTCGAGGCCCATCGGCCGCGGGCCGCGAGGGCTGCGAGCGCCGCCTGATCCTCCTTTCTCGTCTCTCGTCGCCTTCCTGGTCGAGTCGGGGCGCACGGGCGATCTCGGCGCCGCCGAGGTGCGCGTCTCGAAGGAGACGACGTTCACGGACAACGAGACCAAGCCCGGCTCGGGTGAGCTGCCGCTCCCGAAGGCCGTGCTGCGCTGATACGTGCGCGCTCGGACGTCGACGCGTCGCCCCAGCTCAGGCGGACAGGACCACGATGGTAGCGCTACCATCGTCGTCGGTGAGCGAGACGGAGCGGAGTGGCGCAAAGAAGAGTCCGCTGCTCGAGCGGCTCGGCGTGCAGTTCCTCAGCCAAGCGAGTGCGTCGGCGGTGCGCGCGGCGTCGGCTGGCGTCGGAGCGGGAGGCGCGCCGGAGACCGATGCGATCCATGTGCTCAATCCGAAGGAGCGCGCCGCGCTACGCGCGATCGAGCGCGGCGCGATCGCACGCGCGGCGCTGGCAGGCGTGATCAACGCGCTGCTCACCGGGCTCGCCGAGCTGCTCGCCCATCCGCTGCTCGGCGATCCGGACGCGCAGGCGACGACGCAGCAGCTGCTCACGTTCTGGACCGTGTTCGGGAGCGCCAGCCTCGTCTTCGCGGTCGCGGAGATCATCTTTCTCTACTGGGACGCGCTGCGCTCGGTGCGCGCTCTCGCGCTCGCGGCAGGTCTCGAGCTCGCGGCAGCAGACGACTCCGAGGGCAAGCGCGCCGAGCGTCGCGAGGTCGCACTCGCGCTCGCCCGTGCCGCGCTGGAGCTGCCGAGCCCCGCCGAGCCTGCGTTCGGCGTGGATCCACGGCGAGAGGCGAGCCGGCTGCGCCTCGCGCTCGCGTCGATCATCTACAAGCTCAAGATCAGCGTCACGAACTTCTTGTTCAAGGCGCTGATCCGCCGCGCGCTCGGCCGGCTCGCGACGCGCACATTGTTGGCCTTCCTCGCCGTGCCGGTGAACGCGCTGTGGAACGGGTTGGTTTGCGCCTGGGTGCTCCGCGAGGCGCGGCTGCGCGTCATGGGCCCTTCGGCGACCGTGGAGATGGCGCGCGCGATCTTCGAGGGCGAGCCCGGACAGCCGCCGCCGGCGCTCTCGGAGGAAGCGAAGCACAGCGCAGTGCGCGCCGTCGGCGCGGCGATCGTGCGCAGCTACGCGCTTCATCCGAACCTCGCCGCGCTCCTGGTCGCGGTTCGCGCGCACGTCGGCGAGCTCGACGACGACGTCGTCCTCGACGACTCGCGCCTCTTTCTCACGCGCCTCGCCGGGCTTGCGCGCGACGAGCAAGATGTCGTGCTCCGCGTGCTGACCGCGGCCGCGATCGTCGACGGTCGGCTCACGGTCGAGGAGAAGCGCCTGCTGCGCGAGGCGCTCGCTGCGTGTGGCCGCTCGCCCGACCTCGGCGCCGCGCACCGCCTGTGCAAGGCGTTTGTCTCCGGGGATCCCATCGCTGCGTCCGACGTACGCGGCACCGCCTGAACGCCACTTTCTCCCCGCTCCGCTCCCGCCGTTCGTCCGTTCCCCGCCGCGCGAGGTGGTCCGCTCGGCGCCGCGCGACTGTCTCCGCGCAGGGCCGTGCGATCGCTCCGGTCAGAGCACCGGGATGTGCCTACTATCCGAAGTGCTCCTCCAGGTCTGAGGCATCCCCTCATTTTCCTCACGTCGAGCCCGAGCCCGAGCCCG
>SXNL01000406.1 GCA_005777185.1 Myxococcales bacterium
ACGACGGGCGGGAACGCCCTCAAGTTCTACGCGTCGATGCGCCTCGACGTGAGGCGTATCGGGCAGGTGAAGTCCGGCGACGAGATCCTCGGCGGCCGGACGCGCGTCAAGATCGCCAAGAACAAGTGCGCGCCTCCGTTCACGGAGGCCGAGTTCGAGATCCGCTGGGGCGCCGGCGTCGACACCCTGTCCGAGCTCATCGACCTCGGCGTCACGCTCGGCCTCATCGACAAGAGCGGGAGCCACCACTACTTCGCCGGGAGCGCGCTCGGCAACGGCAAGGAGCGGGTGCGCGAGGCCCTCGCGCAGAACGTCGAGCTGCAGAGCACGCTGAGGCAGGCGATCCTCGCCTCGGGCCCCGTGCGCCCGGGCCGGAGGAGCGACGGGGAGGCGTAGGCGGCGGGTGCGGGCCGGTGGCGACGCGCCCGGGGGGGGCGTCGCCGGCTCGCCCCACACCCGTCGCCTGCGCCGCGGAAATCCGTCCGTGTCCGTGGCGTGCCCCCCCGCACTGATTCATCCAGCCCTCAGAGGTGAGACATTTGATCCTCACGTCCCGGGACGCGACGCGGGAAGAACGCTGTTTTTCGCTGAAATACGAGCCAGCCATGACGCGCCTCGTCGTGACTCCTTCCGGCATCACCCTTGCGTAGTGGAGACGGCCCCTTCCTCCGCTCAGCCTGGAGACGACGTGAACAACGGTAGCCGGAACCCCCTCACACCGCTCAGTCCCTATCCTTCCGCCCCCGCGGGCCAGGCCCCCCGCCGGCCCCAGCCGCCGCTGAGCCCCCAGCCGCCGCTCGCCCCAAAGGGGGCGTCGCCCCCCAGCGAGCGACGGCCCGACTCGCAGCGGCCGCTCCCTCCACGGATGCCCGCGAGCGCCGTCGCGGAGAGCGACAACCGCGCGACCATCCCCGACACGGACCACCCGGCCGCGCACCGCGCGCCGGCGGCCGAGGGCAGCGGCGTGCAGCAGAGGGGCGCGGACCGGTCCATCCACACCATCCGACAGCTCGTAGACAAGGTCGCCGTGCCACGGCTCCTCCTGACGGTGGAGCGCGAGGGTGGCATTGTGGCCCGCCGCACATTCACGCACGACGGGGACCTGTGCCGCATCGGGACGCACTCCTCCAACGATGTGGTCCTTCGCGATCCCGCGGTCTCGCGCTTCCACTGTCGCCTCGTGCGCGAGGACGGGACGTGGCGCCTGCGCGACTCGGGATCTCTCAACGGTACCAAGCTCGACGGTGTGCGCCTGCGCGATGCGGACCTGCCGAACGACGGCGGCGTGCTCGCGCTCGGCGACGCGACCATCCGCGTGCGGCCGGTCGAGGCCGGCGTCGAGAGCGACATCCCGCTCATCCCCTCGTTCGGTCAGATCGCGGGCGTCAGCCTCCCCATGCGGAAGCTCTTCGCGCTGCTGGTGAAGGTCGCCCAGAGCGACATCAACGTGCTCATCGAGGGCGAGAGCGGCACCGGCAAGGAGCTCGTCGCGAACGAGATCGTCCAGCACAGCCCGCGCATGGAGAAGCCCTTCGTCGTGGTCGACTGCGGCGCCATCTCGCCGAACCTCGTCGAGAGCGAGCTGTTCGGGCACGCGCGGGGCGCGTTCACGGGAGCGGATCGCGATCGCGTCGGCGCGTTCGAGGCCGCGGACGGCGGCACGGTCGTCCTCGACGAGATCGGCGAGCTCCCGCTCGAGCTCCAGCCGAAGCTGCTGCGCGCCATCGAAGCGCGCGAGATCCGGCGCGTGGGCGAGACGCGCCCGCGCAAGATCAACGTGCGGGTCATCTCGGCGACCAACCGGGATCTCGAGCGGGAGGTCAACAAGCAGCGCTTCCGCGAGGATCTCTACTTCCGCCTCGCGGTCCTGAACGTCCACGTGCCGCCGCTCCGCGAGCGGGCGGACGATCTGCTCATCCTGATCCGGGTGTTCCTGAATCAGCTCGGCGTGCCGCACGAGGAGCGGCTGTTCCCGCCGTCGGTGCTCGCCGAGCTCGCCAAGCACGACTGGCCGGGCAACGTGCGCGAGCTCAGGAACTACGTGGAGCGCTGCGTCGTCCTCGAGACGGCCAGCCCCGCCTCGCAGAAGCTCCACGGGGGTCCGGCGCCGCAGGTCTCGGTTCAGGGCGACGCTCGCCTGCCGTTCAAGATCGCGAAGGACGGCGCGATCGACATGTTCGAGCGGGCCTACCTCTCGTCGCTCCTCGAGGACGCCGCCGGCAACATGAGCAAGGCCGCGCGCCTCGCGGGGATGGACCGGATGTACCTCCACCGGCTCGTGCAGAAGCACGGCCTGCGTGGGCAAGGCGGCAGCAACGGATCGTCGCCGCCGCCATCGCGATGAGACGCGTCGGCGGGTGATCGAGCGCGATCACCCCGTCTTCGGCTTCGCGAGAGCGCGCACCATGCCGATCTCGGCGCGGCCGATCTCTCCGGTGACAGCGAGGAAGAGGACGTAGCCCGCGACGCAGGCGATCGCCGCGCACACCGTGAGGGGTCTGCCCATGGGCGGCGCTCGCCCACCGGCGAGCCAGGCGAGGCCGACGGCGGCGCTCACGCGGAGGGCCGTCTTCCACGGGATGAAGGCGCCCGCGAGCCGCCACACCAGCGTCGCCGCCAGCGCCGCGCCGAGCGCGAGCGCGATCCCCGTGGCCCTGGCGGAGAAAACGAGCTGCTCGCCGCCGAAGGCGCCCGTGGGCACGAGCGTCGCGCCGAGGCTGGCGACGAGCACGAGTGTCGTGGCGGTCACGAGCATCGCCCACACCTCGCGGCGCAGGCTCACCAGCACTGTGGTCGCGAGCCCGAGCATCGCGAAGAGGCCCTGCGCGAGGGCCAGGTGGTGGAGGGCGTCCTCCCCGCGGGCTGCGATCTTCGCGCCGTACGCGAAGGCCAGCACGGAGCGAGGCATCGCGACGACGATCGCCACCAGCATGCCACACATGATCGCCCCGAGCCGGGCGCCCTTGCCCACGAGGCGCGCCACGTCCGCGGGCGTGCCCTCCGCGTGGACCTTCGCGAGCATGGGAAACAGCACCTGCGTGACGCTGAAGAGGAGCTGGTAGGGGAGGAACGCGAAGAGCTGGCACGCGCGGTAGACGGCGACCCACTCGTCGGCGGCCTTCACCGGATCGGCGCCTGTGGCCGACGCGGAGAGGTAGTGCCCGAGCAGGATGATGTCCGCCTGCATCACGCCGTTCGTGCACGCCTGCGCGAGGATGACCGGGAGGATCCCCGCCAGGTACGGGCCCGCCGGGAGCAGGGTCGCCTCCGCCGGTGCGCCCGTGCCCGTCCAGCGCAGCGCCACGCCGAAGACGACGGACGCCGCGAGCACCCCTCCCACCGTAGCCCCCACGACACCCGATCCCCCACGCGAGGCGAACAGCCAGCCCACGCCGACGAGGCCGACTGTGCGCAGCGCCGCGGCCGTCCCGTCCAGCGCCGCCTGCCGCGCGAAGCTGCGTGTGCCGTTGAGATACCCGATCAGCGGCGCGTACACGCCGTAGATCACGAGCACCATCGCCATCACGAGGAGCGGGATCCGGATGTGCGGCGCCCTCTGGTACGCCACGACGAGCGGAACGAGCCCACACATGAACGCGCCGTAGCCGAGGGCGAGCGGCGCGTGGACGCGGAGCGCCGCACGAAGGGCGTTCCTCTCCTTGCCCTGCGACGCCGCCGTGGCGCGGCTCACGCCCTGCGTCGAGCTCGACACCGCCACGTTGTTCAGGATGTTGGCGACCGCCATCACGCGCGACAGCGCGCCGTACCCCGCCTCTCCGATCGCGAGCGGGAGCAGCGCCTGCTGGACGAGCCCGGTCACCATGAAGAAGATCTTCGCGGCGAGCACGTAGAGCCCGCCCGAGAGGATCGAGCGCGGCCGCGGTTCGTCGGCGGGGGTCACCGCCCCGGATCTAGTGGAGTTTCCTGGGATCGAGAACTTTTCCGTCCTCGCCGAGGCCCACCGATCGCATGCGGGTGGCCGGGTCGCGCTGGCCCTCCGGCGGCTCGGGGGGCGGCGTCACGTCCTCCACGGTGACGCGCGAGCGCGCCCCTCCCCGCGGATCGGGCTCGACGAGGATCTGCAGGAGCCGCGCGGGCTCCTTCACGGCGTGGACGCCCTGGAATCGCGTCTGGGCCACGCCGACCATCACCCGCCCGTCCTTCACGCGCGCGCGGAAGAAGTTCGAGACGTCCTCCGGGGTGCCCGGGCCCTCCGCGGTGACGAAGCCCGTGAGGCGCGTGTTCACGTAGAACTCGCGGGGGAGGGGGAGCGAGTAGGCCGTCTCGGTCCCCTCGATGAGCTCTCCGGGCCTCAGGTGGTCGATGGGGGCCGGTTGTTCGCTCTGGCGCTCCGGTCGCCCGCCGCCGCCCGCCTCCTCGACGCTCGGCTTGTTGCAAGAGAGCGCGACCGCGAGGAGGACTCCCGTCGCTACTCCACCACCGCGACCCACGAGTCCACCCTCGTCTTTTCCGTCGTCGAAGGCAAGAGGCCTTTCGGGGCGCCCACGTTGAGGTTCGTCTGGGAGCCGCCGCCGTAGGTCTTGGAGCCGCTCGTGCTGCCCGCCGCCACGGTCACGAAGAGGGAGTACTCCGTGGCGGAGAGCTTGGCGCCGTACTCGCCGTAGGAGGCCAGGTCGTTTCCGTCGAAGCAGGGTAGGCTCCCGACGATCGACACGCCCGGGATGACCTGCCCCTCGCCGGCGACGCCCGCGAACGGCTCCTCTCTCTGCGCGGGCGCCGCGGCGGGGTACCGGTAGGTCCCGCCGTTGGCCGGCACGCCGACCGTCCGCCGCTGCGTGTAGTGCCAGCCGTAGATGTACGCGTGGCCGCCGGTGCAGGCGCTCACGGACGCGGGTGGCTTGAAGGTCGCGAAGTAGTGCGTCTTGTCGAACACGGTCATCGGGCCGGTCACGCGCTCGCCGCCGGTCATCGCGTGCCACCAGTTGGCGGTCACGCCCACGGGCTTCGATCCGGCCGCGAGGAACGTCGGGGACTCGGTGAGCGAGTACACGAAGTTCTGCCCCGGCGTGGTGTCGACCAGCGTGTCCTGGTCGCCGGTGGCCACCGAGAGGACGAGGTTGCCGCGATCGTCCAGCGAGACGATCGGCGGAACCAGGATGGGCTGGCTCCGGTCCGCCTGCTGCTGGGCCGTCAGGCCCGCGCCGATCACGTCGGTGTTCTGGGTGTCCCAGAAGAGCGAGCCGTACCACTTCGTCGGATCGCTGTTGCTGATGTCGAGCCGCCAGACCGTCCCGTCGGCGTCGCCGATGAATACCTTCTGGCCGATCTGGCCGGGGCCGCTCGGGTACACCACGGGCGTGCCGACGAGCGGGGAATCGAACGGAACCTTCGTCCCCACGGGGTCCACGAGGTCGGGGATGTCCTGGCCCACGCGCCCGAAGATCCGCAGGATCTCGCCGGTGTCGAGCCGGACGACGAGGAGGTTGCGGGAGGCCACCGCGTCCTTGCAGTTGGCCGCCCACTTGCGGACGTTGCCCCGGCGTTTGACGGTGGGGTTCGCGCTGAGGTCCCAGAACGCCGCGGAGCTGAAGTCGTCCGCCTGGTTGCCGTTCGGGCCGCTCCCGATCGAGCGGGGGCAGAAACCCGCGCTGGGGCCGGCCGACTCGCCGCCGCCGGGCAGGATCGCCACGCCCACTTCCCTCGCGGCCGCGCCGGTGCCGAGCACGACGGTCGTGATCGCGGGCGTCCCCGTCCTGTCGCCGAAGAGATCGTACTGCTTCACCTTCTTCTTGTTGAGGCCCTTGCCCTTGCCCTTCCCCTTGCCGGGCACCTCGTCGACCGTGGTGAGCTGCCACAGGAAGTGCGGACCCTTCTTGCGGGTGGGGAGGTCCTTCTCGAACTCGGAGATGTTCCCTTGCCCCGGCGTCGGCTGCTGCCAGTTGGTCGTCGCGCCGATCATCACCCGGGGGTCGGTCACCTCGAGCGCGTAGTAACCGCCGTTTCCGTTGGCCGTCGGCATCCCGAGCCCCGCGACGAGCGTGGTGTGCCAGCGGTACCACCTCGTGGCGTCGGAGGCCTCGATCGCGGTGCGATCGTACACCGTGTCCGCCACGACGGGCACGCCGTCCAGGATGATCTTCTGACCGCCCGGGTAGTTGCCCGGCAAGGACGGCATCACGGCCGGCGGGACGAACGTGAAGAGCTCGTTGCGCTTCTTCGTCTTCACCGACGTGTCGAACGCGTGGAGCAGGCCGTCGATGCTCGCCGTGTACAGGACCTGCGGTCGGGTCGAGTACTTGTTCGCGAACTCGCGGTAGGCCTCGTCCCTGTTGAAGCCGCTCGGCGGTCCGACGATCCGGGGCGTCGACCGGTAGATGCCTCCGAGCGCGTTGCACGTGGCCGAGCTCAGGCAGCGCTGGTTGAACTGCTTCACGGGCGAGCCGAACATCTGGCTCTCCACGGTCGAGGTGGCGAAGCCCCACATGACGCGGCCGCAGAGGTTCGGATTCGTGAGAGCGGGCAGGAGCCCGGTGGCCGGGCAGGAGGTCGACTTCACGTTCATCGTGTCGGGGTCGAGCTTGGACGGGTACCCCACGTCGCTCACGATGCTCGTGTCGAGGTCGGTGGTGATGACCTCGGCGGGTCGGACCGTGAGGACCTTGTCGCCGGGCGGCGTGGTCGGCCCGTAGGGGCGCATCGTGAGGTTGCCCTCGGTCACCTTGGTGCTCACCTGGGGCGGAAGCACCACGAGGATGTTCCGGCGGTCGCTCGTCGACTGGGCCATGTTCTGGGCGAAGTCGTCGCCCTTGCTCGTGTCGAACGTCTCGTACTTGCGCACGCCGCCGCCGAGCGTGCACGTCGTCCGGCTCCGCTTGACGTTGCCGGCCCACACGGACGTGAGGTTCTTCGGATCGAACGACGCCGTGAACACGCCCGACTGCGTGACGCCCGCGGACGTGTACGAAGGCGAGACGACCGGAACGGTGCGCGTGTTGACGTTCGTGGCGACACCCGCGAGGATCTCCGCAAAGGCGGCGGCGAGGTCCGTCGCGCTCTCTGCGAAGAAGGGGCGCCGGGGAGAGGCTGGGTTCGACCCCGCGATGGCCATCTCGTTCAGCGTGCAGCACGCGTCCGCGGTCGTGCCGGAGCCGGCCGCCGCGCCGGGCTCGGCGCTGCAGGCCGTCTGGAACGCCATCGGGGAGGGCGCGGGCAGGGAGTCGTACCACCCCTTGCACGTTCGCTGTCCGGCGGGCAGGCCCGCGGGGAAGCCGTCGGCCCCAGTGGTGCCGTTCACCGAGAACCCCACGACGAACGTCTCCACGCGCCTGTTGACGTCGTTGACGCCGCCGTACGCGGCCGCGCTGCCGTCGAAGAGGTCCTTGGTGATCTTGTTGATGATGCCGCGCGTCGTCTTGTCGGATCCGAACGGGCAGTTCCCGCCGGCACCGCCGCACGCCGGGCGAAGATCCATGTTCGGCGCGCCGTCCGTCATGATGACGACCGACTGGTGACGGCAGCCGCTCCGCGCGAGCGGGTCCTGGCCGTTCGGGCCCATGTTGCTGACGCGCAGGTAGTCCATGGCATCGTGCATCATGCCCGCGATGGGCGTCGCGCCGTACGGGCGCGTCGCGAGGAGCACGCCTTTGATCTGATCGGCGACCGCACCGTACTGGCCTGCCGTCGCGGTCCACACCGGGAACGGCACCTGGCGGCCCTCCCACGGGGGAGCGGCCTTGCTGCGGGCGCCGACCTCGAAGGGGATGGCCGCGCACGCAGGCAGGTTCCCGCTCACCGCACCGGCGGAGCGGACGTAGCTCCAGTGCCCGAGGAACGGGTTCGCCGTGTCCACCTTCGGGTTGGTCGACGTGTAGGCGCTCGTCCCCGCGACCGCGCCGAGCTGGCAGCCGGGGCCGCCCGGCGTCACGCCGCAGCCGCCGTCGGGGTCGCCGTCGAACGTCATCAGGCCGAAGCGGATGTAGTCCTTGGCGGCGTCGATCTGCCCGTCGGTGCTCTGCGCGAAGGTGCAGGTGTTGATCTTCGCCGCGAGGACACGCGACCCCGGGAGGGCGCTGTCGATGTCGGCCCACGAGTAGTTCCCGATGGCGTCCGCCGGGAAGTCGTCTGCGTTGCCCCCCGCACCGAGCCCGGGGACGACGCCCACGCCGTTCGTCGCGGTGCCCGGCAGCTTGTACGGGCCCTTCGTGCAGAAGGTGACGCCGTCGTAGGTCGCCGGCCGGTGGTATGGGAGGAAGTATCTGTCGTCGTAGGGCGCCTTCCCGTTGATCTGGTATTCCGCCCGGAACTTCGGGTTGTTGACGCGGTCGGTCGGCTTGTACGTGTACCCGCTCGGTCCGAGGAACGTCCCCGTGAGGGACTGGACGAGGATACCCCAGCGGTTCACGTCCTTGCACACCATGCTGGGCCCCGCGCCTGTGCAGCCCGCCGGGAGGGCGCCGTTGGGCATGCGCTCCATCGACCCCGAAGTGTCGACGAGGAGGAGCACGTTCGGGGGGGGCGCGTTCAGGATCTGCGCTGTGGCGACCCGTGGAGCGAGGCACGCCGCCGCGATCACGCCCAGCGCCGCGGGGAGGGTGAGCCCGGGGCCTGCGCCTCGGCGCCTCGGCTGCCTCGTGACCAGCTTTCTGCTACGTGCGTTCATCGGCTTTCTATGACCTCTCACAGCGGGACGGGTCCGACGATGATGCGGCCGCGCCCGAGCTCGGGCGTCGCGGTGGCCGCCGTGGTGTTGTTGATGACGCCGCCCGTCGTGACGGTGCCCTTCACGAACTGCATGTTCGAGTTGGTGTCGAAGCCTGGGGGGGGAGCGAGCGGCACGAAGTTCGTGAGCTCGGCCCAGATGGTCGCGGTCTGCTTCGTGGCGGCGCCGAACCCGGGCACGAGCGGCGACACCACGCCGGCGCAGGCCGTGGAGGTGCACCACCTCGACTGGAGCTCGGGGCCCACGAATCGCTTGCAGGACTTCGCGAGGTTCGTTGCCGTGGGCGACGCGATGGGCGCGGACGAGATGCAGTTCTGGGACCGGAAGTCCGTCGCTCCGTTGAAGTCGCCCTTGGCCATGCGTACGAACACGGCCGCCGTCGATCGGTCGACGTAGCCTGCCGTCGCGTTGAGGCTCATCTCCGTGAGGTAGTGCGCCTGCGTCGACTGGCGCATGTATCCGGACACCTTCACCTCCTGCGAGGCGGCGGTCATCGCGTACACACCCATCGCGGCCATCAGCGCCAACGTGGTCGTCACGACGAAGACGACCGTCCCTCCGCTCCGTCGCCTCAGGCGGGAGCGCGCGAGCAAGGATTCCCTGTCGGAGCCCGTCATGGCATGGTCCTCTTCTGGTTGGGGAGGGCGACCTCGGAGACGATCGTGCGCGCGCGGACCAGCCGCTTGCACGGCGACGCCGCCTCGAGGCAGTAGCGGTAGACGTAGCCGGTCGGGGCACCCGCGATCTGGGTGTTCCGGTCGGAGAACGTGGAGCGCGTCGCGAGGCGGAAGTGGACCGAGCGGATCGAGTCCGGTCCGGCGAGCCCCATGGGCTGGAGAAAGCGTTGGCCCCCGCGCTTGGCGCACCCGGTGACGTCGGTGCAGGGCGTGTAGGCGTAGCCCAGCGGGTCGCCGAATTCGAAGGTGGTGAAGGCGTGGTTCACCTTGTCGTGCTCCACCGTGAACGCGAACTTGAGATCGATGGCGTACTCCGCGACGACCTCGACGACCGGCATCTCCACGTTCCGGGAATCGACCCACGCTCGCACGAGCTCGAAGCGCGCGTTCACGTCCGTCCCCGGGTCGTCGAGCAGCGCCGAGGCGCTCCGGCGGATGTACCAGCGCACCGTGTGGATCGGGTTCACGACGACGCGCGCGAACCCCGACGTCCCGCCGCTCCCGGTGCCGATCATCTGGCCGGTGAGCACCGAGCCTGGGGCGGCGAAGTCGAACTGGATCTGCGGTGGGTTCGTGAGGATGACGTTGCAGACGGGTACGTAGTTGTAGAACTTCCCGGTCGGATCGGAGACCCGCGCGAGGAAGCGCTGCGTGGCGATGAGCACGTTGCTGGCGTTCCTCGCGGGCATGAAGGCGTTCTGGGCGCCGAAGGTCATCAGCCGCATCACCGCGGGGTCGTCCGCGGAGAGGATGACGCTGTCGCCGACCCCGCCGTTGCTCGCGCAGCCGCCACCCGGCACGACCCGTCCGACGTACTCGTCCGCGGTCGTCATGTTGCCGGTGATACGGATCGCGTCCGGTCTGAGGCCGTTGTAGGTCTGCGAGTAGGTCTGTACCGCCCCGGTGCTGGAGGCCTCGTGCTCGAGCTCGATGCCGGAGAGGTTGAACAGGCCGGGATATATCGCCTGCGGGTAGTGCGTCCCGAACTGGGAGGTCGGGCCCTGTGGGCGCACGACCGTCCTGTCGATCCAGATGTTCGGTGTGCTCATGAACGACGCGCGCTGCAGATCGGAGCGCAGACGCTCGGCCGCGAGGCGGAGGGACATCTCGGCCGTCGAGACGCGCATCTCCTCGTGAAAGGTGCGCGTCGCGTCGCGGGAGAGCGCGATCACGCTGATCGTGATGAGCAGGCCCGCCGACAGCGCGACGAGCATCTCCACGAGCGTGAAGCCGCCCCTCGCCGCTCGCTTTCCCCTCGTGACCTGGGACGTCCGCCTCCTCATGAACGCGTCTCCCGGAGGACGGTCGACGAGTAGAGGTAGATGTACCGCCTCGGCCCTGCGACGGGATCGTCGACGACGGTGTCGGAGGTGGTGCAGAAGCCCGCGGGCGCGCCCTGGAACCCGCGCGGCCAGAACACGCGGACCTCCGCGCGGATGAGCGTCGTCTGGTCCAGGGCGATCGACGTCGGCGGCTCGTGGAGCACCGCCTGGAGGCGATACTGTGCGCAGAACATCGCCCGGACGTTGTTCGAGCAGTTGCCAGGCGTGGCGCACTCGCGACCGAGGAGGTCGAACGCGGGGCTCCCGCCGGGCGAGCCGGGGATCACGACACCCTCCTTGATGGGTGTGCCCACCGTCGGGAGCGTCCACGCGCCGCCCTGCATCGGGGGATAGGTCCATCCGCCACCCCCGGCGCTCGCGAACGAGGTGACCCCCGCCGTCGGCGCGGTGCCCGTGTCCTTGAGCCACAGCGTCTTGCTCAGGGGGACCGGGTTCCCGTTGCTGTCGAGCGACCCCCACCGCGCCGCGTCGCGTTGCAGCCGCTCCATCCACTCGCGCGCGATGGCGGACCCCATGTCGAGCTGACGCGCCTCCATGTTCCCGCGGATGGCCGCCCGCTGCATGGCGATCACGCCGGCGGCCCCGATCACGAACACCGTCATCGAGACGATCACCTCGACCGCCGAGAAGCCGCGCTCTCGCGCGCTCCGCGCCGCGTGGAGCCCGACCCGCGTCATGGCACCGACCGGATCCGGGGCGCCGCGCCCGCCGGGATGAGGATCTTGCGAACGAGGCCGGCCTTCACGCCGCCCGGCTTGTCCGTCACGTCCAGCTCGTAGGTTCCCGTGAAGATGGCCGCGTTGGCGAGCCCGGCGAGCGTGGGCGCGTAGTAGGGCGTGCCCTTCGGCGTGTAGCAGAGGTACCCGAGGTTCCCCGCGGCGGCCCCGTTCAGGAAGAGCGCCGACTCCTTCGTGGCGTCCAGCTTGCTGTCCACGAGGCGCGCGTCGACGAAGGTGGCCGTCGGAGTCGTCGCGCCGGGTGTGGTGGCAGGGAGGACCGGGCCCGCCGCTGCCCAGCCCTGGCAGGACGTGGTGCCGACGCCGGCGAGGCGCGCTTCGTAGAGGTGGACCCGGCCGCGGTCGCCGGTGCCGTTGCTCCTGAACTCGAGCACCTGCGCCACGCCCAGGCCCATCGCCCGGGCCCGCGCCAGGCGGACGAGGAGGGCGATGTCGTTCGAGGACTCGAAGGCGCTCCTGTTCCGCATGCCGGCGAGCATGCTCGGGAGCGCGATCGCGATGAGGATGGCCGCGATGACCACGACCACCATGAGCTCCACGAGCGTGAATCCCCGCGATTCGGAGATCCCTCGAGGGGGTCGATGATGGGCCCAGGTCATTCGGCGCGCGCTCCCGTTCAGGGGTCCCTTCGAGCAAGCCATGTACCACCCACACTTCGTCCGAACGGCCGCAGATTGTCGGATCTTTTCATGGATTCTCGATCCGGCCAACCGATCGGAGGGCCAATCTTTTTCAGGGTCCGCAAAAAAGTGCGAGGTTGAGGATGTAGGTGAGGTAGTGAAAGGTGACGTGAAGCTCCACCCGCTGGCGTGCTCCCCACACCCCTTGGTCCTGGTCTCCGTCCTCGCGGCGCTCGCGTGCTCGAAGACGGAGCCTCCTCGCGGCGATCCCCCGCCGCCTCCGCCTACCGCCGCCTCCGCGAACGCGCAGACGTGCGTGGACCCGCAGCCCGTCGCCGACGCCCCCACCGGGGCGTTCTTCCCGAGGAGCGCCGGCGGCTTCTGCGTCGAGAAGGACGGCGAGGTCAAGTCGTACGGCGAGCGGGCGAAGCTCACGATCGAGGACATCTGCACGTCCGCCGTGGACGGCGAGTGCGAGGTCTACAAGCGGTACGGGCTCCGCCGGATGGTCAAGTTCAACTACGCCGGCCCGAAGGGGGCGACCATCGGCGTCACGTTGACACAGTACGTGGACGACGCCGGGGCGTACGGTATGTTCACCAAGCGGGTGATGGCGGGCGATCCGCTCGAGAAGAGCGCGCCACGCGTCCTCGCCGCCAAGACGGACGGCGCGCTGGGCACGGGGAGCGCGTACGTGTGGCGAGGGGTCCACCTGCTCGAGCTGCAGTACAACGACGACACGCTCTCGCCGCAGGCGCTCGCGACCGCGAGCGACGCGGCGCTCAAGGTCCTCGGGCCGGCGATCGGCGAGCTGCTCCCGGGTGCGGCGGAGCGCCCCACGGCGGCGCGTGCCCTCCCCAGGGAGGACCTGATCCCGAACGGCGTCGAGTTCGTCATGTCCGAGCCGCTCGGGCTGCCGAAGATGGGCCGGGGCGCGGTGGGGCACTACCGGAGCGGCGACCGACGGTGGCGTGTCGTGTCACTCGGGCCGCTCGACGAGACGGGCGCGAAGAGCGCGATGCAGTCGCTCGCGAAGGTGCCGGGCGCGCTCCCGGTGAAGGACGCCGGGGACGAGGGACTGCACGTCGTCCTCGCGAACAAGGACGACAAGACCGCCCCGAAGATCGAGGCGTTGGTCGTGCGTCGCGGCAACCTCGTGGTGGCCGTGGCCGACGACGAGCACGCGCTCCGCGCCGCGCCCGCGGGCAAGCAGGACGCCGCACGCCTCACCAAGGACGAGGCCGTGATGCGCATCAAGGCCATCCTCAAGTAGGGATCTCGGCGAAGGCCGTTCGGGGAGCGAGAGCCTCTCAGCCCGCTCGCAACTAGCTGGGGAGGGCGAGGGGGCCTCTCCGCCCTGAGGCATCCCCTCATTTTCCTCACGTCGAGCCCGAGCCCGAGCCCGAGCCCGAGC
>SXNL01000407.1 GCA_005777185.1 Myxococcales bacterium
GCTCGTGACCGACCCCAGGAACGTCGCGCGTTACCTCCGCGGCGTCGGCGACCCCGTCGACGTCCCCCAGCGCGAGGCCCCCCGTTCTGGAAGAGCACCGTCCTCCGCAGGCACGCCGGCCACCACGACGCCGCCGAGTAGGCGCTCACCAAGGGCACCAGGGCCGCGATCCGTCCGCGCCTCCAGGTTCGGGGCCCGGACGACCTCCGCGGGCGCTCCGTTCGCGTGCCGCCGCACCCTCGCGCTGCTAGGATCACGCGCTGGGGTACAGGTTCGCGCACGCCTCCCGAGGTGGAAACCCGATCGATTTACCTACGGGCTGCCGAGCTACGCGTTCTTCGCGGACACCGGCGGCGCGGACGCGTACGTGAAGCCGAACCCGACCGCGCTCGGAGACGACAAGCTATGGGTCTCCGACGATCCCGCCGACACGGACGCCAGGGAGTACTCGGCGGGCGTCGACGAGGCGGCCGGGGTGTGCTTCGCCCGGGCGTATTGAGACGCGACGTCACACCAGCGGCGCCTGCGCCCGCACCAGGCCCGCGCCGAGATCCGCGAGCAGATCTCCCCGCCCGAGCAGCTTCTCCGCGCCCGGCTCGTCGAGGATGATCCTCGAATTCACCGCCGACGTCACCTTGAGGGCGATCTTGCCGCCGAGGTTGGTCTTGAGGATCGGCGGCACCGTCTCCCGGTCGGGCCGCTGGGTCGCCACGACGAGGTGCACGCCGGCGGCGCGGGCCTTCGCGCCGAGGCGCTTGACCACGTCCACGAACGCCTGCCGCGTCGCCTTGTCGCTCGTGAGGTCCTGGAACTCGTCGATGACCACCACGCGCCGCTCGAGCCGCCTCGCCGGATCGCACCCCTCGTTGTACTCGAGGATGTCCGACACCCGCGCGTCCTCGAACAGGCGATAGCGCTCCTCCATCGCCTCGACGAGGCGCTCGAGGACGGGGAGCGTCTCCTCCATCTCGTACCGGATCGGCCCATCGAGGTGCGCGCTCACGGCGGCCTGGAAGCTTCGCGCGTGGAACGTCACGCGCTTCGGATCGACCAGGACGAAGCGGATCGCCGACGGCGGATGGTAGTGCATCAGGCTGGCGACGATCGCGCGGAGGAGGCACGACTTGCCGCTCCCGGCCCGCCCGCCGACGAGCAGGTGCGGCGTGCTCGCGTCACCCAGATCCCCGACGAGGATCTCTCCGCTCGGCCGCTGGCCGAGGACGAAGCGGCCTGGACGCTCCGCGAGGTACGCGCGCATCTCGTCGAGCAGCGGGTCGAGCGTCACACGCCTCGGCGTCGCCCTGCGCGTCACGAATACGCGCTTCGCGCGTCGCTTCTCGAGCTCCACCTCCACTCCCTGCGCGTCGAGGCGATGGCACACGTCGGCCGCCGCGCGATCCAGCTGCGCGATGGGTCCGCGCGAGCGCGTCACCTCGATCTCGACGAGCGTCGGGCCCACGAGCGGCGGGCGCGGACACGCCGCGTGGATGCCCTGGGCGCGCAGCTCGGCGAGGATCAGATCCCGCAGGCGTTCGCCCTCCGCCTTGCCCTCCTCGTCGCCGGCCGCGGGCTCCACGACGCGGGGCGGACCCACCGTCGTCTCTCCCTCTGGGCCGGGGCGCGGCCTCGCGGCGCCGGAGGGCGGATCGTCGCGCGGGCCGACCCGCTCCGGGTACGTCGCGGAGCAGGGCACCACCATCGGGCACGCGGCGCAGAGGTCGGCGCGCTCGGTCGCGGGGGCCGATCGCGGGTCGGCGCTCCACGCGGCCATCCGCCGCAGCACCGGGCGGACCGTGCGCTCCACCAGGACGTCCGCCTCGGCGTGGGAGATGGTCGTCTCGCGCAGCATCGGCATGAACCGGAGCACCACCGGTCGCGCGCGCGCGCCGGTCGCGACGCGCATCATGTGGCTGTACAGGGCGACCTGCGCGCGGTCGACCGCGTCGTTCTCCTCGTCGGTGAGCTTGTACTCGATGACGTCGAGCGCGCCGTCCGGGTCCGCGTAGAGCGCGTCATGGCGGCCTCGAACGAGAACCCCCGGCTCCGCCTCCGCCTCGATCGCGCGATCGCCCGCGCGCACGAGGCGCGCGAGCGCGGACGCGGGTGTGCCCTCGAAGCGCCGAAGGCGCGCGGCGAGGTGCGTGGCGAGCTGCCGGAGCGCCTCGGCGAGATCGTCCACTTCGCCGGGCATCGTCCGGAGCGCGGCGTCGCCCTCGAGCTCCGCGGCGAGGAGGTCGAGGAGGCAGGCGCGGAGGCCCGCCACGATCGCGTCGAGCGGCGCCCCCTCGCCGAGCGTGGCTATCCCTGGCGGCGGCGCGTCGACCCCGGCGGCGAATCTCTCCACGATGCGGTGGAACGCCGAGCCTAGGCACGACGAGCCGATCGGGAACGCTACGGCGCGCGCGCCCATGCGCCCGAGCGCGAAGATGCGCGGGCAGCGGAGGGCGTTGCGCACCTCCGTGACGGACACCGACACCGCGGGTTCGACGGGTGCGCTCATCTCGCGGCCCCGATCGCGAGCACGGCGCGCCCGAACCAGCGGACGCGCGGTACGAGCGCGTCGGCGGCCTCGGTGACGGCCGCGCCTGTCACGCCGCTCTTCACGCGCGAGACCTCGCGGACGACACGCTCGAGAGAGGCGATCCGGAGGGCGGTCATCACCGCGAGCACGGTCTCTTGCACGTCGTCGGGTGGCGGCGCCGCGGCTGTGACGACCGTGACGACCGGAGGATCGGGCGTACGCATCGGCCCAACCGGGCCCGCGGACGGGCTCTCCGCGCCCGGCCCGTCGCCCTCGATCATCGGCTGGAACAGCGGCTCGAGGGCGATCTCGCGCGTCGAGCGCACCCACGCCTCGACCTCGGCCGCCTCGATGGGCACGCCGCGCGCGTCCTCGAGATCGCGAGATCGCGCGGCGGCAAGGAAGCTCTCGAGCGCCACGTACGCGACGACCTCGTCGCGATCGAGCGCGTGCCACGAGATCCCGCGCGCCCGGAGGTCGGCCTGCGCCGCGAGGACGGCCTTCCAGGTGCCCGGGATCGGCAGGGCCTGCTCGCGGAGGACGACGACGCGCCCCCTCGCGCGGGCCTCCACGGCCTTGCGAAACGCCGCGAGGACGGAGGTCGGGTGGGGGTGGCCCGCGAGGCAGAGGCTCCACGTCGCCTTCTCCGTCCTCAGCGAGATCTGCACGGGCTTGCGCGCGTCGGAGTGGACGATCTCGACGCCGGACACGAAGCGCGCGGCGGCGGTGATGCCCGCGGTGAGGCGAGTGAGATCGGCGCCGCGACGATCCACGGCCGCCTCGTCGAGCGTCCTGCGCGCCGCGGCGACGTGCTCGTCCCAGGCGGCGGCCAGCGCGTCCGTGACCCCAGCTTCGCCGTCGCCACCGCCCTCTTCGACCACCTCGCGGCAGGCGATCATGAGCATGCGCGGCGTGAGGCCCTCCTGCGTGGCCCACGCCTCGATGCGCTGCGCGTCGAACGGAGCAGGGAACGGCCTCCGCTCGGCGTCGGGGAGTTGCTCGTGCCATCGGCGCACGAGCTCGCGCTTCTCTGCGGCGGTCGGCAGCGAGAGGAGCTCGGTTCGCTCCGCGAGCCGCGTGCGCTGGGGCAGCGGGAGCGCGCGCTGGAACGCGCTCGTCCACTCCGTCTGGAGGACGAGGTGCACCAGCACGAACCCGCGCACCGAGTCAAAGAGCTCCGCGACGAGGTTGCCGTATGCGCGCACGCGCTCGCCGCCGTCGCCCTCGCTGTCCACGAGGTTCTCGAGCTGATCGAAGACCAGCACGATCGGGGCGCCGGGCGCTGCGCAGACCGCGAGCGTGTCGAGGGCGGGGATCACGCGCTCGGCGGCGAGGTCGCTCTGGACGCCGAGGCGCGCGCGCTGGGACTCCTCGAGATCGCCGCCCGAGAGCCACGCGAGCGCCGCGCGGAGATCGGCCTTCTCGAGCGAGGGGGCGTGGAGGAGGCGCGTGAGGTACGCCTCGTCGACGCCCGGGTGGCGCTCGAGGATCTGCTCGATCGCCGAGTCGACCTTCGCCTGGCGCGCGCCCGCGTCGAGCGCCTTGAGGGCCTCGATGTGTGCGCGCGGCATGTCGGGCGACTCGCCCTCGAGGTGCGCGAGGGCCGCGACCGAGAGCGCGTCGAGCTGCCTGAGCCCTGCGTTCACGTACGCGAGCTGTTTCGTGATCTCGCCGAGGACGTAGCGAGGCGTCATCTCGGCGCCGAGGAGCGGACGGATGTGCACGAAGACCGCGCGCGGCCCGACCTTGTGGCGGAGGCGTGCGAAGAGGTGCGTCTTCCCTGCGCCCGGCGCGCCCAGGACCAGGAGGCTCGTGGTGCGCAGATCCGCCTCGCGGTCGCGTGCGCGTTCGCGCACCATCGTGATGGCTCGGACGATGGCGTCGGACGCATTCGCGTTGAGATCTTCGACGTCAACGAGGCGCTTCGTCCACGGATCGGCGTGGTTGCGATCGAACGGCGAGCCGTCGCGCGGGCTCACGCAGCACCCCCGATCCTGCGCGTCCACGAGAGCCGGGAGTCCTGCGGCCCCGGCACGCACAGCGCGAGATCTTCTGCCGACAGGCGCCCCATCCCCCCCTCCGGGTGGAGCTCGACCCGCCCCGCGCGTGACGCGGCCACCAGCGCCGCGTGCACGGCGGCGGTCGACGCGGGCGCGAGCGCGCGCACGACGTCCGGCACGAACGACAGACCGACGTCGTTTCGCACGCGCTCGATCGCGGCGAGCACGTCGGCCTCCTTCGCCGGAGCCAGCGCCTCCCGCCGGCTCGACTCCGCCTCACGCGCCGCCCGCGCCGCCCGGCTCTCCGCGAACCCGGCGAGCACGGTGGCCACGTCCGCCCGCAGCAACGCCGCGCCCTTCCGCCGCGCGAGCGCGGCCGCCTTCAGGACGCCGCCGAGGGTGCGCTCCAGTCGCGCCATGTCCTCGGGAGTGAGGGTGTCGGTGGCGCTCTCGCGCGCGAGCACCAGCTCGGTGGCTCGCACGATCAGCATCGCGCGGCCCGAGCGGAGGAGCGCCTGTACGGCCTCGCCGACGCGCTTCGGCGTGGCCCCGGGCACGAAGGTCCCGGCCTTCTTCAAGGGAATGTGCTGGGCCGCGAGGCGAACGGCGAGCTGCTCCTCGATGGGTACGCGAGCGCCCTTCGCGTCCACCTCGAGCCCACGTCGCGCGAGAGCCTCGAGCACGGGCCCTCGCCACGAGGGCGGCACGTCGAGCTTCCCCAGCGCCGCCTTCCTCACGAAGCCCTCGCGGCGGATCGCTGCCTCGACGGCGTCGACGAGGATGGCGAGATCCTCCGGAGCGAGCTCCTTCGCCTTCTTCCTCGTCGTGCTCGCGGCTCCTAGGGGGCTCCCCATGGGGCGATCGTACGCGGTGCCCGGCGGCGCCTGGAAGCCACAAAGTGAAGGACCGGGTGTGCTACGACCGTGCATCCGCCCCGAGTCCCGCCGCACCCTCGCGCACTACGACGCCCACGCCGAGAGCTTCTGGCAGGGGACGCGCGATCACGACGTGTCGCAGAACCTCGACGCGCTCCTCGACACGCTGGCGGGCAGACGCTCGCCGCCGTTCAGGATCCTCGACTTCGGCTGCGGCCCGGGCCGTGACCTCGCCGAGCTCGCGCGCCGCGGCCACCTCCCGACGGGCCTCGACGGGGCCTCGCGCTTCGTGAAGATGGCGCGCGCGCACGCGCGGTGCGAGGTGCTGCACCAGGACTTCCTCGCGCTCGATCTCCCCACCGAGGCCTTCGACGGGGTCTTCTGCAACGCGTCGCTGTTCCACGTCCCGCGCGCCGATCTGCCCCGCGTCTTCGCCGAGCTGCACGCCACGCTGGCGGCCCGGGGCGTCCTCTTCTGCTCGAACCCGCGGGGTGACGACGTCGAGGGGTTCCAGGGAGATCGCTACGGCTGCTTCTTGCAGCTGGAGGGGTGGACGGAGCTGTTCGTGGACGCCGGGTTCACGCTGCTGTCGCACTACTACCGACCCGCCAACAGACCGAGGGCGGAGCAGCCGTGGCTGGCCATGGTGCTCGGGAGGGGCTGACCGCGGCTCTGCCCCTCAGGCTCGCTTGCGGTACGTCACGGTCATCATCTCGAACTCCGCGCCGTCCGCGCCCGGCAAGAAGGACCGGAACACGTGCGTGCCAGGTTCCGCGGTCGTCGTCGTCTGCCGCATCGTGAACGGCGGCCGCCCGGGGATCCGCACCTCGCAGAGCATCGTCATCGTGTTCGACGTCGCGTCCCACGTGCCCTCCGAGATCTGGAGGAACGTGCTCATCGAGTCGACCCACGTGCCGACGTACTTCCCCTTCGCCGGATCCCATCCGTAGATACCGTGCCCTTCGAAGCCGCTCGTCTCGTTCTTGAAGTCGGAGACGAGCCAGCGTCCCTGGCCGATGAGGTGGCTCGTCATGACGCCGCCCGAGGTCTGCGGCGCCGCGTCCTTCGACACCCGGACCGTCACTTCGGCTTCCCACACGCCGACGTCCTTGGCAAGGACAGCGAGCTCGGGCGCGATGGGCGGCGTGGGCATTCCAGCGTGTGGATCCTGGCGGGTCATGAGGGTTCCCACAGCTCGACCTTGTTGCCGTCGGGATCGAGGACCCAGGCGAACTTGCCATTCTCGTGCTGCTCCGGCCCCTTGTGGATCGCCACCCCGCCGGTCTCGAGCTGCACGATCAGGCCGTCGAGGTCGTCGACGCGGTAGTTGATCATGAATGGCGCGTCGCTCGGCGCGAACCAGTCGCTGTCCTTTGCCGCGACGTGCCACACCGTGAGCCCCTTGTCGCTGGCCGTGTCGTCGGGCCACTTGAGGATCGCGCCGCCCCACGGCTCGAGCGCGATCCCAAGGTGCTTCGCGTACCACCGCTGGAGCGCCTCCTTGTCCCCACGTGTCTTGAAGAACACGCCGCCGATGCCTGTGACCCTGGCCATGTCGCGGACGCTACCACCGCGGGCGAGGCGGCGCGATAAACAATCCGCTGGGCAAGTACGGCGTCTAACGCCATCCCGGTCGTCCATGTCCTCGCGGCGGCTCTCGACACCGGTCTCGAGTGGCGGTACCCTACGGGGGCGATGATCGACGGGGGTGCCCATGCGCAGGAGCGCGTCGGCCGGACGCTCGGCGGGAAGTACCGACTCGACGCGCTGCTCGGCGTGGGGGGCATGGCGGCCGTCTACCGGGGGGCGCACCGCAACGGGAACCCGGTCGCGATCAAGGTCCTTCACGCCGCGCTCTCTGTCGACGCGGATCTCCGCGCCCGGTTCCTCAAGGAGGGTTACGTCGCCAATGCGGTCGGTCATCCGGCGAGCGTGCCAGAGTTCGCACGGCGTGATCGAGTCGCTGTGAAATCGCCGAGAAGATCGTTGTGGGTGGGGTGCAGAAGATTCTGGTGAATTAATCTGATCCAGGACCAGTCCTACATGGATGACGATCGCGGCTTCCGTGTTGACGCTCCTGCCGACCGAGATCATCGAGGGCGATCGGTCCACGCGCTGGTTCAGCGAGCGTGGGTGTGTGGTGCACGAGGCCGAGAAGGTCAGCGTGTACGTTGGCGGGTCGCTGATCGGCAGCTACGCGCCGCGTGATCGGGGCGCGCGAAACCTGATCCTCGTGGGCCTCGCGTCGGATGAGCGTGCGCACCTGGGAAAGATGGCCGCCGCGTTCGACGTCGCGCCCGAGACGCTGCGGTCGATTCGAGCGCAGGCGAAGGCGGAGGGGCTGAGGGCCATCTTGGAGCGGGCGCCGGGCGGCAAGGAGAGCAAGGTCACGCCGGCGATCCGGCGGCAGCTCGAGAAGATGTTCGAGGAGGGTCTCGGGATCACGAGGGCCCACGCGCGCATCGCGAAGCGCCACGACATCTCCCGCAGCCTGGTCGCCATCCAGAGCAGAGCATGGAAGGCGAGGAAGGGCGCAGCTGTGTCGTCGCCGGGGATCTCGACCGGAGATGCGGACGCGTCGCAGGAGCAGCCATCGGTGTTCGTCCCGGTAGCCGCGGCTGCCAAGGAGAACGCTGCAAGTGAGCCGGTGGCCGCCGAAGCCGAAGCAGCCGCTCCGTGTATCGACGATGCGGGGAGCGGCCCGTCGTCAGCATCGGTCGCACGGTCGGAGGGGGCCGCCGCGCCTACGGCTGAGAGCGCTGCGGACGCGCCGAGCGAGACCTTGAAGGCCCGGGCGCAGGCGCGCGGGTCCGACGAGGAGGGCGAACGTACGGCGCTCGAGGACGTCTCGGAGCGGGCGCCAACGAGCGGCGCCATGGTGCAGCACGTCGGCACGTGGATCATCATCGCGGCAGTCGCGCAGCTCGGCGTGTACGCGGCGGCGGCGGAGCTGCGCGCGCGGCGCGTCGAGGCGGACATCCTGCGTATCGCGATGGACGCGGTCATCGCCGCGCTCGCGATCGGCCAGAACTGTGTCGAGGGCGTGCGGAGGCTCGCCACGCCGAGCGCGGGGACGCTCCTTCGCGCAGACCACGCGCCCTCGGCGAGCTGGGTGCGACGCGTGCTCGGTCGATTCTCGCAGGCGGCCGCCGGCGCGAAGCTGCACCTCACCTTGGCCGGTGGCCTCGCGCGCTCCGCCTCCGACGCGAAGGAGTACGGCGCGACCTTGTTCTACATCGACAACCATCTGCGTCCCTACACGGGCAAGCACGTCATTCGCAAAGGCTGGCGCATGCAGGACAAGCGCGTCCGCCCGGGCACGAGCGACTACTACATCCACGACGAGGACGGCCGGCCCGTCGCGCGCCTGCCCATCCCCGAGCACGGCTCGCTGCCCGAGTTCCTCCGGCCCATCGCCGAGATGTTACGGCTGGCCCTCGGCGAGGAGGAGCCGATCCTGCTCGCGTTCGATCGCGCGGGCGCGTACCCGGCACAGATGGCGGAGATGCGTGATGCCGGCTTCGCGTGCGTGACGTACGAGCGTCGCCCGTACCCGATGCTCGCGAAGACCGCGTTCGAGCACGAGCTCGAGCTCGACGAGGAGGAAGTGGTGCGCTTCACGGAGAGCCGCATCAACCTCGGCAAGGGACGCGGGCGCGTTCGACGCGTGAGTGTGCTCCATGCGGACGGCCGCCAGGTCAATCTCCTCGCGGTCTCCGACGAGCCCGCCGCGCGCCTCATCGGCGCCATGGCGGGCCGCTGGAACCAGGAGAACGCCTTCAAGCACAACGTCGAGCGCTGGGGCATCAACCAGCTCGACGGGCGCACCACCCACCCCTATCCGGGCGACACCATCATCCCGAATCCGCTGCGCCGCCGCCTCGATCGGGCGCTTCGTATTGCACGCGTTCGCGAAGGGGATGCCCGCAACGCCCTCGCGAAGATCGAGGAGGGGAACCCCCGGCGTGAGAGCTGGGAGCTCGTCCTCAAGGAGGCGATCGCTGCGCAGGCAGAGCTCCTCGAGTTGCGACCGTCGGTCCCGAAGAAGGCGGCGCTCGACGACACCGACCTCAAGGACAAGCTCGTCTGGCACGAGACGGAGTACAAGATGACCGTCGACACCATCCGCATCGCCTGCGCCAAC
>SXNL01000408.1 GCA_005777185.1 Myxococcales bacterium
GCCGACGTCGAGCACGTCGAGGCCGCCGCGTCGGGCACGGCCGCGAAGCTCGCGGCCCTCTCGCGCGCCGGCGCGCTGTGGGATCGCGCGGGGCTCTCCGCCGAGGCCGCCGTCTTCTACGAGCGCGCCCTGGTCTTCGCGCCGGACTCCCCGGCCACGATCGGCGGCCTGGGCAGGAGCCTCCTCGGCGCCGGCCGCATCGCGCGCGGGGTCGCGCTCCTCTCGCTCGCGCTCGAGCGCGATCCGGATCGTACCGAGCTCCTGGTGCCGCTCGCGAGGGCCCTCGCCGAGCGCCTGCGGGATCTGCCGACGGCCATCGCGCGGCTGTCGACGGCGCGCGGCCCGGAGGCCCGCCTGTTCGAGGCCCGCTACCGCAACGAGCTCGGCGACCTGCCGGGTACGTCGATCGCCTTCGCGCGGATGCGAGACGACCTCGCGCGCGGCGACGCCGGGGCGACGAGCGCGGACGCCGTGGCCTGGCTCCTCGAGGCGACCGCGTTCGAGCACGACATCCGCACCGATCCGTCGTCCGCCCAGCGGCACGCGGTCGCGGCGAAGGCGATCGAGCCCTCCTCGCTGGCCGTGGACGCCTGGCTGGCGAAGCTCCGCGATGAGCTCGTCGGTCCGCCCTCCGGAGTCATCGCGCGCACCGAGGACCCGTTCCCGGACACGCAGGTCCCGCCCGGGGACGACGCGATGGACCGGGCCGCGTCACGCGCGGACGTGCTGACCCGGGTCGTGCAGGGCGATCCGACGAACGACGCCATCGTGCTCGAGCTGGCCGAGCTCCTGCTCGTGCTCGAGCGGCCGCTGGAGGCGTTCGCCCTCGTCTCGGGACGCCTGGAGGAAGCCCCCGAAGCGTCGCGGAGGCTCCTCCTGCCGGTCCAGCGTCGTGTCCTCACCGTGCTCGAGGCGGCGGCGCGAGCCGAGGGCCGCCGCGACGAGGCCGACCTCTTCCGCGACGCGCGAGAGGGGCTGGACGCCTGACCGGCTCGTGATAAGACGGTTGCACCATGCAAGCATCCCAGATCGCGCACGCGGATGGCCGGGTCGAGCTCGCGGAGGACGTCGTCCTCGACGATCCCGCGCTCTTCAGCGAGGACCTCGCTCCGACGCGGATCGCGAAGCGAACGTGGACGACGTACACGTACGCCGCGCTGTGGATCTCGATGGCCCACTGCATCCCGACGTACATGCTCGCGAGCGGACTCATCAAGAGCGGCATGAACTGGTGGCAGGCGCTGCTCACCATCGGGATCGGGAACGTGATCGTGCTCGTCCCGATCCTGCTCAACTCGCACCCGGGCACGAAGTACGGCATCCCCTTCCCCGTCTTCGCGCGGGCCTCCTACGGCGTGTTCGGCGCGAACGTTCCGGCGCTCATGCGCGCGGTCGTGGCGTGCGGCTGGTTCGGGATCAACGCGTGGATCGGCGGCAAGGCGTTCCACATGTTCTTCCGGTCGCTGTACCCGGGCTGGGGCGAGCTCCTGGGCAACGCCGGGGGCTACCCCGTGACCCAGTGGATCAGCTTCGCCCTGTTCTGGGCGCTCAACATCCTCATCGTGTACCGGGGCATGGAGCTCCTCCGGAAGGTCGAGAACCTCGCCGCTCCGTTCGTCCTCGTGATGACGGCGCTCCTCGTGATCTGGGCCATCACGAAGGCGAACGGCCTCGGCGCGGTCATGAAGGACGCCGGGAAGTTCCAGACCCTCGGCGAGTTCTGGCCGGTCTTCGTACCGAGCGTCACCGGGATGATCGGCTTCTGGGCCACCCTCTCGCTCAACATGCCCGACTTCACCCGCTTCGGACGCTCCCAGAAGGAGCAGTCGGTGGGCCAGGTCGTCGCGCTCCCGACGACGATGACGGTGTTCGCCGCCATGGGCATCGTGATCACGAGCGCCACGGCCGAGATCTACAAGGAGGCCATCTGGGACCCGATCGACCTCGGCGGCAAGTTCGAGTCGCGGATCCTCGTCGGCGTCGCGATGTTCACCGTCGTCGTCGCGACCCTCGCCGTGAACATCGCGGCCAACGTGGTGTCCCCCGCCAACGACTTCGCGAACCTGGCCCCGGGCAAGATCCAGTTCAAGACGGGCGGCCTGATCACGGGGATCGTCGGCGTGCTCATGGTCCCGTGGAAGCTCCTCGAGAACGCCGACCGGTACATCAACGGCTGGCTCATCGGCTACTCCGGCGGCCTCGGCGCGATCGCGGGCGTCCTCATCACGGACTACTGGATCCTGCGGAGGCGGAACCTCGCCATCGCGGATCTCTACCGCCGCCAGGGGGAGTACACCTACTCGAACGGCGTGAACTGGGCCGCCGTGATCGCGACGGGCGCGGGCTGCTTCATCGCGTGGATCGGCCTCCTCGTGCCCGCGCTGAAGATCTTCTACGACTACGCGTGGTTCGTCGGCACCGGCGGCGCGGGGCTCGTGTACTGGCTCTTGATGCGCGGGAAGCGGGAGTGACCGAGCCCTCGCGGGGCGTGCCAGGGCGCGCCGGGCGGCTCGGTCGTCACATCAGGTTGAACGTCCCGCGCTTGAGGAAGCGGCCGTCGCCCTTCTTGCCGAGGTACTGGCCGTTCTCCACGACCACGTTGCCCCGCGACAGCACGTGCGAGGGCGCGCCGACGACCTCGCGGCCCTCGTAGGGGGAGTAGTCGACGCGCATGTGGAGCGTCCGCTCGGACAGCACGTGGCGCTTCTCGCCGTCCCAGACGAGGAGGTCGGCGTCGGCCCCGACGGCCACGGTCCCCTTGCGGGGGTACATGCCGAAGATCTTGGCCGGGGCCGTGCTCGTGATCTCGACGAAGCGGTTCATGCTGATGCGCCCCGCGCGCACGCCGCCGTCCCAGAGGAGGTACATGCGCGTCTCCACGCCGGGCATGCCGTTCGGGATCTTGGCGAAGCTGTCCTTGCCGAGCTCCTTCTGACCCTTCTGGCAGAACGGGCAGTGGTCCGTGGACACGACCTGGAGGTCGTGGGTGCGGAGGCCGCGCCAGAGATCCTCCTGCATGTTCGCGGGGCGCAGCGCGGGGGTGCAGACGTACTTGGCCCCCTCGAAGTCGGGCCGCGCGAGGTCGTCCTGCGAGAGGAACAGGTACTGCGGGCACGTCTCGGCGAACACGGGGAGGCCCCGATCTCGCCCCTCGACGACCTGCTCGAGCGCGCGCGTCGCGGAGAGGTGCACCATGTAGACGGGCGCCTGCGCCATCTCGGCGAGGCAGATCGCGCGGTGCGTGCCCTCGGCCTCCATGACCTGCGGCCGCGTGAGCGCGTGGTAGATCGGCGAGGTGTGCCCCTTCGCGAGGGCCTGCTGCACGAGCACGTCGATCGCGATGCCGTTCTCCGCGTGCATGCACACGAGGGCGCCGAGCTCGCTCGCGCGCTGCATCCCGCGGAAGATCTGCGCGTCGTCGACGAAGAGGACGCCCGGGTACGCCATGAACATCTTGAACGAGGTGATGCCCTCCGACACGACGCGGCCCATCTCGGCGACCGTCCCGTCGTTGACGTCGGTCATGATGAGGTGGAAGCCGTAGTCGATCGCGGCCTTCCCCTCGGCCTTCTCGTGCCACGCGTCGACGCCCTTCTGGAGCGGCTCGCCCTTCGCCTGGATGGCGAAGTCGACCAGCGACGTCGTTCCGCCGTAGGCGGCCGCGCGCGTCCCTGTCTCGAAGTCGTCGCTCGACGTCGTGCCGCCGAACGGCATGTCGAGGTGGGTGTGCGCGTCGATGCCGCCGGGCATGATGTACTTCCCGCGCGCATCGATGGTGACGTCCCAGGGCCCGGCGGGGGCGGCGTCGGGGCCGAAGATGGCGGCGATCTTGCCGTCGACGATCGCGACATCGGCGGCGTACGTGTCGACCGCGGTGACGACGGTGCCGCCTTGGATGAGGGTCTTCTTCATGGTGCGACCGAGGATATAGGGTGGGCGGAAGGTGGCAAGGGGGAGCGAGGGGAAGGGGGAGACCGTCGCGCGGAGCGCGACGAGTGGGGGCTCCCCTTCCTTCCTTCTGGATCGGCGATTGACCGAACGGCAGCGGGGCAGCTACCCGCCTCTCCGCGACGTGAACGAGAGGTGTGGAACCTGAGGAATCCCCTCATTTTCGAGCCCGAGCCCGAGCCCGAGCCCGAGC
>SXNL01000409.1 GCA_005777185.1 Myxococcales bacterium
ACCCACGTCGAAGCCCGCCCGAGGGCGGGCTACCTGCCGAGGCATGGGTCTGCGCCGTCGACGGTCGCGCGAGCTGCCACGGCTCGAAAGGATGTGAATCGTCGTGGTGTTCGCGCTGCGCGCGCACGTAGTGGAGCACGGGCTGGAGGTCGGCAGGACTGAGGGACTCGGCCCAGTGGCCAGCCTGCCAGGCGAGCCGGAGCGGCGGCATTCGCCGGTGGTTGATGTCGTGGGCCGATCCGCCCTTCAAGCGCTGAACCAGCTCGGCAAGCGAGGTCGTGGCAGCCAGGCGAGCGACGACGTGCACGTGATCGTCGGCGCAACCCGCGCAGAGGAGCACCGAGCCCACCTGCTCTGCCTGGTCGCCCAGGATCCCTGCGAGCGCGTCGTCGAACGACGCGGGCAAGATCGCCGCGGACGACGTCTCCGGCGAATGGAAGCCCGCCCTCGGGCGGGCTTCACCACACGTGCATCCGCGGAGGTTGCTGCCCGCGGCTTCAGCCGGGGGTGCCCTGTCGGCGGTCGGCCGGGAAAAGGGCGAAACCGAGTCTGAGCGGGGCGCGGATCCTCAGCGCAGCCGCACGACCACGCGATCGGGGCGCACCTCGTTGTCGAGCATGAGCGCGTCGGCCTTCGCACCCCGCCGGTCGAGCTCCGCGAGGACGCGCGCCGCCTGGTCGAGCTTCCTCCGGAAGGGCGGCGCGCCGAGCGCGAGCACGGTCCCGCCCTTCCCCACCACGATCTCCACGGAGCCGTCGGCCGACAGGTGGACCTCCTCGAGCGGCGCCCGCTTGCCCAGCGGGCCGCGATCATAGTCGGTCGCGAGGTCGAGTGCCCGCTTGATCCAGATGCGCGTTCCTTCCCGATCCTCCGCGTAGCGGCCCACGTCGAGGCCCGTGACGATGGGCAGGTCGACCGGATCATGCGCCTCGAGGCGCTTGATGACGTCGCCGTCGCGCGAAACGAGGTACGTGTCGCCGATCGCCACGATGCCGGCGGCCTCGCGCTCCGTGACGCGCACGTAGAGCGCGTCGGGGAGCCGCCGCGCGAGCTTGGCGTCCACGATCCACGGATCCTGGAGCAGGCGCGCGCGCGCGGCGTCGAGGTCCACGGTGAAGACGTTCGCCCCCTTCTGCAGGTTCGCGATGCGGGCGATCGTCTCGGCGCTGCGCCGCGAGCCCGTCACCGAGATCTCCCCGACGACGAACCGCGGCGACGACCGGACGTAGCGCTTGCCACCGATCGCGAGCGCGGTGGCCAGCGACAGGACCAGCACGACCCCGAAGAGGGCCCGCAGGACGGCGAAGATCGGACGTCCGGGGGCCGTGGCCACCGGCGCGGCGCCCTCGGCGACGGGGGACGCTGCGGGGTTCGACCGCGCTCGACGCCGGTTCTTCACGCTCCCTCCTTCCTCGCCTCGAGCGCGCGGACGACCTCTCGCGCGCTCGCGTTGATGTCGCCGGCGCCGAGCGCGATGACGATGTCGCCTGGACGCACGAGCGAGAGCAGGTGCCTCGCGACGTCGCCCTTGTCCGCCACGTAATCGACGGCGTGGTGGCCGTGGGCGCGGATCGCCGCGGCGAGCGCCTCGCCCGTGGCGCCCGCGATGGGCTTCTCGCCCGCGGGGTACACCTCGGTGAGGACGAGGACGTCGGCCTTGTTGAACGCCCGGGTGAACTCCTCGAAGAGCGCCTGCGTCCGCGAGAACCGGTGGGGCTGGAACGCGACGACGACGCGGCGATCGAAGCCGCGCTGGGCCGCCTCGAGGGTCGCCTCGACCTCGGCGGGGTGGTGGCCATAGTCGTCGATGACGATCACGTCGCCGGCCACGCCGTCCCGCTCCAGCGCCGGCTGGCCCACGACGGTGAAGCGCCGCTGCACGCCGTGGAAGCCCGCGATCGCGTCGCGCGTGACGTCGAGCGGGATCTCCAGCTCGTCGGCGGTCGCGATCACGGCCATCGCGTTGAGCACGTTGTGGGCCCCCGGCATGCGGACGGTGAACTCGCCGAGCTTGTCCGCCTTGCGGTAGGCGGTGAAGCGCGTCTCGAAGCCGTGGAACTCCTGGCGGGCGACGCGATAGTCCGCCTGCCGCGACACACCGTAGGTCACGTGGCGCCGCTCGATCCGCGGGAGGATCGCCTGCACGTGCGGGTGATCCAGGCACAGGATGGACAGGCCGTAGAACGGGATGCGGTTCGCGAAGGCGACGAAGGCGTCCTTGACCCGCTCGTGCGTCCCGTAGTGGTCGAGGTGCTCGGCATCGATGTTGGTGATCACCGCGATGGTCGGGGTCAGGCGGAGGAAGGAGCCGTCACTCTCGTCGGCCTCGGCGACGAAGAGGTCGCCCGCCCCCAGGCGCGCGTTCGAGCCGAGCGCGTTCACCTTGCCGCCGACGACCACGGTGGGGTCGAGGCCCGCCGCCCGGAGCACCGTCGCGACGAGCGACGTCGTCGTGGTCTTGCCGTGCGAGCCAGCGATGGCGACGGCGTACTTCACGCGCATGAGCTCGGCGAGCATGTCGGCGCGGGAGATGATGGGGATCTCGAGGGCGCGGGCGCGCATGATCTCCGGGTTGTCGGGCCTGATCGCGCTCGAGTACACGACGACATCGGCTCCCTTCACGTTCTCCGCGCGGTGCCCCACGTCGATTCGAACACCCATGGTCTCGAGGCGCCGCGTGATGTCGTTGGGCTTGAGATCCGATCCCGAGACGTCGAAGGCCATCGTGCGGAGGATCTCGGCGAGGCCGCTCATGCCGATGCCGCCCACGCCGATGAAGTGCGCGTGCCGGACGCGCCCGCGGAACATCTACGTGCCCTCCGGGCCGAGGAAGAGCGATCGGTTCATGACTCCGTCTCCATGGGCTCCAGGCGCACCGTTCACGCCGGCGCGACGGGTCATCGGCCGGATCATGCCGAGATCGAGCAGATCCTCGGCGACCGCGCGCGCCGCGGCGGGGCGACCGAGGCCGCGCGCGGCGGCGGCCATCCGGGCGCGCCGCTGCGGATCGTCGAGGAGGCCGCCGATCTCGCGTGCGAGGCGCCCGGCGGTGGCGTCGTCCTGCAGGATGCACACGGCCCCCTGCGCGACCGCGACCGCGCGCGCATTCCGCGCCTGGTGATCGTCGGCCGCGAACGGGAAGGGGATCAGAACGGCGGGACGGCCGACCGCGCAGATCTCCGCGACCGTGACCGCTCCGGCGCGCGAGACGACGAGATCGGCCGCCGCCAGCTCGCGCGCCACGTCGTCGATGAAGGAGACGACGCGGACACCCTCGACGCCCCGACCGCGGTAGGCGTCCTCGACGGCGGCGCGCTGGGCGTCGCCCGTCTGGTGCAGGACGGATGCGTGCATCTTGCACATGGCGAGCGCCCCGGGCACGCGCTCGTTGAGCGCCTGCGCGCCCTGGCTGCCGCCGAGCACGCGCACGCGGGGCGGGGCGTGGCACACGCAGTCCGCCGCCGCGAAGCCGGCGCGAATGGGCACACCGAGAGCGCGCGTCCGCCCCGCGCGGAAGCTCCCCTCCGCCTCCGCCCAGGCGACGTAGGCGCGGCGCGAGAACGGCCCGAGGATGCGGTTCGTGAGGCCCGGCGCCGCGTTCGGCTCGAGCACGGCGACGGGGATCCCCCGGAGGGCCGCGGCGAGGCACACGGGCCCCGCGGCGTAGCCTCCGACGCCGAGGACCACGTCGGGCTCGACACGCGCAAGGAGGCGACGCGCCGCGAACGTCGCGCGCGCGGCGGTGGCCCCGCCGCGGACAGCCCGCGCGGCGCCGCCGCCCTTCATCGGCCCCACGTCGAGGACCTCGAGGGTGTAGCCGTGCGCCGGCACGATCCGGGACTCGAGGCCGCGCGGCGATCCCACGAACACGACCTCCACGTCCGCCAGTGCTCGGAGCGCGTCGGCGACCGCGAGGCCGGGGAAGACGTGGCCCCCCGTCCCGCCGCCCGCGATGACGACGCGACGCCTCACGAGGCGGCTCCTTCCATCGCGGGCGCGCCGGACGCCGGCCCCGTGGCCATCGCGACGACCTCGGGCTCCACCTCGTCCACGGGAGGCGGCGCCGGTGTCACGGCGTCCTCGGACGTGAACCGGGGCTCGTGCGCGTGGCGGGAGACCGACAGGAGGATCCCTGCGGCGGCCGCGTTCACGAGCAGCGACGATCCGCCGAAGCTGATGAACGGCAGCGTGAGGCCCTTCGTGGGCAGGATGGCGAGCGCGACGGAGAGGTTCACGAGCGCCTGCACGCCGAACATCGCGGAGATCCCGAACGCGAGGTAGCTGCCGTAGTCGTCCGAGGCGCGGAGCGCCGTCCGCACACCGCGCGCGACGAGGAGGAGGTACACGAGGCAGAGCGAGAGCACGCCCGCGAAGCCAAGCTCCTCGCCGATGATCGCCGCTATGAAGTCGTTGTGCGCCTCCGGCAGGTACAGCGTCTGCAGCCCCCGCCCGAGCCCTTGCCCCCACGGGCCGCCCGATCCGAAGCTCATGACGGACTGGAACGGCTGGTACGCGAGGTCCTGCCGGTGCTGGTCCATGTTGAGCCAAGCGAGGTAGCGCTCGTAGCGGTATTCGCGGAAGCGGATCGCGGCAAAGCCGAACACCGAGCCGAGGAGCGACGCCCCCAGGATGTAGCCCACCTTGGCGCCGGCGACGAACAGCATGGTGAAGGTGAGGAGGAGCAGCACGACCGCGCTCCCGAAATCCGGCTGCTTCATGCAGAGGAACACATACAGACCCGCGATGAGCAGGTGCGGGAGGAAGCCGATGGTGAAGGTCTTCACCCGATCGGCCTTCTTGGCGAGCGAGTAGGCGAGCCACAGGACGAAGGCGAGCTTCGCCATCTCGGCGGGCTGCACGTGCACCGGCCCGATCGCGAGCCAGCGCTTGGCGCCACCCGCCGCGTGGCTGAAGCCGACGACGCAGAGCGTGAGGAGGACGCCGACGGTCCCCAGCACGGGGTACGTGAGCTTGTAGAGGCGGTGGTAGTCGACGAGCGACAGGCCGAAGAGCAGCACCAGCGCGCCGAGCGCGTACACCACCTGCCGCTTGAGGAAGAACTGCGGATCGTGGTGCGAGAGCGTGCCGAGGACGCCGGAAGACGTGTACACCATCACGACGCCGAACCCGAGGAGGCCCACCACGACGGCCGCCAGCACGACGTCGACGGGGTTGTCCCCCGCCGCCTTGTCGGGGCGGGCGTCGAGGGGCAGGGCGAGCTGCAAGGGACGCGCGATCCTCACGTTCTTCATGGCGACGGCTCCTCGAGCGCATGGACGGCCGCCGCGAAGACGTCGCCGCGGTGCTTGTAGTCGCGGAACATGTCGAAGCTCGAGCACGCGGGGGAGAGGAGCACCGCGTCGCCGGGCCGCGCGAGAGCGCGCGCCTTGGCCACGGCGTCCTCCATCGTCTCGGCGAGGGCGACCTCGCAGCTGAGCCCGAGCGCGCCGGCGATGAGGTCACGGGCCTCGCCTATGAGGACCGCGGCGCGCCCCTTCTCCCGGAGGGCCTCGGCGAGGGGCGCGTAGCTCCCGCCCTTGTCGCGGCCACCGGCGACGAGAACGACCCTCGCCTCGGGAACGCCGAGGAGCGCGGTCACCGACGCGCCCACGTTGGTGCCCTTGGAGTCGTCGTAGAAGCGGACGCCGCCGACGGTCCGCACGAGGGCCATCCTGTGGGCGAGGCCATGGAACGTGGCGAGCGCTCCCCGGATCGTGCCCGGCGCCACGCCGAGATCGTGGAGCGCGAGGATCGCCGCCGCCGCGTTGAGCGCGTTGTGCCCTCCCTGGACACCGAAGGCACCCCGCTCGTAGCGCTCACCGGACACGAGGACCGCGTCGAGCGTGACGAGCGCGTCCCCGGAGGCGCCAAAGGTGAGCACGCGGCCCGCCCCGCGACGCGCCTCCGCGAGGCACCGAGCGTCACCGTGGGGCACGATCGCGAGATCGCGCGCAGTCTGGCGCGCGAACGCGTTTCCCTTCGCGCGCGCGTAGGCGTCGAGGCCGGGGTACCGATCGAGGTGGTCCGGCGTGATGTTGAGGAGGATGGACACCCTCGGACGGAAGGCGTCCACACGCTCCATCTGGAAGCTCGACACCTCGAGCACGACCGCGTCGAAGGCCTCGTCCACGTGGTCGGAGAGAGGCTCCCCGAGGTTGCCCCCCGCGAAGACGCGACGTCCGTCGGCCGCGAGCACGTGCGCGAGGAGGCTCGTCACGGTGCTCTTGCCGTTCGTCCCGCCGACCGCGATCACGGGCGCCTCGCTCGCCAGGCACCGCGTGGCGAGCTCGACCTCGCCCCAGATCCGGACGCCCCCGGCCTCCGCGCGGGCGAGCTCGGAGAACATCGGCACGCCCGGCGACACGATCACGAGTTCGCACGCGTCGAGCCCAGCCTCGTGATGCCCCCCGAGCGCGAGGCGCGCGCCCGCGGCCTCGAGCGCGAGCACCTCGGAGCCCACCGCGCTCCTCGCCCGGGTGTCGGTGAGCGTGACGCGGGCGCCCCGCGCGAGGCACAGCCGGGTCGCCGCGAGGCCGCTCGTGCCCGCACCGACGACGCAGATCCGGATACCGGCGAGGCGCGTCACCCGATCACCTCAGCTTCAGGCTCGCGAGGCTGACCAGCGCGAGGAGGATCGAGATGATCCAGAACCTCACGCTGATCTTGGGCTCCGGCCAGCCCCGCTTCTCGTAGTGGTGGTGGATGGGCGCCATGAGGAAGATGCGCGTGCCGGTGAGCTTGAACGATGCCACCTGCACGACGACGCTCGCGCCCTCGAGGAAGAACACGCCGCCCAGGATGAGCTTGCCGTCCCACACCACCAGGGAGAACGCCACCCCCACGTCGCTGGCCTGGGACTGCCAGTTGGTCCCGGTCCACTGCCAGAGATTGCCGGCGGTGTGGTTCTGGAGTTCCTCG
>SXNL01000410.1 GCA_005777185.1 Myxococcales bacterium
GCCGAGCCGACCGCCGTCAGGTAGTCGCGGCGCTTGTGGACTCGACGCTGGAGGATGCAATGCCGTTCGGTTAGGCGCGATCCAGCGCAAGGAGGCGATTCTCCCGTTCACATGCCCCTCTCCCTTCAGGGAGAGGGGGACGGGGGGTGAGGTCTGCGCCGGCGCCCCACCGCCTCCACGGAACCTCTTCGCCTCCCCCATCGCGCGCGTAGCGCGCGATCGGGGGGAGGCCGGCGCGCGAAGCGCGACGGGTGGGGGCACCCTCGCTCGAACGAATGCCTTGTCCGAACGGCATTGCTGGAGGATGCCGAACATCCACTCGATCTGGTTGAGCCACGATGCGTGCTTCAGCGTGAAGTGGCGGGTCCACTGGGGGTGGTCGTCGAACCCGTCGAGCACGTCGTCCGTGTTGTGGGCTGAGAGGTTGTCGCAGATGATGTGGCCGCGTCCTGTTGGGTAGCAGGCGTCGACGACGTTCGGGAGATCGATGAAGGTCCAGGCGTCGTGGTCTGAGGTGGACCCGCGCTCTTCCCCTTGATGTACCCGACCACTTGCGCGACCGAGGACTTCGGCGGGACCGGACCCCACCCGGTCGGCGCGGCACTACTCCGTGATCACCGCACCTCGCGCGTCCGTCGGGATCGCGATGGCCTCCAGATAGTCCGGGGTGATCACCGCGGCGCCGCTCGCGTGCACCTTGACCTCGGAGATGAACCCCTCGACGTCGATCTTCGGGAGGAGGTGAACGCCGCGCGAGAGCGGCGCGAAGAAGGCGTCCTGGTGCGCCGGCACGACGAGACGAGGCTGGAGGGCAGAGAGGAGGCGCGCGACGTAGTTCTGCGTGCCGCGACGTCCCGCGAGGCACGCGAGAAGGACGTCGGCTCGCTCGCCGTCGAGCTCGGCGTCGATGAGGTCGGCGCTGCCGTTGTGGTAGATCGTCAGATCGGGCGTGCGGATGAGCACGCCGAACGCACCGCCCATGCGGTAGGCGCTCGCGCGGGCGGGGAGCGCGGGCGGCTCGGCGACCTCGCCTGGGAGCTGGGGAATGCGGAGCGGACCGAACGCCACCTTGCCGTGGCGGCTCGGCACGAAGCGGATCTCGGCGTCCCCCACGTGGAGGATCGCGCCCGACGGCGGCACCCGGACGAGGCTGTTCTCTGCCAGACCCTCGGCGCGGCCCCACGAGCACGTGGAGAGGGAGCCAACGAGCTTCGCACCGCGCAGGCGGGCGATGCGGGGCGCGTCCGCGACATGATCGTAGTGGCTGTGTCCGCACAGGACGGCGTCGACCGAGGCGGGGATCGTGCGCGCGATCTCGGCGTCGTCCGGCACGATGCGCGAAGACACGAGGTGGCCGAGGCCCTGGCGCGTCACGAACGGGTCGACGAGCAGGGTCGTCCCGCCGGCCGTCCTCACGACGAAGCCCGCGGTCCCGAGCCACGTCATGTGCGCCGCCGCGCCGGCACCGCTACCACGAGGACGGAGCGTCCGGTCGGGCCTCCAGCGTGGAAAGACCCGCTCGTAGAGGTCGCGCATCCCGGATGTCTTGTATCTCGCGCCCCCTCGAAAGGCCAGCCGGGTTAAGATCCTTGGCCATGAGGAAGCGGCCGCTCGTGTATGGCCACCGCGGCGCCCGCGCGGAGCTCCCGGAGAACACGATGCTTGCGTTCGAGCGCGCGCTCGAGGTCGGGGCAGACGCGCTCGAGATGGACGTCCACATGACCCGCGACGGCGTCGTCGTGGTGATTCACGACAAGGACGGACGCCGCGTGGCGAACGACGCGGCCTGCGTGCGCGACAGCGCCTGGTCCACCGTGCGGCGGTGGCGCACCGGAAACGCGTTCGTGGACGCGCAGGGCGAGCGGCCGTTCGCCGGGGACGCGAGGTTCTCGGTCCCGGCGTTCGAGGAGGTGCTCGAGGCCTTTCCGGGGGTGCTCCTCAACGTGGACCTGAAGCAGGTGGAGCCCGACATGGTCCCGGCGTTCGTGCGCCTCGTTCGCGGGGCGCGCGCCGAGGACCGCGTGCGGATCGCGAGCTTCTCGACGCGGAACCTCGCGCGGGCGCGCCACCTCGGGTACGCGGGTGAGACCGGGCTCGGCGGCGCGGAGGTGCTCCGGCTCTGGGCGACGCCGCTCGCCGCGCTCCGCCGGATGCCGCTCGACGGGACGGCCGCGCAGGTCCCGCTGCGCCAGGGGCCGGTGGACCTCACCACCCCCTCGTTCCTCGCGAAGTGTCGCGCCCTCGGCGTGCGGGTGGACTACTGGACGGTCGACGATCCGGCGGTCGCGCGCGATCTGTTCGCGCGCGGCGCGGACGGCTTCATCACGGACGATCCCCGCGCGCTCGCGGCGGCCTTTCCCGCCTGACCGCGCGTCCTCCGGTACTCGGGCCGCGACGAACGGGCGCGCTCCCACGCATCCCGCGGCGCCCTGCTAGAGATCGTCGTGGAACAGCGGCTCGCGGTTGCGAACGTATCGGTAGACGAGCTGGCGCGCCTCTGGCGTGATCTGCGTGAACTGGGCGCCGAACCCGGGCGGCGCGTCGTTCCCCGCTTCCGACTGCTCGCGGACCCAGCGAACGAGGCCGTTGGCCTCGAACTCGTAGCCGCCGGGGAGCGACACCTTGAGGCGGACGTGCGAGCCCATCTTGGGGACCATGTACGTCGACACGAAGATGCCACCGTGGTCGATGACGTCGTTGCCAGACAGGCCCTTGTAGAAATTCGTCGGGCTGTGGGCGCCGAGCTCGGCGGTGAAGGGGGCCTGCGACGGATCGCCGGGGGGCGCACCCTGGGCGTTCGGCGGCGCCGCGGCGGGCGGCAGCTGGAAGGGATCACCCTGGATCTGCACCGTCGCCGCGAAGGGCATGGTCGGGGCGGGCGGCGGCTGGTACTGCGGCGGCGGCTGATACTGCGGCGGCGGCTGGAACTGCGGCGGCGGCTGGTACTGCGGCGGCGGCTGATACTGCGGCGGCGGCTGGAACTGCGGCTGCGGCGGCGGTTGGAACTGCTGCGGCGGCGGCGGCTGGTACTGCGGCGGCGGCACGACCGGTGGCGTGAACGCGGGCTGCGACGGGTGCTCGCGCTGCTGCATCAGGGGTGGCGCGGGCTGCGACGGATGCTCGCGCTGCTGCATCAGGGGTGGCGCGGGCTGCGACGGATGCTCGCGCTGCTGCATCAGGGGTGGCGCGGGCTGCGACGGGTGCTCGCGCCGCGGGACGGGCGGCGGCGCCGCGGGCTGGGGGGACGCCAGCACGGGCGATTCGAAGGCTGGCTGCGACGCGTGCTTCTTGACGGGAACCGGAGGGGGCGCCTGGGGCGCCGGTGGATTCGGTGGCATCACCGCCGTGCCGCTCGTCGTCCTTGGCTGCGCGGGCGGGGACGCGGGGGCCGCGCCTGTGGGCACCTTCGGACGCGGGGGCATCGGCGCGACGAGCATGCCGTCGTTGGGTGGCGCAGAGCGCACGACCGCGGGAGGCTTCGGCGCCTGGACCGCCGGGGGCGGCGCGGGCTGGGGCTGCAGCGCGTCGCGCCCGATGGGCGTCCCGGGCGCGGGGGCTTGGGGGGCCGGAGCTTGCTGCCCCATCCTGTGGAGGGCGTGCACCTGGCCCAGCGACGAGGCGACGGCCTCGAGCGCATCGGTCACCGCGGGGTGGGTCGGCGGCTGCGCCTGCAGCTGGGCCAGCGCCGTTCGCACGTGGCCGAGTGCGGCCTCCGCGTGCGGAGCGATGACGGCGCCGCCGGAGCGTTCGAGCTGGTGGAGCGCGCCCATCGCTTGCGCGATCGGCGCGGCAAGATCCCGTAGCTCCGCCGGTATGGCAGGATCGGACTGGAGCGCGCCGAGCCCCTTTGCAAGCGACTCGCGCGCGCTCTTCGCCATCGTGATCGGATCGGACACGGGGGACTCCTCGCGGTTGTTTCAGCGAGCCTATCGAAGACGCTTCGCTTTTTCCATCGTCTCCGCGAGGGCCGCCGCGTGCAAGGGCGCGTCCTCCTCGGAGCGCCCCTCCTCGAGCACGACCGCGCCATCCCCCGTCCGCACCAGGACCTCTGGCGCGGCCACCCCACGCTGCACGACGGCCTCCCCCGCGACGAGGGCCGCGGGGAAGGCGTGCGCCCGCCGCGCCCGCGTGACGGTCACCAGCTCGTCGCCGAGGTAGGTGTAGGCCCCGGGCCACGGGCCGGCGGCGCGGATCCGCCGCAGGATCTCCTCCGTGGGCCGCGACCAGTCTAGCTCGAGCAGGCCCTCCTCGACCTCTGGCGCCAGGGTCGCCGCGGCCTCGTCCTGCGGGTCCTCGCGTGGCGGTGCGCCTACCGCGAAGGCCTTCACGGTCTCGCGGAGAAGCGAGAGAGAAGGCCGATCCAGGCGCTTCGCCAGCGTCCAGGCGTTCCACGCCCCGTCCACGCGCAGCTCACGGCGCCCCAGGATCGGCCCCGTGTCGTAGGCATCGTCGAGCCGGTGGGCCGTGACGCCGGTGACGAGATCACCGCGCTCTATCGCCCAGAAGAAGGGGTCGGGGCCCCGGTGCCGCGGGAGGAGCGAGGGGTGTACGCCGATCGCCCCCATGGGAAAGCGTTCGCGCAGCGATCGCGGGATGTTCCGCACCCAGAACCAGCTCACCAGGAGCGAGGGCTGCTCGCGCGCAATCGCCTCCTGCGTACGGGGATCTGTGAGGTCGGGGAGGATCCCGACGCGCCTCTCCCCCACGATCCGCGTGAGCCTTCGCGTGCCGGGCGCCCGGCTTCGACAGATCCCGGCGAACGTGATCTCGTGCCCGTCCTCGTGCAGGAGGAGCGCGGCGAGCGGGAGCCCGACGAAGGCGAGCCGGAACCGGCTCACGGTTCCAGGCAGCCGACCGTCACGGTGACGCGGGCGGCGTGACCGCTGGCGGCGCGATCGGGACGGGCGCCCCCTCCTCCCCGAGTTGCCGGAGGAGCGCCTGCCGCATCGAGTTCTCCACGAGCGTCCAGAGCTGCCCGCGATCGGCGCAGCGGCCGAGGAACCCGATGGGGATCCGGAAGCCGCCCTTGTCCCGCCGGCCGCCCCCGAAGGCGCGACCTCGATCGTCGTGCCCGAACGCCTGCTCGAGCCAGGCCGCAGGATCGACGCTGGCGGAGTGCGTCCGCAGCGACCCCTCGATGTGTCGCTCGCCCACGACCCCGTAGACGACGCACGTGTCGATGTCCTCGCGCCGCACGAGGAAGTCCGCGGCCTGCGCGATCGTGTCCCGGTCGGCGTCGGTCACGAAGCCCACACCCGCCATCGCGAAGTTGCGCCGAACGACGAGCGTGGCGAGCGACCGCGCGATGACGTCCATGGCGCTGGGCGCGATGAGGCGTCGGGAGAGATCGCTGAGGAGATCCCGATCGCAGCACTCGGAGAGCGTGGCGGCCGCCCGGAAGTCGACGGCGCGCGCGAGCGTGAAGTCGTCCGTGTCGGTCGCGAGGCCGTGCATGAGCGCCGTCGCCACGCGCCGGTCGTCCTCCTGATCGGCGTCGAGGGGGGTGAGCTCCGCGATGTACTCCGTCATGATCGTGGCGGTGGCCCCGACGTCGGGCCGCATGTCGACGAAGCGCGCCTTCGGCGCGACGGTGGCGCGGTGGTGATCCACGACGGTGAGGACCTCCACGTCGCCCGCCCCCGCGAGGTCGGGATCGAGCTCGTGGCTGTCGACGAACGAGATGTAGTCGACCGGCTTCTCGAGCTCTTTCAGGTTCTTGATCTTGGTCATCTCGATGTTGAGCAGCTTCACGAGCGCGCGGTTCTCGCGGTGCGAGAGCTCGTGGCTGTACCCGATCGTGACCTTGCCGACGCCGAGCCGCTCGGCGACGTAGGCCTGGGCGATGGCGGACGCGATGCCGTCGGGGTCGGGGTGCCCGCGGAGCGCGACCAGCAGGTGTTTGCCCTTGGCGGCGACGAGGGCGTCCGCGAAAGCGCGCGGGCGGTCCGCGATCTGGGCCGGGGTAACGTGCAGTCGTCGAACGATCTCGCTCATGGGTCATCGCTCCGAACGCTCCGATTGTGGCGCCTCGAAAGGGCAAAGGTCGAGACTTTCGACGTGCGACGCGATTTTCCCCGGGAAGCAAGGGCCGCACCAACACTCGACCCTCCACCAGGTAAGTCTCTACAGGTCTTGATGAAAAGAGCGTCGCGACGCGTGGACCTCTTCTTGCTTCGCCCGCGGTCCCTCGCATCGCACGGCGAGCCGGAGTGGTAGCTTGGCGCGCCCGATGAGGCCGCGCGTCCGTCTTGTTCTCGAGCTCCGCCGCGCGCTCCGGGCGGCGGCGCCTCCGCTCCTCGCCGCCCTCCCGGCCCTGTACTGGGCGGTGGAGGCGACGCGACGCGCGTCCTATGCACCTCTCGGCCGCGACCAGGGGATCTTCCAGTACGTGGCGTGGGCGTGGCTGCGCGGCGAGCGAGGTTACGCGGAGGTGCGCGACGTCAACGGCCCGCTCACGCCGATGATCCACATGATCTTCCTCGGCCTCGGCGGGCGCGACGAGCACCGGTTCCGGGTGCTCGATCTCGCGGTGACGGGGGCGAGCTTCGCGCTCGTGGGCGCTTGCCTGCCCGGGATCTGCCGGCCCTACGCGGCCGGAGGGTGGCGGACGGCCCGGGAGGTCTCGGAGCGCGCCGGCTGGGCGATCGCGGCGTGGGTGGTGCTCACAGGGCAGTACCTCCAGTACATCTTCTGGGACACAGCGCAGCGTGAGAGCTTCTTCGACTGGTTCCTCGCGGGGTCCGTCGGGCTCACGATGATGGCCCAGCGCCGCATGGCCGCGGCCTCCGCCGCGCGGGGTCACGCGACGAGCCTCTTGCTCGCGACGGGGGGCGCGCTCTCGGCGATCACGTGGCTCGGGAAGCCCACCTACGCGGCCTTCACCCTGGTCCAGGCGGCGGCCCTGCTCGCCGACGACGATTCGCGGATGCCGCGCCCGCGCCGGCTCGCCGTCTTCGCCGGCGGCGCCCTCCTGGGCCTGGCGATCCCGGCAGCTGTCCTCTGGGCGTACGCGGATCCCGCCGCGTTCGCGCGCGTCTACTTCGTCGACGTGCCGGCGATGTACCGCTTCATCTGGCCGAGGACGCCGTGGGAGATCCTGACCCTGGAGAGCCAGCGGGGCACCCTCCTGCTCTCGGCCGTCACGAGCACGGTCATGCTGGGTCTCGTGCTCCGGCGGTGGATGCCGCGACGCGCGCTCTCGCTCGCGCTGTTGCCGCTCGTCGCCGTCGCGAGCGTCGTCGCGCAGGCGAAAGGGTTTCCATACCACTTCCACCCGGTCACCCTCGGCCTCCACCTCCAGTGGCTCGCGATCGTGGTCTTCGCCTGGGAAAAGGTGCGGACGCGCGTGCCCCCGACGTCGGGCTGGCGGCTCGTGCCGGCGCTCGCGGGAGGCGCGCTCGCGCTGCGCGTCGCGCTCGCGCTCCAGCACGCGAGCTACATGACGGCGCCGTGGGGCGTGGACGCCATCCGGACGGAGGCGTACCGCGAGAGCGAGGCGCACCTCGCGATCTTCCGCATCACGGACTTCCGGCCGTGGTCCGTTCGCCAGGTCGCACGCTACCTGCGGGACCGCACGGGCCCGGACGAGCGGGTGCAGATCTACGGGATGGATCCCTACATCCTGTTCCTCGCGGAGCGCCTCGGAGCGACGCCCTACATCTACGACTACGACCTCAACGCCGACCACGCGCTGGCGGGGAGCCACCTCGATCCCCCCGCCGGCCTCCACCCGACCCCGCGCGAGGCGGGGGTCATCCGCGACCTGCGGGACGCGCACGAGCGAGACCTCGTGGCCCGGATGCGGGCACGACCGCCGGCTGCGGTCGTCTTCCTCGACGGGTCCCCGCTCCTCACGATCGAGGATGCCGCGCGAGACTTCGAGCTGCACAGCCCCGAGGCCTGGGCGTGGATCCGTGCAAACTACACGGAGACGGCGAGCTTCCAGGGCTACCGGGTGTGGCTCAGGTCGCCTTGACCGTGCGCGGGGCCCCCGGCGTCGGGCCTTCCTGCGCCCGACGCGACGCCCTCTTGAGCGCGCCGCGCGCGCGCGGCTCCGGCATTCCGGCCACGGCGCGCGTGACGAGGAGCGCCTCCACGTCGTCCGGGAGCTCGAGGCGGTCGATGGCCCGGAGCGCCCGCTCCCAGAATCTCGCGAGATCCTCGGCCCCTGAGGAATCCCCTCATTTTCGAGCCCGAGCCCGAGCCCGATTCCTGCGCAACGAACCCGCGGTTCGTGCCGACTGGCGGGCATGGACGGGGTCGAACATGAGCGACTCGACGTCTACCGTGCGCGCATCGAGCTGGTGGCGGGGGCGGACCAGCTCGCGGACCGCTTTCCGAGGGGCCGCGCCTACCTCAGCGATCAACTTCGGCGAGCTGTCGCCTCGATCCCCCTCAACA
>SXNL01000411.1 GCA_005777185.1 Myxococcales bacterium
CTTCCCGCAGCTGGTGACGGTCGCCGGACTGGTCGAGGGCAACCCGGCCGTCGAGAACCAGGCCACCGACCGCGCCCACCGCATCGGGCAGACCAAGGTGGTGACGAACTACCGCCTCATCGCGAAGGGCACCATCGAGGAGAAGATCCTCGAGCTCGGCGACCGCAAGCGCGAGCTCGTGGGCGCCGTCCTCTCGGAGGACGCCGGAGGCGCCAAGAAGCTCACGAAGACGGACCTCGAGGACCTCTTCAAGACCGAGTAGTGCCCGCTCGGCCGGAGCTCGGTCGAGCGACGCTTCCAGGGCCTTCCGGTGCCTCTAGCGCCCCGCATCCGCCAACAGGGGAGTGACCTGGTCCCCCGCCCTGTACGCCTCCCAGAAACGCTCGCCCCAGACGGCCCCCCCCTTGTCGGTGGGGTGGATGCCGTCGCCGGCGCGCTCGAGCTTCATGTCGCTGGAATCGAAGAAGTGGCACGCCCCCGCGTGCTCCTTGATGACGCGCACGATCCCCGTGTCCGGCTTCCATGTCGGAGGGCCGATCCACCAGCACTCGCGGGGCGCGATGCGCCTGACGATGGCCTCGACGCTGGACGCCATCGAGTCGGGGAAGGGGACGAACACGTCGTTCGCGCCGAGCGTGAGGATCACGACGTCGGGCTTGTGGCGCTGGAGGAGCTCCTTCAGGCGCGGCTGCTGGGCGAACGTGATCACCGACGCGGACACCTGGTGATCGCGCACGAAGCGCGCGCCCTCCGCCTTGAACCGGGGCTCGAGCGCCTTCGTGAGGCCGGCGACGCCGCCTACCATCGAGTCGCCGCAGTGGAGGACGGTCTTCCCCGCGAGCGGGGGCGAGGATGGCCCGGCGTCCACATCGGCCGCCACGGTCGCGCCCCCGTCACCCGTGGGCGGCGTGCCAGGAGCGCCGGGCGCCCCGGAGTGCGTCGGCGTGATGCTGCCGACGGCGGGCGACGCGACGCCGATCGGGGGCGCCGACGCCGGGCTCCCGGGCTCCCTCGTCACCGATGCTGCCGCGCGGGTGGCGTCCTTCGGCGGCTCGACCCGCGCCTCGCGGTTGCAGGCGATGCAGGCGACGAGGAGCGTGGCAAGCGTGGCAAGCGTGGCGAGCCTGGCGAGCCTGGCGAGCCTGGCGAGCGCGAGGGGGCCTCTCAGCCCTGTCGCGCCCTCACTGGGCGACATCCGCGCAGCAGCGGAAACCCGTGGAGTAGTCGTGGTACCAGATCTCGTGGGCATCCGCGGTGTAGCTGCAGCCGTCGCCATTGACGTGCGTGTCGAGGTAGTAGCCGCCGAGGAACGTCCCCCCGGGGTCGTCGATCCACTCGTGCAGGTTGCCGACCATGTCGAACACGCCATACCCGTTCGCGCAACCCTCGTGGGAGCCCGTCTTGGCGAGCGTACCGGCGAGCTGGTTCAGCGCAGGGTCGTTCATCTTGTCCCACGTGTAGAGCTTCGCCGCGTCCGTCTCCCCGCGGAAGAGCACGCCGAGCGGGGACCTGCCCGTGTCATTGCAGCGGTTCGGCTCGTTCACGTCCGAGTAGCCGTACTTCCGCTTCTCGGGCCCCATGCACGCCTGACGCCACTCGGCCGCCTTGCACAGTCGCTTGCCGGATCGGGCGCAAGCCTCCTTCGCGTTCGCGCCGCTGATGTAGCCTTGAGGCATGACGTCCGGCTCGCTGATGGCGCGTACGAGCCGCCCCTCGACCGCGGAGAACGGGGAGAATGTCCGCTCGTCTCCGTTGGGCAGGACCTCGAGGAGCGAGCCCTCGTAGCGGTCGATGCAGTAGTGGTCGTCGATGCTCGCCATGTCGGGCGGACAGAGGCCGTTCGAGTCGAGGGGGCGATCCCCAGGCGGAAGCTCCTCGAGCGCGTTGCCGGGGCGGGCCGCAGGGGTCCTCGAGCCCGGGTCGGCGAGATCGAGGGGACCTCTGGCGTTCCTCGACCCTGGAACGGCTGACTCGAGCTTGGCCGGTCGAGCGTGCGCGCGGGCCAGGCCAAGCTCGCCGCCCCCCGTGTGGTGGCTGGTGCCCCGGTTGATGACGGCCGCGTACGGGGAAGGGGAGGTGGACAGGCTCGCGCTCCGCGCGCAGCCCACGCCCAAGAGCGCTGCCCCCGTCAGCACGCAGAGTCCGCCGACGAGGGCGACCCCTGATGCAGCTACGGCGATGGCGGATCTCGGCAGTCGCAAACTTCTCTCCACAGGCAAGCGTCAGAGTTTCGAGCGCAGGACCACGCAGGAAGAAAAGCCGACCGCGTAACCGCGTTCGCGACGACTGGTCTACACGGACTCGGGCGTTCAGCGAACACAAAACGACACGCGCGCCCCAAAAAGTGCCGCTCCCTTCACGGGCAAACGATGGCGCAATGATTTCATTGTGGCGCTCTATCTGTCGGATATAAAACCTGTTTGTGCACCACGTTTACCTTTCACCCGGGATGTTCGGATTCGCGAGGCTCGGGAGCTACGACTACTTCGCCCACGTGCAGCGCGCGATCGAGCGCTGCTTCGACGAGGCAGGCGAGGACGTCGTCACGCACGTCGCGGACGTGCTGCCGACCGCGTCCATTCGCACCCGAGCCAGCACGCTCGCGAGGCTCGTGTCGCGGACGGCCGCCTCCGACCGCGGGCCGATCCACATGCTCGGGCATTCCACCGGCGGCCTCGACGCGCGGCTCGTCGCCTCCCCGAGCGTTCACCTTCCGATAGGCCCGGACGAAATGGGCTGGCTGGAGCGCCTTGCGAGCGTGACCACCATGAACACGCCTCACTACGGGACCCCGCTCGCGAGCTTCTTCGCCACCGTGAGCGGCCAGCGCTTGCTCCATGCCCTGTCCGCGCTCACGTACATCGCCCTGTCGGTGGGGGCGCCCCCGCTGGCGGTGGTGAGCGCGCTCGTCGTCGCCGTGGGGCGCCTGGACCGGGCGGTGGGTCTCGAGCTCCGCGTGCTCGACCGGGCCACGGACGCGCTCCTCGGGGTGCTCGAACCCGCCCAGAGTCGCGAGGTCCGCGTGTTCATGGAAGGCATCAAGCAGGACCAGGGGGCGGTCATCCAGCTCACACCCGAGGCGATGGACCTCTTCCAGGCAGGGGTCGAGGATCGGCCGGGCGTCCGCTACCAGTCGACCGCCTCGCTCGCCCCGGCACCGACGACGCGGGGCCTGCTCCGGTCGGCGCTGCGGCCCTGGCAGGCGCTGTCCCGGACTCTGTTTGCGAGCCTGTACGGCCTCACGGCCCGGTACGACGAACGTTACCCGTGCGCGGCGCCGGACGCCGGGGCGGACGCCGAGGCGATGCTCGCCCGGGCCGCCGACCGCTCTCCGGGGGCGCGCGTCAACGACGGGGTCGTCCCCCTACGCTCGCAGGTCTGGGGCAGGCTGATCTGGGCCGGCGTCGCCGATCACCTCGACGTCCTCGGCCACTTCCAGGACGACGGCGCGGCCCGGGACGACGGGCCCCACGCCGACTGGCTCGCCAGCGGGTCCGCCTTCTCCCGCGCGCAGTTCGACGAGCTGATGCGCGTCATCACGCGCGGCATGCTCGCGTCCCACCCGCGGCTGGCGGAAGGATGATAGAGAACGTCGAGCGATGACCGCCCCTGGGCCGACCAAGAGCGCCTTCGCGCGGTTCATCGAGCGCGTCGTCGATGGTGCCAGCCGCCACGCCCTGGGCGTGCTCCTCTGCACCCTCGCGGTCATCGCGGGGGGCACCTGGTACTCCAAGACGTACCTCGACCTCCGGACCGACCTCCTCGAGCTCCTGCCGCGGGACACCGAGGGCTTCAAGGCCTACGAGCACCAGCTCGGCCGGCTCGGGGGGGGCGCGAACCTGATCGTCGTCGTGGAGTCGCCCGATCCCACCGCCAACGAGAGGGTCATCGACGCCGTCGCCGACCGGCTCGACCGGCTCGTGGCGGACCGTCAGGCATGCCTCGACGCCTGCGCGAAGGAGGACGCCGCCTGCCTCGGGCGCTGCGGTGCACAGCTCATCGGCTACGTCGAGTCGGGCACGAAGGACCTCCGCAAGTTCTACAAGGACAACAAGTGGCTGTACGCGGAGCAGCAGGATCTGGACGACGCGGACCGGACGCTCGACCGCCAGATCGCGATCCGATCCGGCCTCGTGGTGGACCTGCTCTCGGACGATCCGCCCACCCCGCCTAGCTCCGACGGCGGCGTACCGGCGGCGACCGGAGACGGCGGCCCGAGCGCGGCGGCCAGCCCGCGAGATGGGGGTACCGCGCGCGACGGTGGCGCGGCGATCGAGGAGCGGAAGCCCACCCTCGGCCTCGACCCCTACCACGACAAGTGGGAAGCGGCCGGCAACAAGAACGACGACTTCCCGACGGGATACTTCTGCACCGTCGACCGCAAGATGCACGGCATCCGCATCGTCTCGACCACGACGGGGACGGGCGACGCGCAGAGCGAGCGGCTCATCCGGCAGGTCGAGAAGATCATGGTCGACGTCAAGCCGGAGAGCTTCCACAAGGACCTGAAATGGGGCCTCGCCGGTGACATTCCGAACGCGCAGGAGGAGAAGGAGAGCGTCATGAGCGACGCGGTCGTCGCGACCGTGATCGCGACGGTGATGATCCTGGTCGGGATCGCCTTCTACTTCCGGTCGATCTGGTCCCTCCCCGTCGTGGCGCTCCCCGCGGCCGTCGGGGTCAGCATGGCGTACGCGTTCGCGACCGTGACCTTCGGCTACATCAACACCGCCGGCCTCTTCCTCGGCGCGATCATCCTCGGAAACGGCATCAACTACCCGATCGTCCTCCTCGGCCGGTACCGCGAGTTCCGCGCCCGGGGGATGGCCCCGCCCGAGGCCCGTCGCCAGGCCGTGCTCAACGCCTTCCGCGCCGAGCTCGTGGGCGCGGCGGTCGCCGCGATAGCGTACGGATCGCTGACGGTGACGCGTTTCCGCGGGTTCAGCCAGTTCGGCACCATCGGCTTCGTCGGCATGCTGCTGGTCTGGCTGACGATCATCCCGCTCGTCCCCGCGATGCTCACGCTCATCGTGTGGATCGAGGAGCGCGTGCCCGTCCTCAAGAAGGTGCCGTTCCTGTCGATCGAACCGCGGAACATCGCGGAGGACGGGACGACCGGGCCGCTCATGCGGCTCGTCGCGCGCGCCACCGAGCGCTTCCCCTGGGTGTTCATCGCCCTCGCGCTCGGCGCCACGTGCTGGCTGGGGTGGCGGTCCATCGATTTCCTAAAGGATCCGTGGGAGTACAACTTCTCGCGCCTCGGCTCGAAGGCGACCAAGGCGCACGGCGCCGGGTACTGGTCCAACAAGGCCGACGACGTCTTCCACGGCAAGATGAACATCGCGGGGGCTCGCGTGATGGCCGACGACGTCGCGCAGGTCCCCGCGCTCAAGAAGCAGATCCTCGACAACGACGCGGCCGACCCCGAGGGCAAGCTCGTCGAGAAGATCGTCACTGTGTGGGACATGCTGCCGGGCGAGGAGGCCGCCCAGAGGAAGAAGCTCGAGGCGCTCGAGCGGATCCGCGAGCGCCTCACGCCCGGGGTGATCGCGTCGCTCCCCGACGCGGAGCAGGAGCGCATCAAGAAGATGCGCCCGCCCGAGTCCTTGCGGCTCCTCGTGCCGAAAGATCTCCCCCCGTTCCTGAAGCGGCGCTTCTCGGAGAAGGACGGCCGCCTCGGGACGGTCACCTACATCAAGTTCAGGGACTTCCACCTGTCCGATGGGCGGATCGCGCTCCGTATCGCGAAGACGAGCGACAACGTCCGCCTCCCCGACGGGGTCGTGGTGCAGACGGCGAGCCACTCCACGATCTACTCCGAGATGATCAAGAGCATGCGCCGGGACGGCCCGCTCGCGTCGTTCCTGTCGTTCGCGCTCGTGGCCGTCGTGGTGATCGCCGCGACGCACAGCAAGCGAGGCGCGTTCGTCGTCCTCGCTTCGCTCCTCATGGGGGTCATCTGCACGCTGGGCGGCGCCGCCATCTTCGACGCGCGCCTCCACTACGTGAATTTCATCGCCCTGCCGATCACGTTCGGCATCGGCTGCGAGTACCCGTTCAACGTCTACGATCGCGTGCGCGTCCTCGGGGGCGACATCTCGCTCGCCGTCCGGCGGACCGCGGGCGCGGTGGTGCTGTGCTCGTACACGACGATCGTGGGCTACAGCTCGCTCGTCTTCAACGACTTCCAGGCGCTCCAGTCGTTCGGCCAGCTGGCGATGGCGGGGGAGGCCGCGTGCATCCTCGCGGCCCTGTTCGTCGTGCCGAGCCTCCTGTTCGTCCTTCGCCGGCCCAAGACGCCGTGACCGCGGGCGGAGAGGCGCTCCGGCAGCGCCTGGCGTACGTCCAGCTCGGCCTCGTCGTGCTCACGACCTTCGGCAGCTACGGCTACTTCCACCCCGACGAGCACTTCCAGATCCTCGAGCTCGTGGGCCTCAAGCTCGGGCTCACCGGTCCGACCGACCTGACGTGGGAGTACGGACGCGCGATGCGGCCGTGGCTCCAGCCGGCGATCTACTACGGGATCGCGCGCGCCATTCGCGCCGTGGGGATCTGGGACACCTTCTGGATGGCGTGGGTCTTCCGCCTGGCCACGGCGCTCCTCGCCTGGCGCGCCGCGAGCGAGCTGGCGCGGGCCGAGCTCCGGCACCTGACGGATCTCGGCGACCGACGCGCCCACGTCCTCGTGACCAGCCTCGCGCCGTTCCTGCCGTACCTGTTCGCCCGCGCCTCCTCCGAGAACCTGTCGGGGGCCCTCCTCGCCCTCGGCTACGTCGCGCTCGTCCGCGCCATGGATGCCCGGCGCGCGCGCGCGTTCGTCGTCGCGGGGGTCCTCCTCGGGCTCGCGTGCGAGGTGCGCTACCAGAGCGCGTTCTTCGTGATCGGTCTCGGGCTCTGGGCGATCGGCGTCGCCCGCCTGCGGCGTGAGCTCGCGCTCCTCGCGCTGGGGGTCGCCGCGACCGTGCCGGTGGGGCTCCTGTGCGACCGGTGGGGCTATGGCCGGTGGGTCTTCGCGCCGTGGGAGTACTTCCGCGCGAACGTGGTGGAGGGCGCCGCGGCGGGCTTCGGTCGCGAGCCCTTCGTCGCCTACCTCTGGCTCCCGGCCGCGAACGTCCTCGCCCCCGCCGTCGTGATCGTGAGCGTCTCGTGCCTCCTCGCTTGGATCCGCCATCGCCGGCACCCGCTGACGTGGGGTCTGGTCGCCTACGTGGTCGCCCACTCGGCCGTCTCGCACAAGGAGGAGCGCTTCATGTTCCCCGTCGCCGCGTTCGCGGCGTCCATGGTCGTCCTCGGGCTGTCGCCGTCCGCCGGAGGTGCGACGCCCGCACTCGCCGCGCGTGCAGGGGGGTGGCTCTGGTCGCGGCGCGCGTCGCTCTTGGCGAAGGGGGCCTACCTCGTCGGCTTCGCGGCGCTCGCGCTCCTCGCGGTCTACCCGCTGAGCTGGCGCTCGGCGATGCAGGTGTACCGGTGGTTCTACCGGAACGAGGTGCGCGCGCCGCGCGTGTTCACCCTGACGCCCGTCGAGTACCTCCCGTTCTACATGCGCGAGCGCTGGGACATGGTGCGCCTCTCGAGGGAGGTCTGCATCGCCGACCAGGTGGTCGACCGGCCCTCGTACCTGGTGGTCGACCCGTTCGGTCCCCCGGTCGACTTCGCGGCGCTCGGGGTGAGGGGGCGGCATCGGTTCACCGACACGCCGATCGCGGCGCTCGGACCCACGCTGGCGCGGGTGGACGCGTGGGCGCTCCGCGCGGGGCTGCCGGCGCCGAGGGTGGAGTGGCACGCGATCTACGAGATCGCGCGGAGCGGGGAGGGCTGCGGGAGTCCGTAGGCCGTCGAGCCCCCGTCACGCCAGCAGCGCAGACCCCGTCGGCGCGAAGTGTCCCCGCCCCCACGCCAGGAGCCTCCGCGTCTCCGCGACCAGGAGGGGGTGGCGCGTGTCCTTCGGGTGGAGCGCGATCCGCGCGGGGAGCACGGCGCCCGCGTGCTTCGCCGCGCGGCACCACGCCACGGTGCTGAGCATGCGCGCGGTGCTGCGGCTCGCGTAGTTCAGGACGACCGAGGCTCGCGTACGCCCGTGCGCCGGATCGTAGACCCGCAGGTGATCCTCCGTGAACCCGTAGCCGCGCGCCGCGAGGACGCCGAGGAGCCACGGGGGCATCGACCACGCCGGGGGGATGAACCCCGTGATCCGCAGGCCCAGATCGCGGAAGAGGCGCTCGCCCTCTTCGAGCCGCGAGAGCGCCTCGGCGCGCGTGACGTCGCTGAACTCCGCCTCGCCGCCCGACACGACGCGCTGCGCGAAGACGCGCCGCAGCCCACGCGGTCGGCCGTCCCCCGAGGGTCCGTCGCCGGTCGGGCGCGCCCGGTGGAAGAAGCCGTGGAGGTAGATCTCGTGCCCCTCCTCCTGGAGGCGCCGCAGCCGCTCGACGAAGTCGGGGTGGCGCGCGAGCGGCGCGCCGCCATGGAAGTCGGGGACGACCAGGAGCGCCGGTCGCACGTCCGCCTCGCGGGTGAGCGCCAGCATCTGCTCGAGCTCGGGAGCGAACGCGGGGGACACGTCATGGAGCGAGACGTGGACCCTCACGTCGCCGCGCGCCCCAGCATCCCCGCGAGCAGCGGGTCGAGGATCTCGCGCCCGCGCAGCGCCCCGCGCCAGCGCGCCGGGATACCCCCGATGCCGGCGCGGATCCCGGCGACCCCGCCCGCGACGCACGCCGTCGTGTCCGTGTCGTGACCGAGCGCGATCGCCGCCTTCACGGCGCCCTCGTACGTCGGCTCCGCGGCGAGGACCATACGTGCAGAATGCAAGCAATCCACGACATACCCCGTCCCACGGCCGCGCGCGACCTCGTCGGGTCGCACGTGGTCCTCCAGCTCGCGCCGGGCCGGGCCGTCGGGGAGACAGGCGCGGAGGCGCCGCGTGGCCTCGCCCCAGCCGTCCGCCGCGCCGTCGAGGAGCTCCCGCGCCCACAGGCAGTAGAGCGCGCAGCAGACCTGCGACCGCGGGTGTCCGTGCGTGACGGACGACTGGCGCATGGCGTCGCGCACGAGCGCGTCGTCATCGCCCTGGTGCAGGAGCGCGAGCGGGAGGACGCGCATGAGCGAGCCGTTGCCGTTGCCCCGCTCGCTGGCGCCCCCGGCGCGCTCCGCCTCGACGCCGCGCCGGTGGGTCTCGATCGCCTCCCGGGTCTGGATGCCGACGTCGAAGACGTCCGCGTCGACGGCGTATGCCCCGTCGTCGAACCACCGCCGGAAGCGGCCCGCGAGATCCGCCGTGTCGAGCGCGCCCGTGTCGAGCAGCGACGCCAGGAGCGCGAGGGCGAGCGCCCCATCGTCCGACCAGGTCCCCGGACGGATCCGCCCGTGTGCGCGCCGGAAGCCGGCGGGGGGATCCATCTCGACGAGGTCGCGCGCGGGGATCGCCTCGGGTGGCGAGAACTCGTACGGGACGCCGAGCGCGTCCCCGACGAGGAGGCCCACCAGTCCTCCTTCCAGGCGCTCGCGCCGCATCGGCCTGCTCATCGTCGTCTCCTCTCGAGCAGCTCCTCGTAGAGGGCCACCTGCGTCCGGACCTGGTCCTCGATACCCGGGAGGCGAGCGCCCCGCCGGGCCGCGGCGTCGCGAAGCTCACCGGCGTCGCGCGCGAGCAGCCTGGCGAGGATAACCGCAGCAGCCCCGGCGTCCAGCGCCGGGTAGGTCACGCACGCGTCGCCGTCTGCGAGTTCTCCCGCCCCCCCGGCGTCCGGCACCACGCACGGGAGACCTGACGCGAGCGCCTCCGCGATCGACAGGCCGAACGTCTCGAACGGACACCCGTGGAGGAGCACGTCGGCGCTCGCCAGCGTCGTCGCGAGGTCGACGCGGTCTCGCACGAAGCCCGGGAAGGTCACGTCGTCGCGCCGTCCGAGGCGCCTTTCCAGCCGGCTCCGCTCCGGGCCGTCGCCCAGCACGACGAGGACGCCGGGGCGACGCTCGCGGAAGCGCACGAACGCGTCGAGGACCACGTCCCACCTCTTCTCCACCGCGAAGCGGCCGATCGCCACCACGAGAGGGCCAGGCCTCCCCGCGAGCAGGGCGTCCCGCCTCCGAGGATCGCGGCGCGACGGGGCGAACACCTCTCGCTCGATCCCGAACGGCAGGTGGCGCACGCGGGGCACGCCATGCGCCGCCAGCTTCTCGGCCTGGCCGCGCGCCGCGACCAGCGTCGCGTCGCACCGCATGCCGATGGCCCGGACGCCTCGCCACAGCACACGCCCTCCCGCCTCCATGGCTCCCTCGACCCATAGCTTCGACGCGCCGCGACCCCACGGACTGCCGAGCAACGCGCCCGTGTACGTGTCGATGAAGTCGGAGTGCCACTGGAAGGTCCGGATCCCGAAGAGATCTCGTCTCACGGTGAGACAGCCGAGCGCCGCTCCATAGGGGGAGTGAATCTCCAGCACGTCCGGCCGGATATCCTTGATGATCTTGCGTATTTTATCGACCCTGACCATCGCGTGGTAGCTGGGATCGTAGGGCATCGCGGGCCCCCCGACGCGCAGGATACCGTCCTCGGGGCTGGCGCTGGCCGGTCGGGAATTACGTGCTACATGCCGACCCGATGTAGGTTCTCCGCCCCGCCCAGGAGCCACGATCCAGTGCTCGTGGCCCCACTGGCGCAGAAAGTGCTGTTTGAGCGAGAGATGGCTTCGAACCCCGCCACCCCTTTCGGAATAGAATTCGGTCACGTCGACGATCTTCATCGGCGGCCCCGTGGTCCCGCGAGCGAGGGGGGCGAGCGGTCCCACCGTGCGCCTCGAGCCCACAGGAATCTGGGTGTGATCTCGCCCGGTTCCGAGGCCCACGCGGTCTCCCAGGCGAGCCCGCTCACGAGCCCATTCGCCCGGCTCACCGCCCGCAACGGACGCCCCCTCCGGGTCGGTATCGTGAGTGATTTCGTGCGGATCCCGTACGCCAACGGTGCAGCCTTTCAGACACGGTTCCTGTATCAGGAATTGCGACGGTGTGGTCACGAAGTCACAGTGATCGGCCCTCACGATCCGCTCGCGAAGGAGGAGGATCTCCCCCCGGGATCGATCAGCCTTCCGAGCCTGCCCCTGCACACCTATCCAGGCCTCCGCGTGCCGCTTCCGCTGGAGTCCTGGGTGGCGGACTCGAGCCGCTTCGACTTCGACCTGCTCTACGCCCCCGTGACGTCGATGATCCTCGACTTCGCGGTGTGGCTCCGGAAGATGAAGGGCATCCCCCTCGTGTGCGTCAACACGACGCACCTCGCGGCGGCGTACGAGGTGATGCTGCCCGAGAAGCTCGCGCGGATGCGCGCCGTCCACGTCGGCCTCCACGCGGCCCTCCGCAAGCCGCAGGAGCGGATCTTCGCGAGCGCGTACAACGACTCGGACGGCCTCGTCGTCCTCTCGGAGGGCCTGCGCGACTACTGGCGCGAGCGCGGGGTCACCGTGCCGATCCACGTGATCCCTCGCACCGTTCAGCCGGAGATGTTCGATCGTCCGCTGGGCGCGGACCCGTACGTGCACCTCCAGGGCCGCCCCCACGGCGCGCGTCTCCTCTGCGCCGGCCGCCACACGCGCGAGAAGGCGCAGGACCGGATGATCCGCATCTTCGCGCGTCACGTCGCGCGGACCGACGCGGCGTGCACGCTCACGATGCTCGGCATCGGGCCCGAGACGACGTACTTCAAGCGCGTCGCCGAGGAGGAGGGCGTGGCCGATCGGGTGTTCTTCCCCGGGGAGGCGTCCTTCAGCCAGATGGCCGACTACTACGCGTACGCCGATCTCTTCGTCCACGCGTCGCTCAGCGAGACGTTCGGGAACGTGATGAGCGAGGCCCTCTGGTGCGGCACCCCGACCGTGGCCTTCGCCGACGGCATGGGCACGAGCGCTCAGATCAAGGATGGCGTGAACGGCGTCCTCCTCTCGCCGGGCACGGACGGAGCGACCCACCAGGACGAGGCGAACCGCGCGTTCGGGCGCGCCGTCCTCGAGCTGATCGCGGATCCCCAGGAGCGAGCGCGCCTCGGCAAGGCCGCCTCGCGGATCGCGCGCGAGCGCTCGTCTCCCCTGGCGGTGAAGGCGCGTATGGCGGACGCGTTCCGCGCGGCGCAGGATCACGCGTCGGCGTGTGGCCTCAAGGCTGCCGCGCTCGGGCCGCGCCCGCTGCGCTGGCTCACGACCTTCAACCACTTCCGGCGCTGGGGCGCGGTGAACGGTGGCGTGTACCTCGCGGGGCATCTCCGGCCCGGCGTGAAGTTCGAGAAGAACACGCACCCGCAGATCGCCGGGAAGTAGTCCGCCGCACCGCTCTCGCTCGTGTCCGTCCCGGGTCCGGCGGGTACGTCGCGCCGGACGTTGCCGGGGAGGCCCGAAATCCGTACGGCGCCGCCGCTGCTGCCGTACGATGCGGGCGTGACGGACTCCACCCCCTCGGCGCTCAGCACGGTGCGCGGCGACGTCCGCGAGCTCGAGCGCGGTGGCTACTACGTGGCGACGCGCGTCGGAGCCGTCCAGTTCGGCATGCCGCCGGAGACGGTCAAGGACGTCATGGCCCTCGAGCTCGAGGTCCCCGTCCTCTACATCCTGCCGCGCGAGCTCTTCGATCGCCGCCGCGGGCTCTCGGTCGCCGAGTTCGAGTTCCCTGCATATTACAACTTCTTCCTGCTCCAGCGGAAGGCGCGCATGGGCTTCGAGACGCCCGACGTCGAGGCGCGCGTGCGCGCCATCTTCCAGGAGACGCTCTTCGGTCCCCGGGGTTCACCGCACCCGTCGGAGTTCGCCGACGGCTACCCCGTCGACGCGCGGCCGGACTTCGCCCGCGAGAGCGAGTACTTCCGCTCCGTCCCGGGCCGGAAGCGCATCGAGGTCGACGATCTCGTCGACTTCGTGCCCTTCGTGGACGGCCGGCTCGAGGTCGGCCCGGGCGTGGTCGTCACGATCGAGGGCGACATGTACGCCGTTTCGGACGGAGGCAACGAGATCGCGCGCATCCCGCGGACGATCCGCCTGCCGCTGCCGGAGGCGTCCGTCGAGCTCGGCGTGAAGCCCTTCCAGCCTCCCGCGTTCGGCGTCACGGTGCTCGGCGCGAGCCACGGCTTCGATCCCAAGGGGAAGACGACCGGCTTCTTGCTCTGGGTCGGCGGGCGCGCGCTCCTCGTCGACCCCCCGACGGACTCGACCGAGTACCTCGCGGCGCGCGGCGTCGCGCCCAAGATGATCGACGGCGTCATCGTCACGCACTGCCACGCGGACCACGACGCGGGCACCTTCCAGAAGCTCCTCGAGGAGGGTCAGATCAACCTGTACACGACGCCCTTCATCCTGGGGTCGTTCCTCCGGAAGTACGCCGCGCTCTCCGGCCTCTCGGAGGACATCCTCCGGCGCACGTTCGTGTTCAACCCCGTGCGGATCGGCGCGCCGTGCCACGTCCGGGGCGGCGAGCTGTGGTTCCGCTACACGCTGCACTCGATCCCGTCCATCGGCGTCGAGGCGTTCTACGGTGGACGCAGCATCGCCATCTCGGGCGACACGCTCTACGACCCGGGCCGCATCGGCGAGATGTACGAGGCCAACACGCTCGGCCACGCGCGCTACGTCGACCTGGTCACGTTCCGCAGCCACCACAGCATCTACCTCCACGAGGCCGGGATCCCGCCGCTCCACACGCCGTCGCGGGCCCTCGCGGAGCTGCCCGAGGAGGTGAAGCGCCGACTCTTCCTCGTCCACATCGCCGCGAAGGACGTGCCGAAGGGCATGGGCCTGAGGCCCGCGGCCGTGGGCCTCGAGCACACCTACCGCGTCGAGACCATGTGCGATCCCGAGTTCGCCGAGGCGGTGAGCCTCCTCGAGGCCGTGGCCATGGTCGACTTCATGCGCGACCTTCCGCTCTCCCGCGCGCGGCACATCCTGCAGCGCGCCCAGCGGCTGAGCCTCCCCGCCGGCGAGAAGATCGTCGCCCAGGGCACGCGGGGCGACAGCTTCTACATCGTGGTCAACGGCCAGGTCCTCATCGTACGCGACGGCGTGGTGCTGAAGACGTACCGCGCGGGGGACTACTTCGGCGAGACGGCCCTGTTGCTCGACCAGCCACGCTCGGCGGACGTGGTGGCGCAGACGCAGGTCGACCTGATCGCCATCGATCGCACGGACTTCCTCGCGCTCCTGCGCGGCACGCAGATCCCGGATCGCCTCCTCCGCCTCGCCCGCGTCCGCGAGGAGGGGACGTGGGAGATCCTCGAGTCGAACAGCGTGCTCTCGGCGCTGTCGTCCGGGCAGAAGACGCAGCTGATGTCCTTCATGAACCCGGCGCCCGTGGCGCGCGGGGCGCTCTTGTGGATGGCGGGTCGCGAGCCGCCGGCCGCGTTCCTGGTGGGGGACGCGCAGGTGTCCGTGGACGGGGCGGACGCGATGAAGCCGTTCGCGCAGGGGGCGGTCGTGGGGGAGTTCGACGCGCTCCTCTCCAAGGGCCTCGCGACGACGTCGGCGAAGGTGCTGCGCGACGGTACGGTGTTCCGGCTGGAGGCCGAGGATCTGAGGAGGTTCTTCGAGGAGAACCCGGGGGTGCGCCTCTCGTTCCTCGGGACGCGGTTCGTGGAGTAGACCGCCGGCGGTGTCGACCATCTCCTCGGCCGGGCCCATGCCTGCTATGCTGGCGCTCCCCCGCGCCGGCGCGCGACCCTTCACACGCCGCCACGGACCCTTCGATAAATGCGAATCGCGATTCCACGAGAGCTTCACTTCGGCGAGCGCCGGGTGGCGGCCACGCCCGAGACGACGGCGCGCCTCGTCAAGCTCGGCTTCGACGTGCTGATCGAGCAGGGCGCTGGCGCGGCCGCGTCGTTCCGCGACGCCGACTACGTCGCGGCAGGCGCGACCATCGAGCCAGATGTGGCTCGCGTGTGGAGCGAGGCCGACATCGTCCTCAAGGTGCAGCCGCCCGAGGAGCTGCCCGCGAGCGATCCGAGGCGGCCGCGCGCCACCCACGAGGCCGATCTGCTGCGCGCGGGGGCCGTCCTCGTCTCCTTCCTGTGGCCGGCGAAGAACACCGTGCTCGTCGAGCAGCTCGCCGCGCGGCGCGCCACGGCGATCGCGATGGACCAGATCCCGCGCGTGACCCGCGCCCAGAAGATGGACGCGCTCAGCTCGATGGCCAACATCGCGGGCGACCGCGCCGTCATCGAGGCCGCGAGCTTCTTCGGGCGCTTCTTCACCGGGCAGATGACAGCCGCGGGCAAGGTGCCTCCCGCGCGCATCCTGGTCATCGGCGCCGGCGTGGCCGGCCTCGCCGCGATCGGCGCGGCCCGCGGGCTCGGTGCGGTCGTGCGCGCGTTCGACACGCGGCCCCAGGTCAAGGAGCAGATCATCAGCATGGGCGCCGAGTTCCTCGAGCTCGACTTCACCGAGGAGGCAGCCGGCGAAGGGGGCTACGCGCGCGTGATGAGCCCGGCGTTCATCGAGGCCGAGATGAAGCTGTTTGCCGAGCAGGCGAAGGAGGTGGACATCATCATCTCGACGGCGCTCGTGCCCGGGAAGCCCGCGCCGGTCCTGCTCACCCAGGACACCGTCGAGAGCATGCGCCAGGGCTCGGTCATCGTCGACCTCGCGGCGGAGTTCGGTGGGAACTGCGCGGTGACGCGGCCCGGCGAGGTCATCTCGCACCGCGGCGTCACCGTGATCGGCTTCGTGGACCTGCCGAGTCGACTCGCCCCCACAGCGAGCCAGCTCTACGGCTCGAACCTCTCGCACCTGCTCGCCGACATGGGTGGCGCGAAGAGCTGGCACGTCGATCTCGACGACGAGGTCGTCCGCGGGGCCCTCGTCTTGCTCGACGGCAAGCTCATGTGGCCCCCCCCGCCGCGAGAGGAGGCGGCGCCCGCGACCCGTCGATCGCACGTGCCCCCCCTCGCGAAGGTGCCGTCGCGACCTCCGCCTGAGCCGAACCCGGCGGTCGTCGCCCCCGGCCGCGCGCCCGGATCGCCGTTCCTCGTCCTCACCGTCGCGGTGGCGCTCGCCCTGTCGGGGCTCGTCGTGCCCGCCGGCCTGGTCCAGCACGTCACCGTGTTCGTGCTCGCGTGCTTCGTGGGCTGGCAGGTGGTCTGGAACGTGACGCCCGCCCTTCACACCCCGCTCATGAGCGTCACGAACGC
>SXNL01000412.1 GCA_005777185.1 Myxococcales bacterium
CTACGGGCAACGGCGCGCGGGGGCCACCCTCGGCGCGATGTACGGCGCGACCCGCGATCATGGCTTCGGCGTGGAGGTGAAGCGGCGCGTCCTCCTCGGCACATACGTGCTCTCGCGCGGGTATTACGACGCGTACTACCGCCGCGCAGAGCACGTCCGCGCGCTCATCCGGCGCGACTTCGAGCGTGCGTTCGACGCGGTGGACGTGATCGCGTGTCCCGCGACGCCGACCCCTCCGTTCCTCCTTGGCGAGAAGACGCAGGATCCTCTCGCCATGTACCTCTCCGACGTGTACACGCTCCCCGCGAGCCTCGCGGGGATACCGGCTCTCTCGGTGCCGTGCGCGCCGACGCGGGCGGGCCTCCCGGTCGGCCTGCAGCTCATGGCCCCGTGGTGGGGCGAGCGCGCGCTCGTGGCGCTCGCGCACGCGTGGGAGTCCGCGTGTCCACCCCGGGCCCCGGGGCCCTGATCGTGGAGGCCCACGCTCACCGCCTCGAGCGGCGCCACCTCGCCGGGCTCCGCGAGCTGTTCCAGCGCGCGTCGTGCCCTTGCCACTGCCGCTACTGGCACTTCGACGGCACGAAGAACGACTGGCTCATGAGGTGCGCCACTTCCCCCGACGACAACGCGGACGCCTTCGACGCGGACTTCGAACGCGGCGACGACGCAGCGCAGGGCGTCGTCGTCGTCGCCGGCGAGGACGTGGTGGGATGGCTCAAGCTCGCGCCGCGAGCCGCGGTCCCGAAGCTCCGCCAGCTCCCCGTGTACAGGAACCTCCCCCTCGGCGACGACGCCGACGTTTGGTCCATCGGGTGCATGCTCGTCGATCCCGCGAGGCGCGGCCGCGGCGTCGCGCGCCTGCTCGTCGCGGCGGCGGCGCGTCTGTCGCGCGCCGCGGGAAAGATCCTCGAGGCTTACCCCACGCGTAGCGCACCCGGTCCGGAGGACGCCTGGCGAGGCCCACACGAGCTCTTCGTCGAGCTGGGGTTCACGCCCTTCGAGCCGAACGGCGCGCAGGATGATCCCCTCGGCCTCGGCGCGCCGACGCACGCCTATCCGGTGCTCCGGCTCCCGCCGAACGGGGTACAACGTCCACCCCCCTTGGGCTAGACTCCCGCCAGTGGATCGAGCCCTGCCCGTCCTCGTCGCGCAGCTCGCCGACCGAGGGGCGCTCAACCGCCTCCTCCGAGCGGCGCTCAGGCACGAGACCGTGCGGCTGGCGCTCCGGGAGCGGCCGCAGCACGCGGCGCCCCACGCGCTCGACGTCCGCCTGCACGACCACGTCATGTCGCTCCTCGCCGAGCCGGTGGGCGAGGGCGACGCCGTCGGGTTCCCGCTGCGGGTGAAGCCTCTCCACCGCGCGCAGGCCGCAGAGATCTACGCGCTCCTCGAGCAAGATCTCACGCTCGCCGACGCGGGGCCCGAGGGGGGCGTGACGATCCCCCCGCCACCGGCGCCTGACAGCGACGACGCCGCGGAGACGCTCCCGAACGACGACCGCTTGGACTCCGCGCTCACGCCGCCCCCGCTGCGCTCCGACGCCCCCCCGTCGCGCGCCCCCGATCCTCCGCCGCTCCCTCAGCCCCCCGATCTTCCCGAGTTCACCGGCTTCGCCAACCTGCCCGCACCGTCGGAGTTCGCGGATCTCGATCTCCCGCCCGCGACGGAGCGCAGCGTCCCGCGTCTCCGCGTCGTCGAGGAGGTGGTCGCGCCGAAGGCCAGCGCGGTCGCTTTCAGCGACTTCCCGGAGCTCCCGCGCGCGCCCGAGGCGCCCGCACCCGCGCCAAAGGCCAGATCGCGCATCCCCACGAGCTACGGGTTCGTGAAGGACGGCGACGCCTGGACCGCGCCCAAGAGACCCGCGAAGGGCACGACGAAGCGTCCGCCCCCGCGTGCGCCCGAGTCCGCCGACGCGCCGGCCGCGCCGAAGAAGAAGAAGAAGACGACCACCAAGTCCCCGCGATCGTCCCAGCGGAGCAGGCCCTACATCCCGAGCTCGACACCCCCGGCCGACCTGATCGGGCGCCAGATCGCGCAGGGCAAGTACACGATCGAGTCCCTCATCGGCAGCGGCGCGGCCGGCGCCGTGTACCAGGCCAGTCACCGCGACCTCCGGCGGACGGTCGCCATCAAGGTCCTCCACCCGCACTACCAGAAGGACGCGGGGTTCATGAAGCGCTTCCATGGCGAGGCGCTCGCAGCGAGCCAGCTCGATCACCTCAACATCATGCGGGTGATCGACTTCGGCCAGGACCCGACCGACGGCCTCGTCTACATCGTGATGGAGTACCTCCCCGGCGGCACGCTGCAGAGCGTCCTCGACAAGGAGCAGCGGCTCCCCGCCGCCCGGGCGATCGACATCATGGTGCAGGTGTGCGCCGCGCTCTCGGTCGCGCACGACAAGGGCATCGTCCATCGTGACGTCAAGCCGGACAACATCATCCTGGTCGCGAGCCGAGACGACGAGGGGAAGCCGCTCGAGCTCGTGAAGGTGTGCGACTTCGGCATCGCCTCGCTCGAGAACCCGATCGACGAGGGCATGCAGCTCGCCGCGGGCGTCGTCTGCGGCACGCCCGAGTACATGTCCCCGGAGCAGGGACGCGGCGGCAAGCTCGACGCGCGCTCGGACGTGTACGCGTGCGGGATCACCCTGTACGAGCTCCTCACAGGGCAGCCTCCCTTCCTGTCGGACAACCCCATCGAGACCCTGCAGCGCCACGCGCACGAGGCCCCGATCCCACCGTCCAAGCTCGTCAAGGGCATCGATCCGCTCGTCGAAGAGGTCATCCTCAAGGCCATCGAGAAGGATCCCTCCCTGCGGCAGCAATCGGCGCGCGCGATGCGGCTCGAGCTCAAGGAGCTGCTCGAGGCCGACGGCACCACGCCCGACCCCGGCGTCACGCGGACCCCGTACGAGCCCGTCCTCCCCATCGAGGACGCGAGCTCGGACTTCCCGGAGCTCTTCGTGGCGCTCGCGAGCGCCATCCTGGAGGGCGGCCAGTTCGCCAAGGATCACCCGGACCACGCGCAGGCGCACCGTCACGTCCGGCGCGTGATGCAGCCCGGCCTCCAGGGGCGCGGTTGCATGGTCTTCGCGCGCCGCGACACCCAGCGATCGGTCGGCTTCTTCGTCCTCGCCGGGCAAGGCGAGGCCGTGGATCTCCGGCGGCTCCTGGGGCCCCAGATCTACGCCACGCACGGCGAACCGTTCGTCGACGCGCTGGTGAAGCGAGGCATCGTGGCGCTCACGCTCCGCGAGCAGGTCTCGCACGCAGACCTCCTGGGAGCGCTGCAGCTGCTCCGCCTCCCCCACGACGCGCCGGGCGCGCTCGCCGCGCGCTTCTTCGAGAAGAACATGCGCGACGTGTCGGTGCTGTTCGTGAGCGACGTGATCGGCCGGGACCGCAAGCTCTCGTGGAAGGTGGGGCTCGCGGCGGCCCTCCTGGTGCACGATCTCGTGCTGCTCGCCCACGCGCGCCACGGCAGCCTCCGCAAGGCGCGCGAGCAGCGGCTCGGGCTCGTGCGCGAGGCCATCGACATGCTGCCGAGGCCCGACGAGCTGCGCCAGCTCCTGGTGAATGCCGACCTGGTGAACGGGCACGTCGGCCACACGCCGGGGCTGACGACGTTCGCCATCGAGGAGCTGGTCTCCGAGCTCGCGCCGGCCGCGCGCCTCATCGAGCTCGTTCAGCTCGTCATGGTGGACCACGACACCGCCCGGAAGGCCGGGCAGGACACGACGCGCGCCGCGGCGCTCCTCCGGGCGATGGCGCCGCGGCTGGTCCGCGAGCGCTCCACCGCGGGCGACGACGTGCTGCGCGAACTGCACCGGCGGGACGTCCTCGCAGACGGCGACCTCCCTCCCGATCTCTCCGCGAGCGTGCGGAGGGATCTGCTCGCGGACACCCTGGCCAGGGATCCGTTGCCGTCGCTCCGCGCGCTCGATCTCGTGGAGAACCCGGACGACTATGCCCGCGAGGCCGCCCGGCTGTGCGAGGCGATGAAGACCCTCGCGCGGCGAGGCGAGGCACCCGCGCTGCTCGCGGCGATCACGACGCTCGCGCGCCACGCCCAGGGCAAGGGCGGCCGTCCCGGCCCTCGCGAGGAGCACGCCCTGCGCGCGATGCGCGCGGTCATCGAGAAGGAGCACCTCGTACCCGTGGCGGCCGCGCTCCTCGCCGACGTCCCGCACGTCCGGGACGCGGCGCACTCGATCATCGTCTTCGCGGGGAGCCCGGGCGCGCTCGCCCTGCTCTCTGCGCGCGAGCACCTCCACGGCGCGCCGAACCTGGCCGTCTTCGTCGCGACGTTCAAGGAGACCGGCGCGGCGGGGTGGCCGCTGCTCCTGTCGGCGCTCGCGCGGCTCGACCCGGCGCGCGAGGATCTGGACGCCAACCTCGCAGAGGATCTCCTGCAGTGCATCCCGGATCGGCGCGACCCGCCCCTCGTCGACCACGTCGCGAAGTTCCTCTCGCACCCGCGGCTGAGGCGCGCCTCGCTCCGCGCCTACGCGGCCGTCGTCGGCGAGCCCTCGCGCCCCAGGCTCCTCGAAGCGCTCGAGCACCCGGACGACGGCGTGAGGCTCGTCGCGATCTCGGAGCTCCACCGCGTGCGCGCCGTCGACGAGACCGTGGTCGCATGGATCGAGCGGCTGCTGGCGGGCCGCGGCGGCTCCGACGATCTCCGCGCCGCGAGCGCCCTCGCGCTCGGCGACGCGACACCCCCCAACCGCACGCGCGCCCTGGCCTTCCTCACGCGCGCGATCGAGGGCAAGCGCGGGCTGCTCGCGACCCTGCGCGGCGACGGCGGCGAGGAGAGCACCGAGGTCCTGGTCACGATCGCGCGCGCGCTCCTGGCGCTGGATCCGCGCGAGGGGGTGCGCATCGTGCGGCAGAAGGCGATCCGCGCGGATCCCCAGCTCAGGGCTCGGCTCGGGGCGCTGGTCATCGAGAAGCCCTGAGGGAGCCTATGTCGGCAGCGAGCTCCACCCTGGCGATCGCACCAGATCGCACGACAGCGCGAGGAAGATGGCGCGCCGCGTCTCGTCCGGCGTGGCGACGCGCTCCGCGTCGAGGGCGCGCACGATCGCCGCGAGCGGGAGCACGCCGTCGACGCGCTTGATCGCCCGCTCCTCGCGGTGCTGGAACCGGAACGACTCGAGGCGCACCGGCAGCGGCAGGACGGGAGCGAGCGCCTCGCGGTCGAGCGCCTCCGTCATCCGGAGGATCTCCTCGGCCGAGTACTTCTCGCGCACCCCGCGCGCGACGAGCTGGAAGGGGTCGAGGCCCAGGGGGAACGTCTCCTCGTGCGAGCGCGCGCCCGCAACGAAGCCGATCTCGCCCTCGTCCCACGCGAAGACCTCGAGGAACCGGTCCTGCGTCTGCGAGGCGATCGCCCGGAACAGCTCCACCGGCCGCAGCACGCCGAGCCCGACGAGCGCGTCCCCGATGCGCCCGCCGAACTTGGGGAGCATCGCGAGGGCCATGTCGACCTCCATGCGGAGGACCTGGCCGCGCGCGACCAGCTGCTCCCCGAGGAGCTCGGCTTTCTCGGTCGAGGTGACGAACTCGGGCACGCCCTCGACGAAGTAGATGCGCTTGCGCCGGGCGCCGTTGGCGAGGTAGAGCGCGCCGGTCTCGCGGTTCCAGGCGATGGAGAAGAGACGCGACGGGAGCGTGCGGCGATCGAGCGGCCCCCGCGTCGTGGCGGCGCGGGGCATGCCGTCTGCCTCCCAGCGAAAGGCGCTGCTCACGGCGAAGCGCCCGAGCTCAGTGAAGCTCTTCAGCTCCTTGAACGGACCCTTCTCGCGCGCGAGCGTCGTGCCCGGATCGAGCTTCCCGGTCACCAGCATCTCGACGAGGCGGGGGTAGGAGACGGGGCCGATCTCCGCGCCGTCCCCCATCCGGATCCGGTAGATCGCGGGCGCCACCTCGTGGATCGAGGACGCCTCGGCGGCCCAGCACGGAGAGCTGCTGAGGGCGGTGGACGGGCCGGTCGGCGCCTCGGGGGTGCCCGGGGGGAGGTCGTCGAGCTTCGAGACCATCGCGGCGAGCGTCGCGGGCCCCACGGGGAGTCGCCGGCGCCGGATCAGCTCCTCGAGCGCGTCGACGAAGGCGGCCGCGGACGGGAACCGCTGGCCGCGATCGCGTGCGAGCGCGCGGAGGAGCACGGCCTTGAGATCGTCGGGGACGCGGTCGCCACTCCGGTCGATCTGCCCCAGATCGGCGTCGCGGATGCGCATGAGGACGTCGATCTCGATCCCGCCCGCGAACAGCGGCCGCCGCATCACGAGCTCCGCGAGGACGATCGCGGCGGTGAAGATGTCGCTCCGGGGATCGAGATCCCTCCCCGTGACCTGCTCCGGCGACATGTACCCGAGCTTGCCCTTGAGCTGCCCCACGTCGGTGCGCCGCTCGAACTCCGCGGCGCGCGCGATGCCGAAATCGGTGAGCTTGACGGCCCCCGACTTGTCGATGAGCACGTTGCCGGGCGACACGTCGCGGTGCACGAGGGCCAGCGGCTTCCCCTCGTCGTCCTTCACGGAGTGGGCGTGGTCGAGCGCGCGGAGGACCGAGAGCGCGACGTGCATGCAGACGTCGATCGGGATCTCGCTGTCGTGCAGCGCAGCGGCGCGGATGAGCCGGGCCGCGTTGGTCCCGTCGATGTACTCCATCGCCATGTAGAGCTCGCCGTCCTGCTCGCCGAAGTCGAAGACCTGGACGATGTTCGGGTGGCTGAGCCGCGCCGACAGCCTCGCCTCGTCGATGAACATGGAGACGAAGTCGGGATCGCTCGCGAGTTGCGGCAGGATGCGCTTGACGGCAACCCGCTTCTGAAAGCCGAAGGGCCCAGCGCGCCGCGCGAGGTACACCTCGGCCATGCCCCCCGTGGCGAGGCGCTGGACGAGCTCGTAGGGTCCGAGGACGAGAGGGGCGGGCCGGGCCGAGGCGCCCATGGGTGCACCCTTACCACAGCGCGCTCGTGCTACGAGGAGCGAATGGCCCGCAAGCGGCAACCTGGTCAGGGCGTCCACGGCGTCGTCGTCCTCGACAAGCCGCGCGGCCCCACGAGCCACGATCTCGTGCAGATCGTGCGGCGCGCGATCGGGACGCACGAGGTCGGTCACGCGGGGACGCTCGATCCGATGGCGACCGGCGTGCTCGTCGTCGCCATCGGTCAGGCGACCAAGCTCCTCGGCTGGCTCTCCGCGGCGGACAAGTCGTACGAGGCGCGCGTGGCGTTCGGGCGCGCGACCGACACGCTCGACGCCGAGGGCGAGACGACGGGGGCAAGGGCGTGCCCGGCGGAGATCGCCGCCGCCTGTGCACGCGCCGAGGACGGGGGGCCCCTCGCGGCGGCCCTCGCGGCGGAGCGCGCCCGCACGGCGCAGGTCCCTCCCGCCTTCTCGGCCATCAAGGTCGGCGGGGTCTCATCGCACGCGCGCGCGCGCCGCGGGGAGGAGGTCCTTCTCGCGCCGCGGGAGGTCCGGGTGCTGTCGCTCTCTCCGACCGCAGGATCCGGAGACCCGCCGTGGCTCGACCTCGAGATGACCGTCGCGAAGGGCTACTACGTCCGCGCGCTCGCGCGCGACCTCGGCGACGCGCTCGGCACGGACGCGCACCTCGCGGCCCTCCGCCGGACCCGATCGGGCCCCTTCTCGCTGGAGGACGCCATCCCCGTGACCGACCTCGGCCCGGAGCGCCTGATGCCGCTCGCCGACGCCGCGCGACGCGCGCTCCCCGCCGTCGAGCTGGACGAGGCCGGCGTCCGCGCCGCGCGGTACGGACAGGAGGTGCCCCTCCCGGAGACGTGCATTCTACATCGACCCCTCGCATGGCTGGACGCGTCGGGCGCCCTCGTGGCCGTCGGTGAGGCGCACGCACCCGGACGCGGGCGCGTCCTGCGCGGCTTCACGGCCGTCACTTCTTGATCTTGCTCTTCGCCAGCTTCGCCCGCTCCTCGGCCTGCTTCGCGAGCGGGCCGTTCGGCTCGACCTTCAGGTAGGTCTCGTACGCCTCGAGCGCCTCCTTGAAGCGACCCGCCTGCGCGTGCTGGTTGCCCAGGGCGAAGTGGGCGGGGCCATACTTCGCATCCTTCTTCACCGCCGCCGTGAGGTCCGCCACCGCGCCCGGCCTGTCGCCCGCGCCCGACTTGCACAGGGCGCGGTACGTCCGCGTCTCGGCGGCGTCCTTCATCGCGATCACCTTGTCGAACACCGCGATGCAGTCCGGGAACGCGTGGATCTCCTTCATCTCGAAGCCGACGGCGGCGAGGAGGCCGACGTCCTTCTCGGCGAGCGCCTGCGCGGCCTTGAGCCTGGAGAGCGCACCGTCCACGTCCTTCCACTGGCCGAGCCACTGCGCGTAGTTGACGAGGTACACGGGGTCCTTCGGCGCGAGCTTCAACGCCTGATCGAACGCCTTCGTCGCGCCCTCCCTGTCCCCCTTGCTCGCGAGCGCCACGCCCAGGTTGAGGTGGAGCTCGGGGCTGTCCTTCTGGCGCGAGGCCGCGGCGCGGAGGACCAGGATCGCCTCGTCGAACCTCTGCGCCTCGACCAGCAGCGCGCCGAGGTTCGTGGCGGCGGCGTCGAGATCGGGCCGCGCCCTCAACGCGTCGCGGTACCCCTTCTCGGCGCCAGCCTTGTCTTGCGACTTCTCGGCGACGAGGCCGAGGTAGTACATGGCCTCCGCGTCCTTGGCGTTCTTCCTCAGGGCCTCCTCGAAGGCCGCCTTCGCGCCGGCGAGGTCGTTCGCGGAGAGGAGCTTCGTGCCGCGCTGCACGTCCCCGCTGGACAAGGCCGGCGGCGCCTTGTTGTCCGCAGCGGCGACGGGTGGGTTGTCGAGCGGCGGATCGGGCTGCCTCGGGGCCTGCGGTGGAGGGGCCTCGCCACCGCACGCGGGCAGGACGGCAAGCACGGACAGGACGAACGGTGCGAAGGCGAGAAGGAAGAGTCGTCTCATGGCTGGGCTCCCTGCGGCGCCGTCGGTCGCGCCTGGTCCTCGGTCAGCGCGGACAGTAGCGCGGCTCGGATGGCTTTGAAACGGTCGTCTCCCGTGACCTTGGATCCGTCGATCTCCTGCACGTAGAACACGTCCGCGACCTTCGTACCCTCGGTGTTGATCTTGGACAGCGAGATCGAGAGCCGGAGATCCGCAAGGGCCTGCGCCACCACGTACAGGAGGCCCGGCCGGTCCTTCGTGAACACCTCGATCACCGTGTGCTTCGACGACGCGCGATCGTCGATGACGACCTCGGTGGCGATGGCCGGGCTCGGGCGCTCCCGCCAGGGGGAGGCGTCGCCGAGGCGGTCGCGGAGCAGATCGCGCGGGTGGATGGCGCCCTCGCAGACCTGCGTGAGATCGCCGACGAGGCGCGGGAGGAGGCGCCCGAGATCGAGCGGCCCGTCCCCCCGGCCCTTCACCCAGAACAGGTCGACGGCTTCGGTCCCCGAGGCGACGCGGCGCGAGTAGACGTCCGCGCCGAGGACCTCGAGACGGCTCGCGGTGAGGGCCGCCGCGATCCGCGCGAGGAGCCCGGGCCGGTCGCGCGCGACGACGCAGACCTCCCCGAACCCGCCGTGGCGTGACGGAACCTGCGCCGCGTGCACGGGGCGGTCCTTGCGAGCCAGGACGACCTCGGCGTGGGCGCAGATCGCGTCGGCCGTGTTGGCGAGGACGTACCGATCGGGCATGCTCGACAGGTACGCCTGCATCGCCCGCGCCGAGCCCATCCACCGCGAGCGCGCGTGATCGGCCGTCCGGAGCATGCGCGCGTCCCGGCTCTTCGCGCCGCCGCGCCCCTCGAGGTACGCGTCGCACAAGAGGTACAGGGTGTCGAGCATCTGCCCCTTCCACTTCGTGAGCGCGGTCGGCGACGTGGTCGTGAGGTCGACCACCGTGAGGAGATAGAGGTTGCGCAGCCCGTCCGGGCCACGGACGTGACCGGAGAACTCCTCGCACGTCCTGGGGTCGTCGAGATCGCGCCGCGCCGCGGTGTGGTACATCGCGAGGTGCTCGAGCACGAGCGCCTTCACGTCCTCGGTGTCCTCCTGCGACAGGCCGAGGCGCGGCGCGATGACGTCGCACATGTCCGCGCCGACCTTCGAGTGGTTCTTCCGCGAGCCGTCCGCGTCCGGGTAGCCCTTGCCCACATCGTGGAGGAGCGTCGCGAGGAACAAGGGCTCCGGGCGCGCGATCTCGGCGGCGAGGCGGCTGGCGAGCGGGTGGTCCGAGAGGCCCTCCCCCCGGCAGAGGGCGCGGAGCGCGTCGACGGCGGCCACGCTGTGAACGTCGACCGTGTACACGTGGTACACGTCGTGGTGCACGCGGCCCGTCACCGGCGCGAACTCGGGAATCATCGCGAGGAGGAGGCCGGTGTCGTGGAGCTCCCGCAGGATCGACCCGCCCTTCACCGGCGCGTCGGCGACGTTGCAGAGGAGCGACATGAACAGCGCGCGGGCCTCGCGCGATCCGCGCAGCGCCTCGCCGAACGCCGGATCGCGCGCCGCGCGGACGATGGCCTCGCGCGCGAAGGGCAGGATCGGCGCCTGCTCGCGACTACATGCAGTATACACGCGAAGCGCCAGGGCGGGATCCTGCGCGAGCGCCGCGAGATGGAGGCTCACGTGCCCGTCGAAGAGGACGAGGCCCTGCCCGAGATCCTTCTCGATGACCTGGCGCACGCGCTTCTTCGGAGGGGTCGCGCGCGACAGGAGCTGCTCGCGCGCGCGGGAGACGACGCGCGCGTGGAGGTAGTAGTCCTGCATGAATCCCTCGGCGGCGGCCGCGCGATCCTCCGCGTGGTGGCCCAGCGCGGTGCCGAGGGCCTCCTGCGCGTCGAACGTGAGGCGGTCGGAGCGCCGCTTCGCGTACGCGTGCAACCGGTTCCGGATGCGCCAGAGCAGCTCCTCGGCGGCGGCGATCTCCGCCGCCTCGCGGTGGACGAGCACGCCCAGCCGGACGAGGTCGAACCACACGGCCTGCGGGCCCTCGCCGCCGCCGCGCCCGACGCCCACGTGGAAGCGCGCGAGCGACGCCCACCGCGCGACGTCGAGATCGCGGAGGCCACCCGCGCCGTTCTTGACGTCGGGCTCGAGCAGGTACACCGATCCGCCGAAGCGCTCGTGCCGCAGCGTGGCCTCATCCTCGAGCCGCTGGACGAAGCGCCCGAGCTCGCCCTCGCTGAAGAGGCCCGCGAACGCGCGCGCCTGGAGATCCTCGGTCACGCCCCGGTCGCCCGCGAGGTGACGGAGATCGAGGAGCGACGTCGCCGTGGCGAGGTCGTCCTGCGCGAGCGCGAGCGCCTCGTCCGCGTCGACGACCTGGTGCCCGATGGCGAGGCCCGCGTCCCAGAGCGGGTAGAGCAGCGACCGCGCGAGCGCCTCGGCGCCCTCGAAGGCGCGTCGGGTGGAGGTGATGACGCGGAGATCGACGTCGCTGCGCAGCGCGAGGGCGCCCCGCCCGTAGCTCCCCACGGCGGCCAGGGAGAGCCGCGTCCCGGCGGGCGGCTCCGTCCGCGCGAACATCGCGAGGAGGAGCTCGTCGATCCGCGACGTGTGCAGCGCTCCGAGCGCGACCCCATCCCCCCGGATCGCCGATCCCGTCGGCGTGCTCGAATCGTCGGTGACCCGCCGCTCGAGATCGGCGCGGAGCTCCGCGACGTGGGCCTTCAGATCGTCAGGCACCTCCGTGATCGCCACGAGCGCAACCTACCGGTCGCGTGCCCGCTCGGCAACCCATTGATTTCCCTCACGACTTCTCGGGACGCTGGACGGGCGGCCGGTCGGCTCCGGCCCTTTGCTCCTTCCCATCGGCCCCGAAGTCCCATACGGTCGACGGGTTCGCGATTCCACTGATTGGACCGAGGGATGGTCCTCGTCTGTGGAGGCGCAAACGCAGGGCGGGGCGCCATGTCCCCGCATCAAGCTCGAGTGTCCGGAGGAGCTATGTCCAAGAAGCTGGTCTTCCCTTTCATTGCAGTGTTCTCGATCGGCCTCGCCGCGTCGTTCAACGGGTGCAGCTGCGGCGCCGCCGAGCGCGCCGTCGAGCGCGGCGCGGACGAGGTGCGTCGTGGTGGTCTTCCCGTTCGTGCCGGTGACGCCGACGACGTCGAGCGCGAAC
>SXNL01000413.1 GCA_005777185.1 Myxococcales bacterium
AGGATGGCGCGGCCGTCTCCGAGCTGGTGGACGACACTACCGAACTGGTGGCCCGCGTACGCGAGCGCGATCGGTTGTGCGCCCTCGGGCAGGTCGTTGCCCGAGAGGAGAGCCGCGGCGCGCTCGCCGGAGAGCTCGGCGGGGTCCGCGCCGAGGAGGCGCGCGAGCGCATGGTTGAGGGCCAGGACGCGTGGCGCGCGTACCTTCGCGGGGCGTACGTGCGCGTAGAAGTGCTCGGGGAGGCGGACGAAGGTGTTGTCGAAGGGGAGCAAGGTGCGTCGACGACGTTCTACCGCATTCCCACCGGTACGAGCACCCACCGATCCGTCTTCGGATCGTGCCGGTCCACCGTCACCGCGATCTCGTCGCCCACGCGCAGGACCTGGGCCTTGCCCTTGTCGCGCAGGAGGGTCGCGCCGTCCGGGGACGCGGCGAGCCACGCGCCGCCGAGCGCCTTCCCGAGATCGTACAGGTAGAGCTTCACGTCGACGGGAGGATCGTCGAGCTCGACGTGCACCTTGGCGCCCGTGAGCCCCACCACGGTGCCCTTCCTCACCGGGCGGGCTCCCGCGGGGGCGCTCGCGTCGTCGGCGAAGATGGCGTCGAGCACCAGCCGCGACACGAGGTCGTTCAGCTTCCGCTGCGTCTGCTTCGATCGGTTCGCGGCATCGACCACGTCGACGCGGAGCTTCTCGTCCGCGAAGATCGCCTCCTTCTCCTGGCCGAGGCCGGCGAGCAGCTCCACGAGCTCGTGGTGCGAGAACACACCCACGATCTCCCGCATCGGCGCCGAGAACCGGGCGTAGATGTCCGCGCCGACGCCGAAGTGCGCCGACGGCTCGACCGAGAAACTCGAGCGGGCGTTCACGAGGATCGCCTGTCGCATGATCGCGCGGGTCACGCGATCGTCGTCCCGCGGTAGGCCCGCGACGAACGCCGCGAGCGTGCGGGGGCCAGCGGGGCCCTCCCACGCGAAGATCGCCGGATCGCGCCCGTGCGCCCGCGCGATGGCCTGCGTCTGCGCCGCGAACGCCGAGAGGCGCGCCTCGAGGGGCGCCGGGTGGACGCGGTAGATCGGCTGGACGCTCGGCGCGCCCTTGCGCTCGTAGAGGATGCGCGCGCCTTCGCGGTTGCACAGGAGCGAGAGCTGTTCGTTGTAGAGCTCCACGTCGAGGCGGGCCGCCGCGACGGCCTCGAGCCGCGTCCCGTCCCGCGAGATCTCCGTCCGGACCTCGTGCCGACGGTACCGCACGACCTCGCGCGCCTCGGCGCGCGCGACGAGCGCCTGGCCCACGGCCTCGAGCGCGCGGAGGCTCCGCTCGAACGGCGACCCACGCAGCGCGGCGTCCCCGTCGTAGAAGCGCTGCACGCCCGGGAACGACAGCTTCTTCCGGCTCCTCACGTGCGCGCGCCGGACGATTGTATCCTGCACGTTCCCGTCCGCGTCCAGCTCCGACACGAACACGACCGCGCGCCGCGGCACGCCCTCGTTCAGCGAGACCACCCCCTCCGAGAGGCGCCGCGGCAGCATCGGCACGCTCGCGTGCGGGAGGTAGAAGCTCGCGCCGCGCGAGAGCGCGGCCGCGAAGAGGGCGCCCCCCTTCGGGACGAAGTGGGAGGTGTCCGCGATGGCGTAGTGCACGCGAAAGCCACCCCGCTTCTCCTCCACGTACAGCGCCTGGTCGAGGTCCTTCGAGGTCTCGCCGTCGATCGTGACGAACGGCACCGCGGAGAGGTCGGCCAGGTTCGGGGCGGCGAGGCCCGGATCCTGCTCGCGCCGCGAGAGCTCCTCGAGCGCGGCGGAGGGGAACGGCACCGAGATCTCCGCGTCCTCGAGCGCGCGCTCGAGCTTCGCGAGGAGAGGTGCGGCGGGGGTCGTCACCGTCCGAGCGCGGTCTTCTGCGCAGCCACCTTGCACGGGACGTGGCGGAGGTTGCCCGCGCCCAGGGCCTTCGAACCGCCGCACGCGGGCGCGAACACGGCGCCGTGGGCGACACCGAGGGGCGCGATCAGGCCGCGGTCGAGGCGCACCGCGAGTGAAACGGCCGGCCGACGGGGCATGGCCAGAGGGTAGCAGAGGGCCCCGAGGCCCCGGTTTCCTTTTCCGCGCCAAGTGCGATAAACCTCCGCTCCCCTGGTCGCGAGGGGGCCGAGAGGCCCTCCCGCGGCCCATGTACCGAGGAGGCCGAGAGGCCCCCTCGCACCGAGCGCCCAGCCCCACGTGCTCCCCATGACGCCGCCACCTCGATGAAATTCCGGAATGTGAGCATCCTCGGGCTCGGCGTCGCCGACGCGCCGGACGTGGTCACGTCCAGGAGCATCGAGGACACGCTCCGGCCGGTCGCGGAGCGGCTCGGCATCAACCCGACCCTCCTCTCGGATCTCACCGGGATCCAGGAGCGCCGCTTCTGGCCCGCCGGCACGACGACCGCCGAAGCCGCGTCGCTCGCCGCGGAGCGCGCCCTCGAGGACGCGGGCGTCGATCGCGCGGCGATCGGGGTGCTCGTCAACACCTCGGTGTGCCAGGACGTCCTCGAGCCGTCGACGGCCTCGACGATCCACGGCAGGCTGCGGATGCCGTCGACGTGCATGAACTTCGACCTCCGGAACGCGTGCCTCGGCTTCGTCAACGCCATCCAGATGGCCGGGAACATGATCGAGCAGGGCCAGATCGAACACGCCCTCATCGTCGACGGCGAGCAGGCACGCACGGCCGTCGAGGCCACGATCCTCCGGATGCAGAAGCCGGGCTTCACCCGGCAGCAGTACCGCGACCAGTACGCGACGCTCACGCTCGGGTCGGGCGGCGTGGCGATGGTCATCGGGCGCACGGACCGGGCGCGCCGCCACGCCCACCAGGTCGTCGGCGGCGTCTCGCTCGCCGCGTCGGAGCACAACCACCTCTGCGTCGGCAACATGGAGGAGATGCGCACCGACGCGACCGGCCTCCTCACCGCAGGCCTCGAGCTCGCGGGCCGCACGTGGCGCCTCGCCCACGAAGAGCTCGGGTGGACGGCCGCCAACGTCGACGAGTACGTCGTTCACCAGGTGAGCGAGGTCCACACGGCGCGGCTCGCCGACGGCATGGGCGCGGACTTCGATCGCTTCCACAAGGTGTACCCTCTGTTCGGGAACATCGGGCCCGCGGGGGTACCCTACGTGCTGAAGAAGAGCCTCGACGCGGGCCGCCTGCGCGATGGGATGCGGGTCGCCCTCATGGGCATCGGCAGCGGGCTCAACTGCTCCATGATGGAGGTCCGGTGGTGATCGCGCGCGAGCGCCCCTCGTGCGCCTCGCGTGTCCCGGAGTCGCTGTACCCCTTCGCGTCGCGCTGGCACGATCGAGGCGACGGCGTCGCGATGCACTACCTCGACGAGGGGCCGCGCGAGGCGCCGCCCGTGGTGATGGTGCACGGGAACCCGTCGTGGTCCTTCTACTTCCGCGCGCTGGTCGTCGCGCTGCGTCGCGACCACAGATGCCTCGTGCCCGACCACGTGGGGTGCGGCTTCTCGGACAAGCCAGGCGACGACCGGTATCGCTACACGCTCGCGTCGCGCGTCGACGACCTCGAGGGCTGGCTCGACGCGATGGGCGCGACGAAGGACGTGACCCTCGTGGTGCACGACTGGGGCGGGATGATCGGGTTCGCCGCCGCGGTGCGCCGGCCGGAGCGCATCGCGCGGATCGTGATCCTCAACACGGCGGCCTTCCACATGCCCGCGCGGAAGCGGCTGCCAGGCACGCTGAAGCTCACGCGCACGCGGCTCGGGGAGGCGCTCGTGCTGCGGCTGAACGCGTTCAGTCGGGGCGCCGCGCGGCTCGCCGTCGAGAAGCGGCTGCCGTCCGACGTCGAGCGCGCCCTCACGGCGCCCTATGACTCGCCCGAGAACCGGGTCGCGACGCTCCGCTTCGTGCAGGACATCCCGCTCGCAGCGGGGGATCCCGCCTACGATCTCGTCACTGCGACGCAGGAACGGCTCCACGTCCTGAGCGACAGGCCGATCCTCGTGTGCTGGGGCGGGAAGGACTTCGTCTTCGACGACCACTTCCTCGCGGAGTGGCGGCGGATCTACCCGAAGGCCGAGCTCGAGTACTACGGCGGCGCGGGCCACTACGTCCTCGAGGACGAGGCGGACGCGATCACGGCGCGCGTCCGGCGGTTCCTCGCCGAGCACGCCCTCACGCCCGCCGGCGTGGCATGACTCCCGGTGGTGCAACTCCCTCCCCGAGCGCCGCCGCGGCTCCTGGCGGGGCGGCCGGCCGCGGACCGAACATCGCGGGCGCCCTCTTCGCGATGGCCGAGGATCGGCCGGACGACGTGGCGATCTGGTTCCCGAAGGGGCCGCGCCGACAGGGCAGGGCGCGCTACGTGGCGACGACGTACCGCGATCTCGCGCGCGACGTGACGCGCATCGCCGCCGGCCTCTCCACGGTCGGCATCGGCCGCGGGACACGCTGCGCGCTCATGGTGAAGCCGGGCCCGGACTTCTTCGCGCTCGCCTTCGGGTTGTTCCACGCCGGGGTCGTGCCCGTCGTGATCGACCCGGGCATCGGTCTCCCGAGCCTGAAGACCTGCCTGGCGGAGGCGCGCCCCGAGGCCTTCATCGGCATCCCGCAGGCGCACGTCGCGCGCGTCGTCCTCGGGTGGGCGAGGGGCACGGTCCGGCGGCTCGTCACGGTGGGCCCGCGGTTGGGGTGGGGCGGGCACGCGCTCGACGCCATCCGTCGCGAGGGCGAGCGCGCGCAAGGCTGGCAGCCCCCGGCCGTGCAGGAGGACGAGACCGCGGCGATCGTGTTCACCAGCGGGAGCACGGGCATTCCGAAGGGTGTAGTCTACACGCATGGGAACTTCGCCGCGCAGGTCCGCATGCTGCGCGCCTCGCTGGCGCTCTCGCCGGGCGACGTCGACGTGCCGACGTTCCCGCTGTTCGCGCTGTTCGATCCCGCCCTCGGCCTGTCCACGGTCCTTCCGCGGATGGACTTCACGCGTCCCGCGGAGGTCGACCCCCGCGAGATCCTCGACCCCGTGCGCCTGTTCGGCGCGCGGAGCCTCTTCGGTTCGCCGGCGCTGCTCGACCGCGTCGGACGGTGGGCGGCGCCGCGCGGGGAGAAGATGCCCTCGCTGCGGTGCGTGATGTCCGCGGGCGCGCCGGTCCCGGCCGATGTGATCCTGCGCTTCACGAGCCTGCTCGAGCCCGACGCGCGGCTCGTCACGCCGTACGGCGCGACCGAGTCCCTGCCGGTCGCGATCATGGCGCACGACGAGATCCTCCGCGAGACCGCGGCGCGCACGGAGCGGGGCGCGGGCGTCTGCGTCGGCCGACCGGTCGATGGCGTCCGCGTCGAGATCATCCGGATCTCCGACGAGCCGATCGAGGCGTGGACCGACTCCCTCCGCGTCGAGGGCGGGGCGATCGGCGAGATCGTCGCGTCGGGTCCCAACGTGACGCGCTCGTACTTCGGCCGCGACGAGGCGACGCGCCTCGCGAAGATCGCGGGAGCGGACGGCGAGATCCTCCACCGCATGGGCGATCTCGGGTGGCGGGACGCGAGCGGCCGGATCTGGTTCTGCGGCCGCAAGAGCCACCGTGTCGTCGCGGAGTCGGGCACGCTGTTCACCGAGCCGTGCGAGGCGCCGTTCGCGGCCGATCCACGCGTGCGCCGGGCCGCGCTCGTCGGCGTCCGGCGTCGCGGGAAGGTGCTGCCGGTCGTGTGCGTCGAGCTCGAGCCGGGGCCGAAGCCGGACCGCGCCGCCCTCCTCCGCGATCTCGCGTCGATCGCGCGCGCGCACGAGCACACCCGGGCGATCGAGACGTTCCTCGTGCACCCCTCCTTTCCGGTGGACATCCGGCACAACTCGAAGATCTTCCGCGAGAAGCTCGCCGTGTGGGCCGACGGGGAGCTGCCGTGAAGGCGCTGGTCACCGGCGGCGGTGGCTTCATCGGGGGAGCGATCCTGTCGCTCCTGCGTGCGCGCGGCGACGCGGTGACCACGCTGGCGCGGGGCGCCTACCCGGACCTCGAGGCGAAGGGGTGCGTCCTGGTGAGGTCCGATCTCTCGGACGCCGCGGCCGTGCGCCGCGCCGCCGAGGGCTGCGACGTCGTCTTCCACGTCGCCGCGAAGGCCGGGATCTGGGGGAGCCCGGACGCGTACGAGCGCACGAACGTGCAGGGTACACAGAACGTGATCGACGCGTGCCTCGCCGCGGGCGTGCCCCGGCTCGTGTTCACGAGCTCGCCCTCGGTCGCGTACGCGGGCGAGGACGTGGAGGGCGCCGACGCGAGCCTCCCGTACCCGCCCGAGGATGCGTACAAGGCGGACTACCCACGCACGAAGGCGCGTGCCGAGAAGCGCGTGCGCGCCGCGAACGGGCCGAAGCTCGCGACGGTCTCCTTGCGCCCGCACCTCGTCTGGGGCGTGGGCGACAACCACCTCCTGCCGCGCATGGTCGCCCGCGCCCGCGCGGGGCGTCTGCGCATCGTGGGCGATGGCAAGGCGAGGGTCGACAGCACGTACGTCGACAACGCGGCCGACGCGCACCTCGCGGCGGCGGACGCGCTGACGCACGACGGCCCGCTCGGCGGGAACGCCTACTTCGTGTCGAACGGCGAGCCGCTCCCGGTGGGCGAGCTCCTCAACCTCCTCCTCGCCGCCGCCGGCGCGCCCCCGGTGACGCGGCACGTCCCGTTCAAGGTGGCCTACGCGGCGGGCGCCGCGAGCGAGGCCGTGTACCGCGCGCTCCGGCGGACGGACGAGCCGCTCATGACGCGTTTCCTCGCGGAGCAGCTCGCGACCTCGCACTGGTTCGACATCGAGCCTTGCGCGCGGGATTTCGGCTGGCGGCCGCGGGTGAGCCTCGCGGAGGGCCTCGAGCGGCTGCGCGCCCACGCGGGGCAAGGCCGGTGACCCTGGACCCCCGGCTGAAGCTGGGCGCCGCCGCGCTGGCCCTCGCGGGCGCCGGGTACGCGATCCACCAGGCCGACGTCGCGACCCGCGTGACCCGGGTCGAGGACGCGTTCCCCGAGGCGACGTACCTCGCGGCGACGCTCGACGTCGTCGCGCTGAAGAGCTCTCCTGTTTTCGGGGTGCTGTTCGGCCCGGACTCCGGGCGCGTCTTCGGGCTTCGGGATCTGGAGGCGAGGTGCGGCTTCGATCCGGCCGATCGCATGGACCGGATCGGCTTCGTCGTGCCGGAGAAGGGCGACAAGGGCGAGTTCGGCGCGGCGTTCCGCGTGCGCGCGACCGGCGAGGAGCTCTCTCGCTGCGCGGCGGGCGGTGGCGACGGGGCGGGCGCCGGGACCATGAAGAAGGAGGGTCGCTTCTTCGTCGTCGAGACGCCGAGGTCCGGCGCGCGGATCGCGTACCGGCCCGACAACGCGTCGGGAGGCGTGCTCCTGCTCGGCAAGGGCGACTGGCTCGCGGAGATGACGGCGGCGCTCGAGGGCCGGGCGCCGCGGATCGGCGCGGGCGCCGCGCACGGCGGGCTCCTTCGCCGGCTCGACGCGGCGGGCCCGCTCACGCTCAGGCTCACGGTGGCCCTGCCGCGCGACACGCGCGAACGCATTCGCGGCGAGATGGCGAGGAAGAGCGCCAACACCGCGGCCTCGCTCGCCCGCATGAGCGGCGTCCTCGGCGTCGAGGCGGCCGGCCTCGGCGTCGCGCTCGGCCCCGACGTGTCGACCCTCCGCGTGGAGCTCACGTGCGAGACGCCGGACGACTGTGCCAGCACGAAGGGGCTGATCGACGAGACGCGCTTCAAGCTGCAGAAGGACATCGTGGCCCGGCTGGTGGCTGGCCCCTTCATCGACGCCCTCGAGGTGACGCTGGACGGGACGACGCTGTCCGCGCGCACGGCGGGGAGGACCGAGGACCTGGCGCGCGCGATCTCCCGGGTGCTGGAGCGCGGGGGCCCCGTCGATCCGGGGGAGATCCTGGGCGATCGGGCCAGGAAGCGGCCTTGATCGTCCCACCCGCTTGGCGTGACCCCCCGATCGGTGCTTCACTTGTGAGGCGCCGAGGGCCGTCATGAAGATCCGGCAGTGGATCGCTCGCGAATCATCGAAATGGCTGGTGGCGAAGAAGCCCAACTGGGACGAGATCGCCACGACGAGCGCGAAGCTCGTCCCGGAGCCGGAGATCTGGCGCCTCTTCGAGCGCGCGGTCGCTGACGTCTGCGTCGCCCTCTGCCTCCACCGCGTCTCGACCGGCGAGCGAGACGAGATGACCATGTCGGCGTACGAGCTCGATCGCTTCCTCGAGTACGCGACCAGCATCCGCCGCGCGGACCCGTGGCTCACCCTGTCCTTCGACGACGGCTACGCCGAGGCGGCCGAGTACATCGACACGCGCGCCCCTCGCTTCCCGGGCGTCGAGTGGCTGCTCCTCGTGTGCCCCGAGAAGGCGGAGCTGCGCGCCGGTTTTCGCTGGGATCTCGAGAGCGGCGACGAGTCGGAGCGCGACCCCACGAGCGAGAACATGCGCGCCGACCTGCAGCGGGTCGGCGAGAGCGGCCGGCACCCCGTGGCGAGCGTGGCGCAGTGCCGCAGCATCGAGCGGCACGCCAACGTCTCCCTCGGCAACCACACCAACTGCCATTTCCGCGTGGAGGATCTCCCGTTCGATCTGGCGAGGATGGAGCTCCACAAGTCGGACGAGCACTTCCGCCGCCTCTTCGGCGACGTCAAGCACTTCGCCTTCCCGTTCGGGAAACCAGGCGAGGACTTCGACGAGCGGCACGTCGAGGTCCTGCGCGAGCAGGGCGATTTCCTCATCTGGACGACCAGCCGGCGCCCCTACCACGCGGCGGATCGCAAGCCTGGCGCCGTGCTCCCTCGCTTCCCCGTGAACGGCTCCTGGACGGCGTCGCAGGTCGCGTTCTGGATCGCGCTCCTGTCGATGCGCTGGCGCGACCAGGTCATCGATCCGAAGTACGACATCCCTCCGCCGCCGGAGTCGCTGCCGGGCGGCAGGCTCCCCCCGGACGGCACGGAGTGAACGACACCGGATGAACTTCTACGCCTCGCGAGAGTACCTCTCGCTCGTCGCGGACTCCTACTTCAAGGGCAGGCGCACCTCGGTCGAGGACGTGCGCATCGGCGCTCACGTGCTGCGCGTGCTCGTGGTCGACGGGAGGACGCGCGTGACCGAGGTGCCTTTCCTCGACTACCACGAGCCCCTCCGCGCGGACGAGGCGCGCTCACCGGTGGCGTGGCGTGGCTTCGCGAGGTGGGTCACGCAGGGCGTCGTCGCCCAGAAGGACTGGAGGCCGGAGGACCACCCGGGCGTCGAGGCGGCGCCCTACGTCGACTGGACCGGCTTCCCGAGGTTCGTCGACTACCTCACCCACCTGAAGACCCGCCCTGGCGGCAGCCTCGTCAAGGAGCAGGAGCGCCGCCGCCGGCGCCTCGCGGACGCGTTCGGCGAGCTGTCGTTCACCGTGGACGATCGCGGTCCCGACGTCTTCGACCTCGCGCGGCGGTGGAAGAGCGCGCAGCTCCGGGACACCGGCGCGAACGACTGGTTCTCCGAGCCGCGGAACGTGGACTACCTCCTCCTCGCGCGCGAGCGCGGGATCCTCCTCTCGTCCACGCTGCGCGCAGCCGGCCGGCTGCTCTCGGTGTGGATGGGGTTCATCCACGAGGGCACGTGGTCCGGATGGGTCTTCGCGCACGAACCGGACCCGGCGCTCCGGAAGTTCTCCGTGGGCGCGCAGCTCGTCCGCTCGATGCTCGAGGAGAGCCACGGGCGCGGGCACCGCGAGTTCGACTTCTCGATCGGCGGCGAGGACTACAAGTGGACCTACGCGACGCACGCGCGCCTCCTCGGACCGATCGGCACGCCCCCGCTCGGGGAGCGCGCGATGACGATGGTCAGGCAGCAGGCGAAGCGCGCGCTGTCCGTGAACCCGAGACTGCTCGAGGCCGCGAAGGATCTCCGCAGGAAGAGGAAGATGAGCACGAACCCCACCGGACCTCGCGAGAAGAAGCCGGCGACCGCCGATACGTCCCCGCCCGACGAGCCGCTGCCGTCGTCGCCGCTCGAGCGGCTCAAGGCGCGAGCGTCGGCGGGGGCCTCGGCCGTCCTCATGCCCGTCGTGAGGCGCGCCGGCCGCGCCTACGTGGGCGGCGACACCGTCGAGGAGGGCCTGATGGTCGCCCGCCGGCTCGCCGAAGAGGGGCTCCCCAACACGCTCGGCTTCTGGGACACCGCCGAGCACACGAGCCGGCAGGTCGCCGACGTGTGCGTGGACGCCTTCCGGAAGCTACACGAGAGCGGTCTCGACACCTACCAGTCGATCAAGCCCCCGGCGCTCGGCTTCGATCCGGCGCTCGCCGAGGAGATCGCGGCCGCGGCCGAGCGATGGAACGTGCGGGTGCACTGCGACTCGCACGGACCCGAGCAGGCCGACGCCTCGCACGCCATGGAGCGGGCGCTCGCCGATCGCCTGACGGGCGAGCGGGTGAGCACGACCCTCCCGGGGCGCTGGCTGAGGAGCCTCCCCGACGCCGACTGGGCCGTGTCGCACGGCCTCCGTGTGCGCGTCGTCAAGGGCCAGTGGCCCGATCCCGCGGCGCCGGACCGTGATCTCCGCGCGGGCTTCCTCGAGGTCGTCGACCGGCTCGCGGGGCGCGCCCGCGAGGTGGGCGTCGCGAGCCACGACGTGCCCATGGTCGAGCAGGCGATCGCCCGCCTCCGCGCCTCGGGAACGCCGTTCGAGCTCGAGCTCCTGTACGGGATGCCCATGGAGACCGCCCTCGCGTGGGCGCGCGAGAACGCCGTGCCGGTGCGCGTGTACGTGCCCTTCGGAAGGGGCTTCCTGCCGAGCGCGTTCGGCGTCCTCCGCCGGAACCCGCGCCTGGCGTGGCTGGTGCTCAAGGACTTCGTGACGCCGTGACGTCGCGTCGCCGATCATGAACGGCCTCGACGTCTCGGACGACGTCCGGCTGCTCGTCCACCCGTTCGCGCACTACGGGGCGATGCGCGATGCGCCCGCCCTGGACGCGCGCCGATCGGCGGCGACCCGGGCGCTCCGCGTCATGATCACGCTCGGGCTCTTCGTCTCCCTCACGACCACGGGCCGTGTCGTTCCTGCGCACCTCTTCGGCGCGATGCTGTCGTGGTCGTTCGCGCCCCTCGTCCAGTCCGTCGCGGTGCTCGCCGTGGCGCGGATCTTCGCCCTGGATTCGCCCCGCGCGAGGGTGCTCGACCTCTACTTCGCGGGGCACGGGCCGTGGCTCGCGTTCATGTGGCTCGGCGCGGGGGTCGTGGTGCTCGCGCCGTCCCCGTCGGCGGTCTTCTACTTCCTCCTGTCGAACGGCGTCCTGCCCGCGCTCCTCCTCGCGGCGCTCGCTCACGGCGCCGTGCTGAACGTGGCGATGTTCAGACGGGGGCTCGGCCTCTCGCGAGGGCGGACCGCGGCCGCGACGGCCGTCTTCTACGTGTTCTTCGCGGGCCAGATCGTGACGTATTACCTCCTCAACGACACCCTCCAGCCGCAGCTCGGGATCCGGTGAAGAACGTCGGGCGCGCGATCCTCGCGCTCCTCGCCGCCGCCCTCGTCGGGGGGGTGGCCGAGGACGGCGGGCCCTCGCGCCGCGTCGTCACGCGCGACGGGTGGCGCGTGATCGAGGCCGACTTCCACGTGCACACGCGGCTCTCGGACGGGTTCCTCTCGCCGTTCGAGGTCGTCCTCCACGCGCGGCGCAACGGCCTCGACGCCCTCGCGATCACGGAGCACAACGTCACGCACCCGGCGTGGATGGCGCGCTGGTTCTCGCGCATGATCGGCGGGCCGACGATCCTCGTGGGAGAGGAGGTGACCACCGACCGCTTCCACCTCATCGCGATCGGGCTCCGGGAGCGCGTCTCCCCCTACGGCGACCTCGGCGCGATCATCGACGACGTTCACAGGAAGGGCGGGGTCGCCATCGCCGCGCACCCCGTCGCGCGCTTCTGGCCCGCGTTCGACGCCGTGCTGGACAAGCTCGACGGCGCGGAGCTCATGCACCCGCTCGCGCTGGGCCCGCGAGACCGCGCGCGCCGCGGCTGGCGCTGGGAGGAGATGCGCGACTTCCACCTGCGGGCGACGAAGCGCGGATATCCGCTGACGCCGGTGGGATCGTCGGACTACCACTTCTTCCAGGGCCTCGGCGTGACGCGCACGCTGGTCCTCGCGCGGGACGACAGCGCGGAGGCCATCCTGGACGCGGTCCGGGCGGGGCGCACGGTCGTGCGCGACCGCGACGGGAACCTGCACGGCAACGCGCGCGCGATCGCGATCCTCACGGAGCGACCGATCGCCCCCGCCGAGCAGGTCGAGAGCGCGGGAGATCGCGGCTACCACCCGAAGGGCGTCGTCGATCACGCGAGCCGCATCGCGGGGTGGCTGGGGATGCTGGGCGTGGTCGCCTTTCCCCTCGCCCGGCGCCGCCGTGGCCCGCCGGCGGAGGGCTCGGCGTGAACCAGGGTGTCACGGGCGGGTCGGTCGCGGCGCTGCTCGCGTTCACGATCACGCTCGCGTCGCCTGCGCGCGCCGAGGACCTGCGCATCCGGGAGATGATCACGTGCGACGCCCTCGCGAAGGCGCCGCCGCTGCTCGCGCTTGGCGTCTTCGGCGTGCGCAGCGTGGCGGGCGCGGTGTCCGGTGGGTCCGCCGCGTTCCTGCGTACGCCGCGCGAGGAGCGGCTCCTCCTCGCGAGCCTCGGCGTCGCGGGAGCGGGTCACGCCTTCTGCGGTCCGGCGATCTTCCTCGGTCACGCCGCGCCCGGTCGGGCGCTCCTCAGCCTCGGTCTGCGCCTCGGCCTTCCCGGCGGTGTCTTCGCGTTGACATACGGTGCGTACGCGGCGCGGACGCCACGCGAGGCGTTCGGATCGTCGGCCGGTGACGTCGTGGGGAGCGCGGCGTTCGCGGGCATGATCCTCGGAGGTTTCGCGATGGACTACGTCCTCATCCTGTGGGAGCGAGCGCCGCGCCGCGCGTGGGGGCCGGTGGTGGGGCCGGGGACGGTGGGCATCGGGGGAGCGTTCTGACCCGGGTGCGCCGCCTGCCCGTGCTACGCGTGGGCGCATGACCGGCCCCGAGCCCACGCCCGACGAGGAGGCCCTGTTCGCCTTCCGCCGCGATGTCGTGCTCGCCGCGAGCGCGGGGACGGGGAAGACGCACGCGCTCGTCGGCGTCGTCGTGCACCTCGTCATGGGCGCCTCGTCGCTCGGCACGCGGGGGCTCCGCACCGCGATCGATCCGTGTCGCATCGTGGCGACGACCTTCTCCCGCAAGGCGGCGCTGGAGATCCGCACGCGTCTCCGTGACGAGCTCGAGCGCCTCGCCTCCCCCGACGGGCATGCGGGCTCTCCCTACCTCCGCTCGCTCCACGCGAGGGTCGCAAGTGCAGGCCTCGCGCCCTGGTCCGCCTCCGCCGTCACCCAGCGGGCCCGCCGCGCCCTCGACGGCCTCCACCGCGCCGAGATCGGGACCCTCCACGGCGTCGCGGCGTCGCTCGTCCGGCGACACGCGCTCGAGGCCGGGTTGCCGGCGGGCTTCGAGATCGCGAGCGAGGAGGACGAGCGAGCGCGTCGCGAGCGCGCCATCGAGGTCGCCCTCGAGAACGCCTTTCCGCGCGCCGGGCACGCCGTGCACCTCCTCGTGGAGTCGGCCGGGGGCGTGGACGCGCTCGTCGAGAGGCTCGCGGACGCGCTCGCGCGTCTGGCCGAGGACGGGCGGCCGCTGGACGCTTTCCAGATCGACGCCGGCGACGAGGCGCGGATCGAAGCGCGCGTCGCGTCGCTCGTTCGCGCCGCCTCCCGCGTGGGCGCGCCGCGCTTCACGGCCCCTGCCCGCGCGCTCAGGGAGGCCTGGGCGGCGGTGGACGAGGACGTACTCGAGACCGCCCTCGTGTCCGTGCTCACGCTGGAGAACCGCTCGCGGGAGCGCTCCCCCGAAGAGATCGCGTTCTTCGAGCTCCGCGACGGCCTTCCCGGGGTGGGCAACGCGGCGCGGGCCCGCATCCTGGCGCGTTCCTACCGTGGTAGGCATGCCTTCGGGGAGGTCGCGCGCGTCGCCCGCGAGATCCTCGGCGCGGCGCTCCGCGACCTCGACGCGGGCGTGAGGCGGGGCGATCCGCTCGGCTTCTCCGACGTACTCCGCGTCGCCCGCGACCTCCTCCGAGATCACGTCGGAGTCGCCCGCGAGGTGGGCGCGCGTCACGACGTGCTCCTCGTCGACGAGTGCCAGGACACGTCGCGCCTCCAGCGTGATCTCGTCACGCTCCTGTGGGCGCGGGACGCGGCGCGCCGGCGCGGCGAGATCCCGGGGCTCGGTGACGTGCGGCCCGCCGGGCTGTTCGTCGTGGGGGACCGCAAGCAGTCCATCTACGGGTTCCGTGGCGCGGACGTCGGCGTCTTCGCCGAGATGTGCGTCGGGCTCGCCGGTGCGCCCGCGGCCGCCGCCCTGCGGATCCCACCGGAGCTCGCGGAGACCCCCGTTGAGCCTCTCGCGGACTTCTTCGCGCTCCGCCACAACCGCCGCTCGGGTGCGGCGCTGCTCCGGTTCACGAACGCGTTCTCGGCGGCGCACTTCGCACCGGCTTTCGCGCCAGCCGCCCTGCACGAGATCGAGTACGCGAGCGAGATCGAGGACCTGCGCCCCCCCGACGGCGGACCGGGGACGGCGGACGACGGACCGGCGGTGACGTGGCTCCGCGTGGAGGCCGCGGGCAAGGCGTCGACCCGGCTCGAGGAGGCCCAGGTCATCGCGGAGCGCATCGCCGAGGAGGTTCGCGCAGGCGTGCCCCTCGCGCGGACCGGCGTTCGCCCCACCTACCGCGACGTCGCCGTGCTCGCGCAGACCAACGAGATGCTCGACACCGTCGCGCATGCTCTCGCCGGCGCGGGGATCCCGTACGTCTCCGTCGGGCGCGGGTTCTACGCCGCGCGCGAGGTCCACGATCTCGTCGACATGCTCGCCCTCCTGGTCGATCCGTCCGATCGCCTCGCGCTCCTCGGCGTGCTCCGTGGCCCGTGGGCGGGCGTGCTCGACGACACCCTCGTCGGGCTGACGGCGCCCGGCGAAGGGCTCCTCCCCCCGGAGCGCTGGGACGAGGGTCCCCGACGCGCCCTCGTCGATCCCGGCGACGCGTCCGCCGTCTCGCGGGTCCGCGACGTCGTGACGCGTGCGTCCCGCGTCGTCGATCGACTGGGCCCAGCGCGAGCGCTCTCGCTCGTCGCGGACGAGCTCGGGTTCCTGGAGACGATCGCGCGGCTCCCGCGCGGCGAGCGGCGCGTCGCCAACGCCAGGCGGTTCCTCGAGGTCGCCGCGCGCGAGCCGAGCGCGCGCCTCTTCCTCCGCCGCGTTCGCCGCCGCATCGCCGACGACGCCCTCATGTCCGAGGCCCAGGTCGCCTCGGGGGAGGACGACGCCGTGGTGCTCCTCACCGTGCACGCGAGCAAGGGCCTCGACTTCGCGCTCGTCTTCGTGCCCGAGCTCGGGGCCACGCCGCGGCCCACGCCGCGGCCCCCCGTCCTCCTCACGACGGGCGATGGAGGCGACGGTGGTCGGCTCGCGGTGCGGTTCTACGACGCCTCGCTCGAGCAGGCGCTCGAGCCTCCCGGCTACGAGGCGGCCTGGCTCGAGAGGAAGCGCCGTGAGCGCGCCGAGAAGCAGCGGCTGTTCTACGTCGCCGTGACACGCGCCCGGGAGCGGATGTACGTGGTCGGCTCGCGCGACACGCCGAGCGACGATCACGCCGCGGCGACCCTCGCCGCCCTCGCGGCCACGCCCGGGAGCGAGCGCTTCCTCGAGGTCGTCGCCGCCTCCGTCCCCGCGCCGCTCCTCCACACCGAGGTCGTCGCCGGCGACGTCCAGTCCGGCCATGCACCCGCGCGACGCGCGCTGCCGGTCGTGAGCTCCCTCGACGTCGCCCCCACGGCGCTGGCGGACTTCCACCACTGCGCGCGCCGCTTCCAGCTCGTGCACCTCCTCGCCTTCCCGGAGCACACCCACGGCGCGCGGTGGACCCTGGAGGCGCGCGGCGATCGGGACGCGATCCCCCTCGACGCGCGCCGCGAAGGCACGCTCGTCCATGGTGTCCTCGAGCGCGTGCCCCCGGGCCTCTTCGGCGCGGCCGACCCCACCGCGGAGGTGAGCAAGCTCCTCGCGTCGGCGGGCATTCCGCTCGCGCATGCCGAGCACGACGTCCACACGCGGCGGATCTCGCGGTTCCTGGGCGGGACGTACGCGCGCAGGGTGCGCATGGAGCAGCCGACGATCCTGCGCGAGCACGCTTTCTTGCTCGATCTCGCGGGTGGCGTGTCCGACCCGCCGGACGCGGAGACCCCGCGCGTCACCCTGCGCGGCACCATGGACCTCGTGGTCCTCTGGCCCGATCGCAGCGTCGACGTGATCGACTACAAGCGCGCGCGAGGACCCCGCATGGAGCCCTACGCGTTCCAGCTCGACGTGTATGCCCTCGCGATCCGCGCGCTCGCGGACGTCTCCCCCACGCGCGTCCGCACCGGGATTCTCTTCCTGGGCGGCGAGAGCGGCGAGCCTGCCTTCCGCGACGAGGACGCCCGCCCGGATCTCCCCGCTCGCGTCCTCGCGCTCGCGTCCTCGCTGCGTCGCGCGCGACACGACGGCGTGTTTCCTCGCGCCGACGTCGAGACTTGCCACGCGATCCACTGCGGCTACGTCGGCCGTTGCCACCCCGAGGCGCGACCTCGCTCCCGTTGAGCCTCACACCGCCGCCGCCGCCGCGCGCGACCTCCGTTCTCGTGCTGGCGCGGGAGGGCCCGGATCGAACGGGACCTGGGCGAACCCTCCGCGCGCGATCACGACGTGGTCGAGCAGCCGCACGCCGACGAATGCGCTCCCCGCGGCCACACGCGCGGTGAACGTCAGGTCCGCCGCGCTCGGGGTCGGATCGTTGCTCGGGTGGTTGTGGCAGAGGACGAAGCCGCGCCCGCCCGACGCGAGGGCCGCCCGGAGCACGTCCTCCTGTGCGATGGCGAGCCCGCACGCGCCGCCCATCGCGAGGCGCCTCGTGCCGCGGAGCCCGTTGTTGCCGTCGAGCGCGAGCAGCCACAGCTCCTCGTGATCCAGGTGCGCGATCCGAGGCGCCATCAGCGCGTACGCCTCGGCCGGCCCGCGGATCGCGACGCCCCGTCCAGCGCGTTCCTCCCGATGAACCCGGCGGGCCAGCTCGAGCGCGAGCCCGATCCTCCGCGCGCGCGCCCTCCCCGCGCCGCTCAGGTCCGCGATGGACGCCGTCTCGAGGCGCGAGAGGGTGGCGAGGTTGGTCGCGCCACGCAGGAGGTTGGCGGCTGCTCGGCGCGAGCCGAGCACGGCGGTGAGAAGGTCCACGTCCGGGAGATCCATCTCGGTCATGGCGGCACGTCCAGCACGATCCAGGCCGCGGCCCTCGCCGCGAAACGACGGAGGTACCGGCCCGAGCGTGCTGGCCGGGTCACCTGCCGGGGTGTCCATGGACACCGCCCGCGTTACTGGCAGAACCCGATCGTGTTGTCCTGGATCTTCGATCCGAACGACTGGCACCGCCCGACCGTGCAGGTGTTCGCGCCCGTGAGCTTGCAGAGCTGGAGGCAGACGCGCTTGCCCGGCTTGCCGCGGCAGGTGAGGTCGGTCTGGCAGCGCTCGAGATCGCACGACGCCCCGACGCCCGCCTTGCCGATCGCCACGCAGCTTCGCGCGCCGTCGTCCGACACCACGGAGCAGGTCTCGCCGGGTTGGCAGGAGCCGTGCTTCAGGAGGTCGCACGGCTTCACGGGGACGCACGCCGGCACGAGGTACGACGCCGGCAGGTGGTCCGCGAAGTCGCAGAAGGTGGCGCCTCCGTTCGCGGCGTGCGCCATGGAGCAGTCCCCGGCACAGCAGTAGCGTCGGCACACGCCCGGTTCGGCGGTACCCGACGCCGGCCGCGTGGTCCCTCCGACGCAGTCGTAGCCCGGGAGGCAGTCGCTGCCGACCCGGCACGCGACGCCGTCACCACCCTTGCCGCTGGCCTCGCACTCGGCCCTCGCACCGGCCTGCACGCGGCAGGCCGCGACTCCCCCGTCGCGGGTGCAGGCGGAGGCTGCCCCCTTGTCGGGATCGCACGTCGTCGGCAGTCCGCAGAGCGGGCTTCCAGCGTAGGCCCGCGCACCTCCATCCGCGTAGCTGTTCACCGACCCGGCCTGCGGGACGTCGGCGGCCTCCTCCTTGAGGGGTGGCTCGGTACCGCTGGCCGTCGCCAGCTTGTCGCTCGCCCCGCTGCACCCGGCGACGAGCGCGGTGACGCCCACGCCGACCAGGGCCGCGTGGAGGAGGGTCATCGAGCGCGTGCGGGAGGAAGCCACGGAGATAAGGGAGGGGCGGGGCCGACGTGGAGTGTAGTTCGTGCTCGCGGACGGGCCAATTTCGGCCGTCGAATCCTGCCTTCTTTCACGTGGCGTGCCGCGCACGCCGGGGGTGTCTCAGGGGTGGGATATGCAGTGTAACTTCCCGGAATCACGCAAGATTAGCCGTGCTCGCCGGATCGTACCCCCTGACACGCGTGTCGCGGGTCGGGGCGACGCCTCAGTTCGACTCGATCTCGCGGACGGCGACGTTGCCCGCGGCGTCGAAGGCGCGGATCGTCACGAGGTGCGATCCCTGCGGGACGATCGCGCTCACGTCGCCGTCGATGACCTCGTCGGCCGTGTCGAAGACGCCGTCGGCTGGCGCGAGCGGGCGGAAGTCGGTTCTCCCGTCGATCGCCACCTCCACCCGCACGATGGGCCCGAGCCCGTCGGTGACGCGCACCCTGAGGCGCCGGCCGACGAGCGCGATGGGACCGATGGTGGGCGGCGTGTGATCGATGGTGAACACCTCGCTCTCCAGCGCGTGCCGGAGCACCTGGTCCGGCGGGTTGGCCGCCTCGTCGCTCGCCTCCACGCGCAGCCTGTAGCGGCCCTCGGAGAGCGGCAGCGTCTCCCACTCGTACTCGGTCTTCGTGACGGCCTCGCCGTCGCGGAGCACATCGCGCCACGCGGCGAGCCCCTCCTTCCGGAACGCGAGCCGGTAGCGCAACGGATCGCTGTCGGGGTTCTCGACCTTCCACGAGACCTTCACGATCGTCTCGTGCTTGGGCACCTCGCCTCCGCTCGCCGGCAATACGTCCTTCGAGTCACGCGAGAGAACGCCCTTCTGCACGGCGCTCACCTCGAGCAGCAAGGGACGCAGGTTGTCCGTGACGAAGGGGATGGTGATCTCGCTCAGCGTCGCCTTCGGATCTTTCGCCCACCTCGCGCGCACCTGGAAGAAGCGCGCGGGGCCGGTCGTGATCGGGCCGGGCAGCGCCATCTCGTTCGACCACTTCGTCCACGTGAGGTCCGGCACGACCGAGTTGCCCGAGCGCGTGGACAGCTCGATCGTGCCGTGGGCCTTCCACCCGAGGTTGCCGAAGCGCGCGCGAAGCCCCGCGTCGAGGACCTTGCTCGTCCACACGGCGTCGGGCCCTCCCTGCGAGATCACGCGGTGGAAGACCGCGGGGTCGTTCGCCACCGCGTAGGGCTTGCCCCCCGTGACGCCGAGCGCGCCGATCTGGCGCTCGTCGGCGTCGGCGAGGAGGCTCACGGTGTGGCCGTCGTCGACCGTGTACACGCGCCCCTCCGCGCCCGTCCCGACGTAGGGACGGCCTCCGTCGTCGAGCGCGAGCGACATGTAGTGGAAGTCGCCGTGGTGCATCATCTTCTCGGGCTTGCCCGTGGCGTCGAAGCGCATGAGGGTGCCCTTGCCGGGCTTGCGCGCGGCGGCGGTCGTCGGCACCGGCATGCGGGTGCCGGCCGCGGGCGAGCGCTTCGGCGCCTCGGGTACCTCGCCGTACTCGTTGGCGATGGCCCACACGACCCCGTTCTTCGCGACGGCGACCGCCTTGACCTCCTCGCCCCCGAAGTCGTGCAGGATCGTCGCGCGTCCGGGGCCCGTGATGCGGTAGAGCAGGGCCTTGCCGCTCGAGCCCGCGTAGAGGTCGCCCGAGTCCGCGAGCGCCAGCGACACGAGGTGCGGCTCCTCGCTGCGGTAGTACACCGAGGTGGTCCCGTTCGGCTCCACGCGCCACACCTTCCCCTCCGGCCCCGTCGCGGCGAAGAGGCCCGTCCGCGCCTTGTCGAGCGCGAGCGCCCACACGTGGCTCGTGTCCTGAAGCGTGGCGAAGACCTCCGCCTTGCCCTGGGTCACCCGGAAGATCTTGCCGTCCGGGATGGTTGCAGCATACACGGCTCCGTTCGCCGCCTGCACGAGCGACGTCACCGCGAGTGCCCCCGTCTCCGCGTACACCGTGCTCTGCTCGCCGGCGACGCGCAGGATCTTCCCGTTCGGACCCGTGCCGACGAGCGCGCTCCCGTCCGCCATGGGGAGGGTGGCGAACGCGGCGCTCGCGTCGGTCAGAACGACGTTGCCGAGCAGCCACCCCGCTCGGACGACCCCGTCCGAGCCGATGCTGACGCCCTTCAGCTCGCCGCCAGAGAGCTTCTCGATCGAGTCGAGCGTGAACGTGCGGGTGCCCACCGCGTGGGCCCCGGAGCCGAGGAGGATGGACGAGGTCGCGAGCGCGGCGGCCGCGAGGCGAGCGAGGAATCGCATCCGCCGATCATACACCAAAGCTACCGCACCACGGCCCGCACCTTGATCTTGACCCGGCCGCGCCCCTCGACGAAACGGTCCATCGGGAAGAGGGCCCGCCGGTAGTGGACGAACGGCTCCGGCGCCATGTCCGCGTTCGCCGGGCGCAAGGCGTCCATCGCGAAGTTCGGGAGCCGGTGCGCGACGTGCCCGTGCCACGCGACGCCCGAAGAGAGCTTGTGCTGGAGCGCGACGCCCCGCGGCATCGAGGGCTTCTTCGCGAGGTTCGCGATCAGGTCCGCGAGGCTCTCGGGCGCCGCCGACTCCGGGACGAGATCGTATCCGGGGACGACCTCGACCTCGACCTCCTTGCCCGCCAGCTCCGCGGGGAGCTGGATGTCGACGGTGCGCACCTCCTCCGGGCCGTAGAGCGGAAAGAGGTGGAGGCGAACCCGCGCCTTCTCTCCGGGGTCGACGACCGGGTCGAGCAACTCGACGCTCCGCAGCCGCACCGCGTCGCGTCTGTAGTCGACGGCGAAGACGGCCTCGATACCCTCGATCCGCACGTGCTCCCACGGGTTGTTGAGGATCTCGCCGACGGCGCGCACGAGGCGCCCTCCGCCGAAGTCCCCGCTGTCGGGCATGCCGCCGCCCGCGACGCCGAAGTCCTCGAACTCGATCGTCCCCTTGCCCCGCACGCGGAGCTTGCTCTTCAGGGTCCACGTGACGTCGCGCCGCTCGCTCGCGCTCGCCTCGATGACCGACCCGAGGACGGCGGCCACGAGCGAGGGAGACATGAACCGCTCCTCGGACACCACCGACTTCCAGTGCGTCTTCGGCGCGCCGACCACGCCCTGGAGCTCGACCGTGACGGGGAACACCGGCGCGATCTTCGTCTCGTCCACCACGACCGCGCTCTGTCGGTCCTGGGTGAGCGCGCCTAGCGCACGCACCGACTCGCCGATCTTCGAGGAGTGCTGATCGGACGCGAAGATCCAGTGCACCTTGCCGATCGCGGAGGGGAGCGCGGTCGTCCCCGCCTCCATCATCGGGTGGCCGAAGCCGCACAGCTTCGAGCCCTCGACGTGGGTGACCGTGCCGAGCCCGAAGAACGACACGTCCCCGGCGACGAGCTGGACACCGAGCGTGCCGCCGTCGACGAAGTGCGCCGGCGCGTTCGGATCGTCCGTCGTGCCGCCCCCCGCCTGCATCGGCTCGAGGCCAAGCGGCGCGAACAGCTTCCGCACGTACGCGACGGAGCGGTCGCCCATTCCGGCCACCATGAGTGGCGTGACCGCGGGCGCGAACGTGCGCGAGGTGTCCACGGCGAGCCGCGCCCGCATCTGCTCGGCGTGCGTCGCCAGATCGTATTCGCCGGGCGCCCCGTCGAAGCGATTCGGCGAGCCGAGCGCCTGCCTCTTCGGCTGCGCGCCGGCCTGGTGCGGCGCCACCGGCAGGGGCGCCGACTGCTCGAGAGGCCAGAAACCCGGAGGGATCGGCCGCCGCATCTCGGCGAGCATCGGGGCGATCGGCGTGACGCCCGCGACGGGCTCCACCTGGAAGGCAGCCCAGCTGTACGCGTACGCTCCTGCGAGGCGCCCGTCGAAATAGATCGGGCTGCCGCTCATGCCGCGCACGTTCTTGGTGACGTTCAGCCTCGGGTGCGGCGTCTTGACGAGGATGAGCTCCTGGGAGGGGCGGAAGTTGCGGAGGACGCCGACGACCTCGACGTCGAATTTCTCGGGCTTCGTGCCCTTGAAGACGGTGAGCCCGTAGCCCTTCATGCCCTCCTTGATCTCCGAGACCGGGATCGTGGGGGCCTGTGCCTGGCCGCGGGCCAGGGGCACGGTCAGGCCAAGGGCGACGAGGAGGCCGGCGGAGAGTGCGGTGAGGTGGAGGAGATCGCCGCGCACGAGAGGAAGCTTCGCACGCGGGGGCGGGGCCGTACAGGATCGTTTCGCCGGGGCGCGCGAGGGGGGCTCCCCGTCGCCTCGTCGGCTCCTGCTGTTCACAGCCGCGGCACCGTCGCCAGCATGGAGGGGCGCTCGCTGAAGCGCGCGTACCACGCGGCGAGGCGGGGCCTCGTCGCGAGGACGTCGCCGAGGTGCTTGCGGAAGAGGAGCCAGCCCACGGTCACGCCCACCCCGATGTGCGCGAGATCGACGTCGCCCGACAGCGTGTCGACCTCGGCCTCGAGCGCGTCGAGGCCCTGCCGCGCCTTCGACTCCTGCCCCGAGATCCACGGCTCCCAGTGCAGCTCCTTCGGCCGCTGATCACGCTCGTAGAACACGAGGATCGCCGCCTCCAGGATGCCGTCGCACAGCGCAGCACGCCGGAGGACCTCCCAGCGCTCGGGTCCGGACGGCGGCGTGAGCTTCTGCGCCTCGGCGCCCGCGAGCGACTGCAGGTACTCGCAGATGACGCGCGAATCGTACACCACCCGTCCCTCGTCGGTGACGAGCGCCGGGATCTTCGAGAGCGGGTTCAGCTTCGAGAGCTCCGGGTCGGGCCTCGTCGGGTTCGGGCGGAGGAAGGTCGTCTCGATGCGGCCTGCGAGGCCGAGCTCGTGGGCCGCGACCATGACCTTGCGAACATAGGGGGAGGTACCCGTGTGAATGAGCTTCATGGGCGTCTGTCATAATCCAGCTCGGCCCCCCCCACCAACGCCCGTGAGCCGCCTCCTCCCGATCGCCCTCGTGGGCTCGACCGTCCTCGTCGCCTGCGCGAGCGCGCCGGCGCCGGCGCCGGGAGACACCACGTTCGAGCTGCGCATGGAGACCTCCCTGTCACCGGGCGCGGAGGCGCACCACTGCAAGTTCTTCCGCGTGCCGTCCTCCGGGGCCCCCGAGGTGTTCCTGCGCGGGGGCAGGCACGACCTCTCCTCCCTCGCGCACCATTACATCGTGTTCCGCACGACGCTCGCGGATCCGCCGCGCGAGGGCACGTTCGACTGCGACGAGCACGGTGCGATGAGCAGCGTCACCACGTACGTGACCGGCGGCCAGACGCCGCACGAGAACGCCGACTTCCCGGCGGCCGCAGCGCTCCCCCTGCGCGCGGGCGAGGTCCTCCTCCTGCAAGGCCACTTCGTCAACCCGGGCGCGCGGCCCGCGCCGGCCACGGTGGACGTGCTCCTCCGCATCGCTCCGGAGGCCGCGGTCGAGCGACGCGCGGGCATGCTCCGCTTCTACCAGCCGTACATCCACGTCCCGGCGCGGGGACGACGCACGAGCACGCTGAGCTGCCCCATCCCCGGGGACATCACGCTCCTCGCCGCTTCGGCCCACATGCACCGGCGCGGCGTCCGTTACCGGGCGTTCGTCGATCGCCCCGGCGAGCCGCGCGCGTCGGTCCCGTTCTACGAGAGCGAGACCTGGAACCACCCGGCGTTCTACACGGGCTTCCTGCGCATCCCGCGCGGCTCGACCATCCGCTACGCGTGCACGTACGAGAACACGGGCGACGCCGACGCCGTGCAGGGGCAGTCCGCGCTCACGGACGAGATGTGCATGTTCAACGCGTTCTACTACCCGGCGCTCCCCCCGGACGCGGAGTCGTGCGTCGGGGCCACCGAGATCGGCGGGGGCGAGGCCTCCTGCCCCTCGACGATGTCCTGCCTCGCGACCTGCCCCCTCGCGGAGCGGCCCGTGATCACATCGACGCGCGCCGACGTCGGCCCCTGCTTTCAGCGCTGCATGAACGAGCTCTGCCCGCGCGCCAGCGGCGCGTCTCTCTCGCTCCTGCGATGCCTCGACGCGCGGTGCAAGGGGCCGTGCGCCAGCACGAAGGAGTCGTGCGACACGTGCGCCGCATCGTCCTGCGCCTCCGAGCAGGCCGCGTGTGGCGCGAGCGTGTGCGGATGAGAGACGGGATCTTCGCCGCGCTCTTCGTCCTCGCGTGCGCCCGCCCGGCGCGCGCGGACGGCCTCTACGATCTCGGCCAGGCGGGCTTCGAGGCCTCGTCGCGCTCCGGCGCGGTCACGGCGCGCGGTACGACCCCCACGGCGATCCTCCACAACCCCGCCGGGCTCGCCGGCCAGGCGCGCGCGATCGAGATCTCCGGAGGCGGGCTCGCGCGGAAGACCTGCTTCGCTCGCGTGAAGGACCGGCGCGACGACACGATCGACGGCACGACGCCCGGCGGCGCGTACCCCACGACGTGCGATCGCTCGGCGACGCTGCTCCCGGCGCTGGCGGTGGCGCTCCCGGTGACGCGGGACGTCGCGCTCGGCGCGTCGTGGGCGTCTCCGGTGGCCTCCGGAGCGCAGCCGCACCCCGCCGGCGTCCTCGGCGCGCCCTCTCCCGCCCGGTACGTCACCCTCGACAACGACACGGCCTTCGCGGCCGCCTCGCTCGGCGTAGCCGTGAAGCCCACCCCTCGCCTCGCGGTGGGCCTCGCGCTCGGCTGGGGCATGGCGCGGATCGACGCGTCGCGCGCCGCGATGCAGACGAAGGGCGAGCCGGTCGAGCCCGCGATCGGCGACGTGCGCGTGCGGTTCGTGGGGTGGGACGCGTTCGTCCCCGAGGCGAGACTGGGCGTGCTCTACGCGGTCACCGACGCCCTCGTGATCGGCGCGTCCGCGGCGTGGCGCGACTCCATCCTCGCCCGCGGCCACGTCGAGACGGAGGCGAACGCCTTCTCCGCGCGCGCCCTCGCGGGCGATCGGCGTGGCGTCGTACACGGCGACACGTCACGTCCCGACTGCGGGCAGGCGGGCTCGTCCGGCTGCAGGGACGGGACGGCGGCCCTGGAGATCCCGATGCCGATCGAGGGCCGGCTCGGCGCGCGCATGCTGGGGTTCGATCGCCGGGCGGACCTCGAGCTCGACGTGTACTGGACGCGCAACCCGACGGGCGATGTCGTCTTCTCCGCGCCGGGCACGGCCGCGGGCCTCGGCGTGTACCCGGTCCCCGGCACGGCGGGCGTCCTGCCTCCTTCCGCCCGCGTGCCGCTCGGCGGTGTGACCAGCCTCGGCGCACATCTGGGCTCGACGGTCGACGTGGCGGGTGTGCTCGCCGTGTCGTGGGGAGCGTCGTACGCCGCCGCGCCTCAGGATCCGGCCTACCAGACGCCGCTCCTCGTGGGCGGCGCGCGGTGGGGCGGGTCGGTGGGCCTCGAGGTCCGGCTCCCGCACGGCATCACCGCGCTCGGCACCGGCGCGGTGATGGTCTCGCGCTCGACCGGCGGCGGCGGCCTCGGGGCCGCGACGGGGGTGCCGTGCGTGCGAGGGGATCTCCGCGGCACGGCGTGCGGGGACGGGAGCCCGGTCTACGGCTCGCTCGACGCGAAGAACCTCGGCACCGTCGAGCACCGCACCACCTTCGTCGGCGCGGGCGTGCGGATCGCGCTGTGACGGCGGGCGGTGGAACCTGCTACCGTCGCGCCCGCCCGATGCCGCTCGACGCCGACTTCGTCGCCGACTGCCCCTACGGCCCCGACGGCCTCCTCCTCGACGACGTGCTCGAGATCGATCGCGAGGCCGGTCGGGTCGTCGCGCGCATGCCGACCCACGATGATCTGCCGCTCACGCGCGAGCAGCGCGCGCACCCGGTCTTCCACCCGCGTCACGTGTCGGGCGGGCTGATGGTGCACATGACGGGGATGGTCGCCTTCGTCCACTCCTACTATGTCCTCGATCTTCGGCATCGCGACGGATGGATCGGGTACGGTGGGCGGATCCATGGCGCGCGCTTCAAGGCGCTCGCGAAGCCCGGGCCTCCGCTCTTGCTCGCGTGCACGGCGAAGCAGCTCCGGCAGACGCCAAGGCAGGTGCTCGCGCGCTACGCGTTCTCGTTCACCCAGGAGGGGACGGTGGTCTACGAGGGGGACCAGACGGCGCTGTGGATGAGGATTGTCGACCCGGCGCCATGATACGCGATCGTCGGCCCGACGTCGCCCTGGACGCGCGTGGCGGCGGGCATCTGGAGGGTCTTCGCGAGCACACCGGTCACGGAGGCGCGGCACGTGCTACCGTGGAATCTCGCTGGACGGAGGGGCCGAGTCATCATCGCGGAGATCCTCATCATCGTCGCGCTCGTCCTGGTGAACGGCTTCTTCGCCGGCGCCGAGGTCGCCGTCATCGCGCTCAGGCGCACACGACTCCAGGAGCTGGTGGAGGAGGGGCGGCGTGGCGCGCGGGCTGCGCTCGCGCTTCGCGAGGATCCGGAGCGGTTCCTGGCCACCACGCAGGTGGGCATCACGCTCGTGGGCATGACGGCGGCGGCGTTCAGCGCCGAGACGCTCACCGCGGAGCTGGCCCCCGAGCTCGCGCGCCACGGGTGGGTCGGACGCCAAGCCGCGGCGATGACCTTGGTCGTGGTGGTCGCGGGGCTCTCCTACATCTCGATCGTGCTCGGGGAGCTCGTGCCGAAGTCCCTCGCGCTGAGGAACGCCGAGCGTTACGCGCTGCTCGTCGCGTGGCCGCTCCTCTTGATCTCACGGGCGGCAGCGCCGGTCGTGTGGCTCCTCGGCGCCAGCGCGAACCTGATCCTCCGGCCGTTCGGGGACAGCACGACGTTCACGGAGACGCGACACTCCGCGGAGGAGCTCCAGGAGCTGCTCGAGGAGGCGACGCGGGCGGGCACGATCCACCCGGAAGCGGGCGAGATCGCGTCGCGGGCGCTCGAGCTGCCACAGCTCCGGGCCGCGGACGTCATGGTGCCGAGGCAGGACGTCGTGATGATCGCGCGCAACGCGACGCCGGAGGATCTCCGTCGCATCCTGCTCGAGCACACCCACAGCAGGATGCCGGTGTACGACGACCGGATCGACAACGTGATCGGGTACATCAGCGTGAAGGACCTCCTCGCGATGGCGTGGGACAGGCAGCTCGTCGTGCTCGCGGATCTCATCCGCCCGCCGTATTTCGTGCCGCGATCGAAGCGGGCCGTGGAGCTGTTGCAGGAGATGCGTCAGCAGCACACGCCGTTCGCCATCGTGCTCGACGAGCAGGGTGGGATGTCGGGCATCGTGACGATGGAGGACCTCGTCGAAGAGCTCGTGGGCGAGATCTTCAGCGAGCACGTCCGCGACGTCCCGGAGGGCATGCGAGAGGAGCCCGACGGAGCGCTCGTGCTGTGCGGCACCACGCCGATCCGCGAAGTGAACCGCGCCCTCCACGTGGAGTTGGCGGAAGACGCGGCGTTCACGACCGTCGCGGGCCTCTGCCTGTCGGTCGCCGGGCGGATCCCCGCCGTCGGCGCGTTGCTCGACGCCGGGCAAGGCATCACGCTGGAGGTGATCGAGGCCTCGGCGCGCCGCGTCCAGACGGTGCGGGTGCGGGCGCCGAGGCGATCAGCCGTGCCGCCGGC
>SXNL01000052.1 GCA_005777185.1 Myxococcales bacterium
CCACGTCGAGACGAAGGCGCCCGGCCGCACTTCGCCGTGAAGCGCGAAGGCGCTCTCGAGCGCGCGGGTCGTGGACGTGCCGGCGGCGACGATGCGGCGGCCCTCCGCGCGCGTGGCGGCCACCAACCGCGCCGTCCGTTCCGGGATCTCGCTCCGCTCGGGCAGGGGGAGGAGGCGATCGATCTCGGGATCTCCCGTGGAGGTGAGGCCCGCGGCGTGGGTCAGGTGTGCGATCCGCACGCCGCGCGAGAGGACGCGGGCGAGGAGCGCGTGCGTGAACGACCGCGCCGCGGACGGGATCTCGACCGCCCAGGGACGCGACGCGAAGATCGTCTGGACGTCCCACGCTGCGAGCGGCTCCGAAACATGTGCATACTGCACCGGTTGGCCCGCGCGTGTGATCGCGTGGAGGACGGCGACGCGCCGATCGCTCGTCTGGAACCGCACGCGGACGAGCCGGGGCCGCTCCGGATCGGCGTCGATCACGGTCGCCGAGAGGCCGCCCGCGAACGACAGGACCGCTCCACGCGCGAGCGGCAGCCCGGGATCCCGGTCCTCGGTGCGCGTCCTGTGGTCGCCCTCGCCGAACGAGACGGCCCGGAAGACGTCGTCCGCCTCGGCGGCCATCAGCCGGAGCTCCATCCTCGCCCCCCCCGTCGCCCTCCCCGCCAGCGACGCGGGGAGGGTCGCGGCGTCGTTGACCACCAGGAGATCGCCCGGTGAGAGGTGGTCGGCGAGATCGCCGTAGCGCCCGGCGGTGATGGAGCGGGAGGCCCCGTCCACCACGAGGAGCCCGTCCCTCTCCCGGTCTGGGCGCGGCCTCGTCGCCGCGGCGAGGCTCACGACGCGCTCTCCGTGGCGAGGACGCGCGCGCCTCCGGGCGGGCCCTCGAGGATCGCGAGGATGCGCGCGGCCACGACCGCGGGATCGAGGAGCGTGGCCGGATCCGCTCCGGGCAACGCGTCCCTGTGCATGTCGGTGTCCATCTCGCCAGGGTCGACCGCGAGGAACCGAACGCCCAGGCCGCGCGTCTCCTCCGCCCACGTGCGCACGAGGTGATCGAGGGCGGCCTTGGAGACGCCGTAGGCGCCCCATCGCGGGTAGGCGGAGACGGCCGCGTCGGAGCTGATCGCGAGCACCGTCCCGGCACCCCGGAGGATCATGGGGCCGAGGAGGAGCTTGGTCAGGCGGAAGGGCCCCACGAGGTTGGTCTCGAGGACACGGCCGAGATCCTCGCACGCGGTGTCGCCGAGGAGCGGCATCGGGAGGGGGCCGAGCGTGCTGGCGGCGTGGACGACGAGATCGATCGGGCCCACGAGGCCGGCCGCCGTCTGGGCGATGCGGTGAGGCGCGGTCTTGTCCGCGATGTCCTCGGGGACGCCGTGGGCCAAGCCGCCGTGGGCGCGGATCTCGCGGACGACCCTGTCGAGCCGATCGGGATCGCGCGCGACGAGGACGACGCGCGTGCCGCGCGCGGCGACGGCGAGGGCGAGGGCGCGGCCGAGGCCGCGGCTCCCGCCGGTGATGAGGGCGGTCTCGAACGTGCGGGAGTTGTTCATGGCGCACAAGCTGACGGCGCCCCGGGCGCGCGTCGCGGCGGCGGCCAACGACTTGGCACCGTGCTATCACGCTGGCATGTCGGACAGGAAACGAGCAGGGGAGGAGCGGGCCGCGGCGAGCGCGCTTGGGCGGAACGTACGGCTCCTCAGGGAGGCGCGCGGGCTCACGCAGGTGCAGATGTCGAGGGTCGCCGGGCTTCCGCGCGCGACCTGGGCGAACCTGGAGTCGGGCGAGTCGAACCCGACTCTGGGCGTGCTCCTGCGGGCCGCGCGCGCGCTGTCGATCACCATGGAAGAGCTCGTGAGCGGTGCGCGGCAGGACGGGCGCCTCTACCCGAAGGGGACCCTCCCGACGCGGCAGCGCGGGCTCGCGCTCGTGCACAAGCTCCTGCCGGATCCGCTGCCCGGGATGGAGATCGACCGGCTCGAGCTCGCGCCGAACGCGCGGATGACCGGCGTCCCGCACACCCCGGGGACGCGGGAGTACCTCGCGTGCGAGGTGGGTGCGGTGGGCGTCGTCACCGCCAGCGAGCGGTTCAGCCTGTCGCCGGGGGACGTCGTGACGTTCCGGGGCGATCAGCGGCACTCGTACGAGAACCTCGACCCGAGGACGAGCATCGCGTACTCCGTCGTCGTGCTGGCGCCGCACGCATGAGGATCCCGCGGCAGCCCTCCAGGGATCAGGGCAGCACGGTGTGGCACTTGCCGAGATCGCAGAGCACCTTGATGGTCCCCCCGTCGATGTCGTTCCTGCCGTCCTCTGCGACGCGGCCTGGCGCGTTCGGGCAGCCGAGCGCGCACGACTTCGCGACCTTCAGCTCGCAGGCGTCGGCTGCGGCGAGGAACGCCTTCGAGATCCCGAGGATGGGCTGCGAGCCGCAGTAGCAGCCACGACCGATCATCCCGCAGTCGCTCGCGGTCGCGCACGTCTTGTGCGCGTCCGTGTAGGTGCCGCCCAGGGGGCCGCACACGAGGCCGGCGTCGCTCCCCGTGTCCGCCGCGGCCCCGTCGCTGGGCGGCCCCCCGTCCGTGACGGCGGAGTCGGCGACGACGTCCGCGTCGCCCTTCGCCGCGTCGAGCGCGCCGCCGTCCTCGTCGCGATCGAGGCTCACCGCGGGCAGTGGGCTGCAGGCTGCGCCGAGGAGCGCGGACACGAGGAGGGCGGGGACGACGGAGCGCACGCTGAAGGATGGACCGGCCGGGGAGGCCCGGCAAGGACGGATCACCTCACTCCGCGATGCGGAACCGATAGTTCGCTCCCCCCGCCGAGTCGTACTGCATGCACCCGCCGAGGCTCGTCACCTGGAACCACAAGGACAGCTCCCCTGCGTGTGGTAGGTCCAGCAGCGCGTCGATCTCCCGCCGCTCCGATCCCTCTGCGACGGCCGTGTCGAACGTGTGCGGCGTCGCGCGATCGATCTGCGCGAACCCGGTGATCGCCCACACGGGGTTGCCCCGCTCGGTGCGACGGCACTGGGGCAGGCGGGCCTGCTCGTACCGAACCCGGACCTTGCCGCCCATCACCAGGCGCCCGCTCTGCGAGACGCGCCCGTCCTTGTCGAACACGATGCTCGCCCCCGCCTCGGGCACCGATCCCTTCACGGCGAGGTGGTAGTTCTGCCCGAACTGCGAGTCGTACGCGGAGCACCCGAAGCGGCTCGTGACCTGGAACCAGATCGCGACATCGCCACCCGCGGCGGGGACGATGCGCCCGCGCTTCGCGATCCGGTCCTTGCCGTCGGGCGTGAGCGCGGTGACCTCGAACGTGCGCGCTGCGCCGCCGTTCTCGCTGTAGTACCCCGTCACGGTCCAGCCCGGCCCACCCCCCCCGACGTTTCCGCGGCACTGCGGGAGGCGCTCGAGCGCGTACTCCACGCCGATGCCCTTTCCCGCGGTCGGCGCACCGACCAGGTTTGTGCGGAAGTCCGATGTCAGCTTCAGCGTCGCCGCCTCGGCGGTGAGGTCCGAGTCGTCACCCGCTCCCGGATCGGTCGTCGCGACGGAGCATGCGGAGGTCACGAGGGCGGTGGCAAGAAGGGCGAGGAAGGGGCGCATCGGGGTCTCCTGACGAGGCCGCCCACGCAAGGTGCGAGCCAGGCACACTCTGCCGTACACAGGCAAAATGGGGTGTGATTTCAAGGCTACGCACCGCAGCCATGCGGACGCCCCGGGTCCCAGGTGGATCGGGACGGACCCAGCTATGCGGGCGCGAGCACGCGCTGCTTCCCCGGGACGCCCTTCAGATCGAAGGCGCCGACGTCCGTGAAGGGCCGGCCGGCGTTCTCCGCGAAGGCGGACGACACGACCATCTTCCTGCCGAGCCTGCCGGTCAGGCCCTCGAGGCGCGCCGCGAGGTTGACCGCCGGGCCGATCACCGTGAAGTCGAGCCTCGACGCGCCGCCGATGTTCCCGTGGGCGATCTCGCCCACGTGGAGCGCGAGACCGAAGTCGATGGGCCTCCCGATGGTCCCCCCGCGCTCGTTTCGCGCGGAGAGCGCGGCGAAGGCCTCGTCCGCGGCCGCGAGGGCCGCCTCGCACGCGGCGGGAGCGGCGTCGGCGCCCGCGACGGCGAAGATCGCGAGGAGGCCGTCGCCGATGAACTTC
>SXNL01000006.1 GCA_005777185.1 Myxococcales bacterium
GCTCGGGCTCGGGCTCGGGCTCGGGCTCGAAAATGAGGGGATTCCTCAGGGCGCGGGTCTCAGGGCAAGTCGGCCTCCCCGAGCGGCGGCGTTCCGCGCAGACCTCACCCTCCCGGCCTCCCCCTCCGTGACACGGAGCACTGGGCTCATCTCCAAGCGAGTCGAGCATCCGGGGCACCCCGGGCCTCTGCCAGCGGCCGCTGCGCGCGCTACTCGCAGTTGTAGAACATCCGGGTGTCCTTCACGCGGGCCCACTTGTCGTCCGAGCACTGGGCAGGACGCTGTGCGGGGTAACAGCGAACACTCGCATGAAAGTCGCGTCGATGTACGGTGCAATCCAGGATGTCGGGCTCGAGCGCGCAGGGCATGATCGCCTCCTCGCCGAAGAACGTGAGCGTGTCGTCGCAGCTGAGGCCGAAGCTCGCGCCGCTTCCATCGAACGCTCGCCAGGTACCGAAGTTGGCCGGGATGTTCACCTTGATGAGGTCCGGGTTCGCGCCGAGGGTGCCGCTGAAGGACAGCGCGCCTCCCGTGACGTTGAAGGCCTTGCAGTCGGCGTTGAGGATCGAGACGTCCACCTTGGCCCCGGTCTCGGTCGCGAACATGGGGCTGCCGAAAAGCACCTTCTTGCCCACCCCAAAGCCGCCGCCCGGAGGACTGAACCCCCCGGACGCGAACGTGTACTGGTTCGGGACGACGACGACGACGTCACGGGGCCGTGAGGGCCAGCTCCTTCTCGAGCTCCTCCCACTCGGCCATCCGGGCCTCGATCGTGGCGCCGAGATCGCGATCTTCGGCCGGGAGGGCGGCGACGTCGCCGCGGAGGGTGCGCTCGAAGAACCCGGGCTCCTCGAACCGCGCGTGGATCGCCTTGCGTCGCGCCTCCGCGGCCTCGATGGCGGCGAGCGCGCGGTCGCGACGCGCCGGAAGGTCCTTCTGCCGGTTGCGCCGCCGCTTCTGCTCCTCCCACGAGGTCGTGTCCGCGGGCGCGGCGACCTTCGCCTTCTTCGCGCGCAGCACGACGGCGTCGCCGTCGAGGTGGTCGTCGTTGCAGCGCTCGAGGTACTCCGCGTACGTCCCCGTGAAGTCGCGCGGCCCCTCGGGCGTGACCTCGAGGATGCGCGTCGCGAGCTCGGAGACGAACCAGCGATCGTGCGAGACGAACACGATCGTCCCCTCGTAGGCGCGGAGCGCGGCGGCGAGCGCGTGGATCGCCTCCAGGTCGCGGTGGTTGGTGGGCTCGTCGAGCACGAGGACGTTGGGCCGCTCCACGATGATGCGGCAGAAGACGAGCCGCGCGGCCTCGCCTCCCGAGAGGGCCCCGACGCGCTTCTGGACGTCGTCGCCCGAGAAGAGCATGCGCCCGAGCTGCCCTCGCACGTAGCTCGTCGACTGGGTGGGGACCGCCGCCCAGAGGTAATCGAGCGGCGTCGTGGCGGGATCGTCGAGGAGCTCCTTGTGGTCCTGCGCGAAGTACCCCGCGCGCACCTCGTGACCCCAGCGCACGGTGCCGGAGTCGGGCGCGAGTCGATCCATGACGATCTTGAGGAGCGTCGACTTGCCGAGGCCGTTGGGGCCGATGACCGCGATCTTCTCGCCGCGGCGGACGACCATCGACACGTCGGAGAGCACGTGGTTGTCGCCGAAGGACTTCGAGATGCCCTTGACCTCGAGGACCTCCTTGCCGCTCGGCCGCTCGGGCTCGAACCGGAAGTGAGGCTCGCGGCGCGACGTGCTCGCGAGCTCCTCCACCTCGATCTTCTCGATCTGCTTCAGGCGGCTCTGCGCCTGCTTGGCCTTGGTCGCCTTCGCGCCGAAGCGCTCCACGAACGCGCGCTTCTCGGCGATGATCTTCTCCGCCCGCGCGACGCCGGCCTCCTTGCGCTCGCGGATCGCCTGCTTCTCGACGTGGAACGTGGAGTAGTTGCCCGTGTAGAGGGTGATCGTCTCGTAGTCGACGTCGAGGATGTGCGTCGCGACGTTGTCGAGGAAGCGCTGATCGTGCGAGATCACCAGCGCGCAGCCGTCGTACCCGGAGAGGAAGCGATCGAGCCACCGGATCGACAGGATCTCGAGGTGGTTCGTCGGCTCGTCGAGGAGGAGCACGTCGGCCCCGCCGAGCAGCACCTGCGCGAGGAGCACGCGCAGCTTGAAGCCGCCCGACAGCGTGCCGAGCGGATCGCGGTGCGACGGCACCGGGATCCCGAGACCCTCGAGGATCGCGCTCGCGCGGGCCTCGAGCGTGTACCCGTCGTGGGCGCGGATGCGGTCCTCCAGATCGGCGACGCGCTCCGTCGCGGCGCCCCCCGCCTCGATCGCGCGGCGCTGCTCCGTCATCGCGCTCCAGACGACCTCGTCGCCCATCATCGCGACGTCGAGGATCCGCTGATCGTCGTCGAGGAAGCGATCCTGCCGGAGCACGCTCATCCGCGCCGACGCCGGGAGGCTCACGGAGCCGTCGGTCGCGGGCTCGTCGCCGGCGAGGACGCGCATGAACGTCGTCTTGCCCGATCCGTTCGCGCCGACCAGCCCGTAGCGCGAGCCGCGGTTGAGCTGCAGCGACACGCCCTCGAAGAGCGTGCGCCCGCCGTACGCCTTCCCCAGCCCGCTCGTGCCTAGCATCGCGCGGCTCCGCCACGCCGCTTGAAACCGGGATCGACCGCGCCTGCCATCTCGCCACCCCTCTCTACCACGCGTCGTCGTCGCCGGAACGGGGACGAGCTCGCGGTTTTCCATGCCAGGGCCGACGGACGGCGACCGTCAGCCCGAAGTGGAGCCGCGACGAGGCGCGCCTGGGACGTGCGGCCGGGGCGGCGTTCGCGTAGCCGGTCCACCCCCCCCTCCCCGGTTTGACCCCCGGTGGGGGGTCGGGGCGGGCCATCGGTTCGTCAACGCCGGCAGCTCCGGGGGGGAAAGCCTCCGGAGAGGCGCTCTCCGCGGCGGAGAGCGCGTTCAACCTCGTGGTGAGGTCCCTCGCGAGGACGCACGGGGGAGAACGCTCTCGGCCGGGGGGCGCGCCCACGATACGCGCCGCCCTTCCCAGAACGCCCCGAGCGCTCCTGGAAGCTCTGCTACCCTGCCCACCGTGAACCCGAGGCTCGCAGGCGCCGCGCTCGGCGCCGCCATCGTGGCGGCGGCGCTCGGGTGTGCCGCGACGGACGAGTCGCTCGATCAGGATCGCAGCGACGAGGCGGCCGCGTCCACGGTGCAGGCGGCCGATCCGGACGCGAGCGTGCAGGCGCGGGTCGTCCTCGCGAACCTGCGCTCGTTCGACCTGACGAGCCCGACCGCGTTCGACCGCAGGATCCTCCTCGGGCAGCAGGAGCCCGACGTTTCGAACCGCGCGCGGAACGGCCTCGATCCGCTCCCCTCCGACGTGCAGGCGATCGCCGGACGGTCCCCCGCGCTGGCGAGCTACGAGCTGTCCGCGGTCTACCGCGGCGCGACGACGATGTTCGATCGCGCCGCCTTCACCGCGGGACGGGGTCGCCTCCGGGAGCTCATCCTCGACAAGAAGAAGAAGGGCATCCTGGTGAGCCTCGTCTGGCACATGCGGTGCCCGAAGGCTTCCCCGAACGGGCCGGACAAGTACAGCCCGGCGGACTGCCCGCCCGACTACAACCTCGAGGAGCTGCTCGAGATCAAGCCCGACGGCCGGCGCGGCGCCCACTTCGACGAGTGGAAGGGCATGCTCGACGAGATCGCCGAGCTCCTCTGGTCGCTGAAGGACGATCGGGGCAACCTCGTGCCCGTCCTCCTCAGGCCCATGCACGAGCACACGGGGGGGTGGTTCTGGTGGGGCCGCGACAACGACGCGTCCGCGTTCGTCCGTGTGTGGCGCCACATGGTGACGTACCTGCGCGAGGGCCGCGGGCTCCACAGCGTGCTCTGGGTGTTCTGCCCGGCGGCGCCGACGGACTCCGCCACGCGGGGATACCAGGCCACCTACCCGGGTGACGCCTTCGTCGATATCGTCGCCTTCGACCGGTACGATCTCGGCAGTACCTTCGCCTCGCGCTACGCGGACGATCTCTCGGAGATCGGCGCCTTCGCGCGCGCCCACGGGAAGGCCGCTGCCGTGGCCGAGGTGGGCCGCGACTGGTCGCAGGCCGGCGTATCCCGCGACACCACGTGGTTCACCCGCTCGATGCTCGCGCCGCTGGAGAGGCGATCGTTCGCGTACGTGAGCCTGTGGCGAAACGCGCCGTGGGAGAAGTTCGTCCCCGAGCCGGGCGACGGCCCGCTCGCCGAGGACTTCAAGACGATGGCGACGGGGCCGTCGGTGCTCCTCGCCGGCAAGCACGATCTCTACCGGGCGCTCCACCCGCTGTACTAGACTGCGCGCCATGCGAATCCGCGTGGACCTGCTCTGCCTCGTGCTCGGCCTCGGCCTCGTGTCCCTCGGCTGCGACGACGACAAGAAGAAGGGGCTCGCGGCTCCCTCCGCCGCGCCGACCGCCCACCCCGCGCCGACGACGACCTCACCCGCGAGCGCCGCGGCCTCCGCGTCCGCCGCGCCCTCCGCCAGCGCGGCACCGGCGAAGACGCTCGCGGATCGCCTGAAGTGCAAGGATCTCATGCCCGGCACGACGCCGCCCGGCCCGCTCCGCGGCATGAAGGTGGGCCAGCCGCCGGCCGCCTGTCCGGAGTGCGGGCCCACGTGCAGCCTCATCCGCGAGACCAACCCGCTCGAAGGCGTCTCCGTCGTGTACGTGTGCAACGAGAAGTTCGACCGCGCGACGGCCGACCGCAAGATCGAGGAAGTGAAGAAGACCCTCAAGAAGACCGCGCCCGTCACGGAGTTCGGCCGCGGCGGCATCGGCGGCCTGAAGGAGGCGGGCCTGTTCTACGACGTCCTCGTCTACGACGACGACAGCGACTGCAGCGTCACGGTGAGCTGGATGCGCGGCAAGCGGGAGGACGTCGTGGCGGCCGCGAAGTACGCGATCGCGGGCGTCAAGCAGGCCGATCTGAAGTAGGCCCCGATCAGCGCGACCGCTCGGCCGCCCCCGTCCCTCGGTTCTTGATCCGGTACACGAACGCCAGGATCTCCGCCACGGCCGCGTACACGTCGACCGGTATCGCCCTCCCCACCTTCACCGTCTTCGCCAGCCGACGCGCCAGGGGAGGCGACTCGACGATCGGGATCTCCGCCTCGCGGGCGAGCTCCCGGATGAACAGCGCGATCTCGTCGTAGCCCTTCGCCACGACGATCGGGGCGCCCTCCTGCGGCCGGTAGCGGAGCGCCACCGAGACGTGCGTGGGGTTCGTGACGATGACGTCGGCGGCCTTCACCTGCCGGTACAGGGCGCGCTTGATGCGCTCCCGGGCGCGGGCCCTCACCTTCATCTTGATGCGCGGATCGCCCTCGTTCCGGCGGTGCTCCTCCTTCACCTCCTGCTTCGTCATGCGTAGACTCTTCGCGATCTGGAACCACGAGCTCACGTAGTCGAGCAGCGCCATCACGCAGAGGACCGCCACGACGCGCACCGTGAGCTTGCCGATCAGGCCGAGCATCACCATCATCGCGGCGGGGAGGGGGCTCTTCGCGAGCTTCGTCACGTCGCCGTACAGGCCCTGCAGGGTCACGTACGTCACGAACCCGAGGATCAGCACGCGTCCGAGCGCGAAGCCGATCTCCGTCGCCGCGTTCCGGAAGGAGAGCATGCTCCCGAGCTTCTTCACCGGATCGAGGCGATCGAGCCTGGGCATCGCCAGCTCGAGCCGCGGCTGGAAGCCCGCCTGCGCGAAGCCCATGGCGAGCCCGGACCCGGTCGCGACGAGCGCGAACGGGAGCACGAGGATCGCGAGCGTCGTGACGAACGGCGCAAGGCTCATCTGGAACGGCGCCCCCAGGTTGGCGAAGGAGTGGCGCGCGAACCGCCAGAGGATGCCGCCCATCTGGGGCCCCACGGAGAAGGCGAGCGCGACGATCAGCGCGGAGCCGAGGGCCGTCCCCGCCTCGCGCGCGCGGGGAAACTGCCCGTCCTCGCGGGCCTTTCGCCTCCGCTCCGGCGTGGCTTCTTCGGTGCGCGCTGTGTCGTCCTGCACGGCGTCACCTCCCGCTCACGGCGAACAGGATGCGCTCGATGTCCGCACCGAGCGCGCCGAGGCTGCGGGTGATCTCGTCGACCATGTCGGGCAGCGCCACGTTGAACGTCACGAGGCCCACCACGAGCGCCGCGGCGAAGCCCACGCTGAAGATCTGCATCTGAGGCGCGGAGCGCGACACGAACGCGAGCGTGGTCTGCAGGAGCATGTGCGCCGCGAGCACGGGCATCGCCACCGACAGGCCGAGCGCGATCATGGACTGGGACACGCCCGCGAGCACGAGCGCCCCGGCCTCGGCGTGGATCGTCGAACCTGGCACGACCACGGCGAAGCTCGCGAGGAGGCCGGAGAGGACGACCCGGTGCAGCCCGACCGTGACGGCGACGAAGCCGAGCAACAGGCTCATGATCCGCCCGATCGCGCTCTCCATCGGGTCGTCGTGGGAGCCGATCAGCATCGCTGCGGACAGGCCGAACATCGGACCGAAGAGATCCCCGAGCATGTGCGCCACCGCGAGCCCGAAGCGGACCACGAGCCCCATCGCGAGGCCGAGGAGGACCTCCTGCGGCGCCGATCGGAGGCCCTGCTCGATGGTGAGCGGCCCGGTCGCGATGAGAGGCATCGCGAACGCGGACAAGAGGAGCACCAGGATCGCGCGCGACCGCACCGGCGCGTGGTTCCAGAGCAGCGGCGCGCCGACGATCATCCCGGAGACCCGCGAGAGCACGAGCCCGAAGAGGACGAGCTTCGGCTCGAGGGCCGGGTTCACTGCACGATGCCCGCGATCGACCCGATCGAGCGCCGCGTGTACTCGACGAGCTGGGTGAGCATCTCGGGGCCGAGGAGCGCGAGGGCCGCCGCGACGGCGAAGAGCTTGATCGTGAAGGCGGCGCTCTGGTCGTTCACCTGCGTCGCCGTCTGGAGGATACCGACGACCAGGCCGACGACGAGCGCGGCCGCGAGCACGGGGCCCGTGACCCAGGCGCACGCGATCAGCATGTTCCGGAAGACGTCGATGGCGGAGGCGGTGTTCACGTGGACCTCAGTGGAAGCTCTTCATGAGCGAGCCGATGACGAGATTCCAGCCGTCCGCGAGGACGAAGAGGATGAGCTTGATCGGGAGGCTGATCGTCGTGGGCGACACGAACACCATGCCCATCGACATCAGGATCGACGCGACGGCGAGATCCACGACCAGGAAGGGGAGGAGGATCATCACCCCCATCTGGAACGCCGTCGTCAGCTCCGACACGACGAACGCGGGCGCGGCGATGCGGAGCGGGACCTCCTCGGGTGTCCTGGGCAGCGGTGTCTTCGAGGCGTCGTAGAAGAGGAGGAGGTCGTTCTGCCGCGTCTGGCGCAGCATGAAGCTCTTGATCGGCATGGACGCGGCGTCCATCGCCTGGGCCTCGGTGATCTGGCCCTTCTCGTACGGCTCGAAGCCGCGCTCGTAGATCTGCGTCGCGATCGGCGACATGGTGAACGCCGTCATGAAGAGGGCGAGACCGACGATCACCTGCGTGGGCGGCGTCTGCTGCGTGCCCATCCCCTGGCGGACGAAGCCGAGGACGATCACCGTCCGGAGGAACGAGGTCCCCGTGAGGACCAGCGCCGGCAAGAGCGACAGGATCGTGAGGATGAAGAGGACGCGGAGCGGCGCGTAGCTGCCGATCGGGCCCGCGGCCATGCCCATCGCGGCCTTGAGATCCTGGGGCTGCACGGCTCAGCCTCGCTTCGCGCGCAGGCTCATCAGGCCGGCAGCCTGGCTCGGCGCTCCCGTGTCCGGGGCCGCGGCCTGCCGCCGTCCCTTCGGGACCGCCATGCTGACGCGGGGCACGGAGGGCTCGAACGTGTCCCTGTGCGGGCCGCGCGCTCGCGCCGCCATGTAAGCGTCCGCCACCTCGTCACGACGGCGCGGGGGCGGGACGGAGTCCTTCTTCGCGATGAGCTCCTCCGCCTGCTCCTGAATCACCGTGTTCGGGTGAACGAGCCGCTTCATGAGCTGGGCGAAGCTGCGGACGTCGGCACCGGGTGCGGGCGCGGCGCGAGGGGGGGCGACCTCGGCCGCCGGCTCGCTCGCGGGGGTGTTCTCCTTCGCTTCACCCGCCCAGCCATGGGCCTCGGCGGCGTGCTCTGGCAGGACGGACAGCCGGCGGATGGACCCATCGGTCACGCCCAGCAGGAACGTGCGCTCGCCGCACCGCGCGACCACGAGGTGCGCCTTCGGGCCGATGCGCGCCGTGTCGATCACGCGGAGCGCGGTGTTCTGCTTCACGCGCGCCATCCCCTTGTTCCGTCGTACCCAGAAGGCGACGCCGCCGAGGGCGACGACCAGGAACAGCGCGCCCCACGTCCTGAGACGCGAGGACGCGGCGGGCGGTGTCGGGCCGTGGTTGTCGTTCCGCGCGGGCTGCGCGAGCCAGGAGGGGGGCGCGTTCTCCACCGGCGCGGCCTGGGCCACGGCGGGACCGGCAGCGGCATCCGCGAACGCCGGGCGAGCGACGCACACGAGGAGCGCGGTGCACGCGACGAGCGCGGCGAGGATCGGACGGAGGCTCATCGGTCCCCCCGATCCTGGCTGACCAGCACCTCGGTGATGCGGATCCCGTAGCGATCGCCCACGACCACCGCCTCGCCGCGCGCGACGGCGCGGTTGTTCACGAGGAGCTCGAGCGGTTCGCCCGAGGGCTTGTCGAGCTCGAGGATCGAGCCGGGGCCGAGGCGGAGGACGTCGGCGATCTTCATCGCGCGTCGCCCGATCTCGACGGTGATCTCGACCGGGACGTCCATCACGAAGCTCATCGCCTCGGGGGCGCGCGCCGCCTTGCCGCCAGGGGGCAGCGAGATCCGCGCCGCGGGCGCCATCGACGTGAACGGTTCTCGGGAATCTTCGGTCGCCATGACGGGGTTGCTCCTCAGGTGATCTCCACCGCGACCTGGCCCCGAGAGATCACGGGGGCCGCGACGAACTTCTCGATGCCGCCGATACGGACCTTGACCGGATCGTCGGCTGCGGTGGAGAGACGAACGACGTCACCCACGCGCAGGGACAAGAGATGCTTGAGACCGAGACTGCAGCGCCCGAGCTCTGCGACGAGCTCCACGCCGACGTCCTCCATTGCACGCTCCATGCGAGCGTTCGCGGGCGCCTCGGCGAGGGCTCTGCCGCCGGCCTTCTCGGCCTGGAACGCGGAAGGCGCGAGGAAAACCGTGAAGGCCACCGGGACGGGGAACCCCTCGATGGCGACCACGACCCTGATGACGTCACCGCCTTGACGGCCCTGCGTCAGCGCCTTCGATACCGGCGCCATCTTCGTGCCGCTCTCCGCGGCGATGCACTTGGCGAGCTCGGCGACGAGCGCGTTCACGGAGCGATCGACCACGGGCCGCTGGAGGCCCGTGAGCTGCGGGCCGAGGGCCACCTCCCAGAAGGACTCCTTGCCGCCGAGCGTGGCGTCGAGGATGAGGGAGACGGCCTCCGCGGAGACCACGAGGCTCGCCCACGCGGTCCCGTCCTCGGTCGCGAGGTCGACGCGAAGAGCGACGCCCGAGGCCTTCTCGAGCGCGACGTCGAGGGACACGGTCTCCGCGGGGCCGTGTTCGACGGTGGCCTTCATCGTCGCGAGGAAAGGCATGGTCTTCTTGAGGACGCGCCCGAAGGCCCGCCCGACGCGCTCGGCGCCCTTCGCGGCGACCGCGAGCTGCCGCTCGCTCCCCGCGAGATCGAGCGGCCTCACATCGCCGCGGGACGCGCTCTTCATTGGACGACGAACTCGGTGAAGAGCACCTTGCTCACGTTCTTCTTGCCGAGGGCACGCGCGATGCGCTCGCCGAGCTCCTTGCGGATGGCGTCGAACTGCTGGTGGTTCGTGGCGTCGTCGTAGGAGAGCGCGCGGATGTAGGAGATCACCGCGTCCCGTGCGCGAGGGAGGATCTTCTTCAGCTCCTCCTCGTGGATCGGCTTCCGGAACTCGATCGCGACGCCGATCTTGATGTGGTGGAGCTCGCCATCCTTCGAGCGGATGTCGACGACCATCGGCTCGAGCACCGACGTCTCCGCGCTCGGCGGCTCCTCTTTCGGGTCGCCGTACTCCTCCTCGTAGGGGGCGTCCTTCTTGTCGGCCTTGTGGGCCTTTTCCTTCTTGGCCGGCGGGTTCATGCGCGCCATCGCGACCTGCCCGACCACGGCGCCACCCGCGGACGCCGCCACGACGAAGACCACCAGCAGGAGGACCTTCGCGACGCCCGCGCCGCGGCCCCGCTTCGGCACGCCGGCCGGGACGTCGTCTTCGCTGTCTGGCTTCTTTTCGGTCTTTTCGCTCATGGCCCTATCGCTCCGCGCTGTCAGCGCTTGAGGTTGACGAGTTCCTGAAGCATCTCGTCGGCGGTGGTGATGGTCTTCGAGTTGGCCTGGAAGGCCCTCTGGTGGGTGATCATGCCGACGAACTGCTCGGCGATGTCGACGTTGGACTGCTCGAGGGTCCCTGCAGTTGTCACGCCACGTCCTCCGGCGCCCGCCGCCGCGAGGGCGGCCTGGCCGCTGGCGCTCGTCTCGGTCCAGAGGTTCTGCCCGGCGCGGCCGAGTCCCTCGTTCGCGCGGAACTTCGCGATCGCGACCTGCCCCATCGCGACCTTCTGGCCGTTCGAGTACGTCCCGCGCACGATCCCGGCGCTGTCGACGGTGACGCCCGCGAGGTCCCCGGACGCGTAGCCGTCCGCGGTCTGACTCGAGACGCTGGACGGTGCGGCGTACTGCGTGACGCCGTCTGTCCCCTTCCCTCCCGCGCCGAGGGCCGATCCGAGGTTCACGGCGATCGCCTGGCCCGGCGCGGCGTTCAGGAAGTTGACGGCGATCGGGACGGTCGGCGTCAACGTCTGGAGGGCGCCCGAGGTGTTGAAGGCGAGGCTCCCCTTGCCGATCTCGGTGTTCGTGCCGGGTGTTCCGCCCGCGAGCTGTCCCCCGTCGACCACGACGTGGTAGTCCCACGTGTTGCTCGCGGTCTTGGCGAAGTACACGGTGAGCTGGTGGTTCTTGCCGAGCGAGTCGTACACGCTCATCGCCGTGGAGAAGTTCGATGTCGCCGCCGGGTTCGTGACGTCGAACGGGAGCGCGGGGACCGCCGCGGAGGCGTCGAGGTTCGCCGCGACGTCCATCTTCGAGGACGGCTTCGGCGCCAGGGCCGTCGTCGGGATGTTGATCGCCGAGACGTCCGGCGAGAACGTGCCGTCCCCGTTGGCCTTGTACCCCTGCAGCTTCATGCCCTGCGGGTTCGCGAGGAAGCCGTCGCGATCGATCGAGAACTGACCCGCGCGGGTGTAGTAGTTTCCCGGGACGCCGTCGACCGTGCCGCCGACGACGAAGAACCCGTCTCCGGAGAGCGAGAGGTCCGTCGACACGCCGGTGTTGGAGAGCGCCCCCTGGGTGAAGAGCTGCTGCACCGCGGACATGCGGACGCCAGCGCCAGCGCCCGTCCCGTTGATGGATCTCCCGAGCATGTCCTCGAAGATGGCGCGCTGCGCCTTGAACCCTACCGTGCTCGAGTTGGCGATGTTGTCGCCGACCACGCCGAGCGCCTGGCCTTCGGCCATGAGGCCCGTCACACCCGTATCCATCGTGCGGAGAATCGACATCGAATGACCTCTCTGGCTGGGTTTCCCTATTTCGTCTGAGTCTTCGTCTCGGCGACCCAGAGGAGGTCGGACGTGGACGCCCGCTGGCCCCCCACGAGCTCGAGAAAGGCGTGGCCGTTCTGGTACGAGACCTTCTCGACGACCCCGGACGTCTGCTGCTCGACCTCGACGGCCTCGCCGTTGGGCCCCTTCGCGTCGATCCGCACCGTGTAGGTCCCCGCAGGCTGGCGGAGGCCCGAGTCGTCCTTGCCATCCCAGGCCACCTGCGTCGGCCCGACGCCGCGCGCGCCCGCGTCGATCGTGCGCACGGCGCGCCCGCTGGCGTCGGTGATGGTCACCTTCACGGTGGCCGCGCTGCCCTTCATGGTGAACCCGACGGGCGCCGTGAGCGTGCTGTCGTCGAGGCGGAGGCTCGATCCGCGCACCGTGACGGTCTTGCCGACCAGCCCGACGTCGGCGGTGTTCGCGAGCCCCTTCTGCTGGACGGCGACGACCTCGAGGAGCTTGTTCGACTGCATCGCCTGCTCGAGTGACGAGTACTGCGCGAGCTGGGAGACGAACTGGGTGTCGTCCATCGGCTTGAGGGGATCCTGGTGGCGGATCTGCGCGACGAGCAGCTTCAGGAACGCGTCTCGCCCGAGCGCGCCGCCTCCACCGGACGCGGCCTCGGTGAGGGGCGCCGTATCGTTCCGATGCGTGAGGGGATCGACGGCCATGGGGCAAGCGAAGAGCAAGCGCGATGCCGGACGATTCCTCCTCCAGATCGCCGGGAAAAGGCCGTTCGTGGGCGGGGGAGGTCAGCGTCGTGGCGCTCCGCGCGGCGTGGGACTGACGGTCTCACGCCGGCCGGCGGGCCAGGAACCGCTCTGCTACGCTGCTGACATCATGACGCTCGGGCTCCGCCTGGTGAAGCGCCTCCCGGTGCTCGTCCTCGCCGCGAGCGCGACCTTCTGCGGCGCCTTCGCGTCGTCGAACAACGAGGCGCCACTGCCCGCCCCTGCGAACGAGGCGGGAGCCGACGCCGGCCCGCCGACGACCGACGCCGGCCCGCCCACGGACGAGGTGCGGGACGCGGGGGCCATCCCCGACGCGGGGGTCGACGCGAGGCCTCCACCGCCGTGCGGCACCCACAAGCTCGCCTGGTCGGACGACTTCTCGACCCTCGGTCCAGGCTGGGTCGACGAGGGCTACCCCAGCGACCCGCCGACCGGCACGGCGGTCCTCGACGTCGGGCGGCTGCGCCTCACGCGGAGCAGCGGGTACGGCATCCTCCACCGCCGGACGTCCACGTTCTCGCTGGCGGGCGTCACGTGGCTCGAGGTCCGGATGTCCGTGAACCTCGAGGGCGCGTTCGCCAGTGACTCCCTCATGTTCTTCCAGCTCTCGGCCGACGGCGCGGGCGCCGATTCCGTCGTCCGCATGGCGGTCCAGGGAGGGTCGGTGTTCCTCCAGGACGGCACGAAGACCGGACTCGCAGCGTTCGCGCGCCCCTCCGGTACGACCCCCATCCGCCTCGCCGTGACCTTCCTCCCGAACAGGCGCCGCTTCGACGTCACCGTCGGCGCGACGACCGCGTCCGCGGAGAGCGTCGTCCTGCCGCCCGACGGCATGCTCCGGATGTTCCTCGCGGCGTTCTCGGACCTCCCGGCCGTGACCTCCACGGCGTCCGTCCTGTTCGACGACGTCGTGGTCTGCACGGCGCCCCCCTGAGCCGCGGCCGACGCAGGGCGCGGTCACCGCGAGGAAGCCCGTGCGTGTCTTCCGCTCGCGTGCTCGTCCTCCGCGGCGCGCTCCCTGCGCGCGTCGGCCTTTCGCGTGAGCTCACGTTCGCGCGTGTCCAGCGCCTCCAGTCGGAACACGTCGAGCGTGCGCGCCTGCACGGTCTCCCGCGCGCGGACGACGGCGGCCTCGCGCTCCAGCACGAGCGCGGCCGCCCCGTGCGTATCCGCCCGCTTCTTCGCGAGCCACGCCTCGAGCTCGGCCCACTCCCGCTCCACGAGGCCGCGCGCGACCGCGGCGTCTCGCTGACGGGCCACGAGGGCCTCCGCGACACGCGCGTCCACGAGGGCGGTTCGCGCGAGCGAGAGCTCCGCGTTCGCCCTGCCCAGGACGTGCTCGGCCTCCTCGAGCGACTTCCTCCGGAGCTCCACGAGCGCCGACCAGCGCGTCCTCACGGGTTCTCCTCGAACAGGCCGGTGAGCACCAGGCTCGCGTCCTCGCGACGGACGCTCTCGCGCATGTCCTGACGCAAGAACGCCTCGATGCGCGGCATCATCTCCACGGCCCGGTCGACGCGCGCGTCGCTTCCGCGGACGTACGCGCCCACCTGGATCAGATCCTTCGCGCCACGGTACGCCCCGAGCAGCTCACGGAGGCGCTGCGCGGCGCGCGTGACCTCCGCCGGCGCGAGCGCCACCGACAGCCGTGAAAGGCTTGCGAGCGGGTCGACCGCGGGGAAGTGCCCCCTGTCCGCGAGGTCCCGCGCGAGCACGACGTGGCCGTCCAGGATGCTCCGCACGGCGTCCGGGATGGGGTCCGAGAGATCGTCGCCCTCGACGAGGACGGTGTAGACCGCCGTGATCGCGCCGGGGCCCGCGTCCGTGCCGGCGCGCTCGAGGAGCCTCGGCAGTGCGGCGAAGACGCTCGGCGGATAGCCCTTCGTCGCGGGGAGCTCGCCGGTCGCGAGCGCGACCTCGCGGAGAGCCATCGCGTAGCGGGTGACCGAGTCCATGACGAGCAGGACGCTCTTGCCCTGGTCGCGGAAGTGCTCGGCGATCGCGGTCGCGGTGTCCGCCGCGCGCGCACGAACGAGGGGCGGCTCGTCGCTCGTGGCGCACACGATCACACTGCGCGCGAGGCCGTCGGGGCCGAGGGTGTCGAGCAGGAACTCGTTCACCTCCCGCCCACGCTCACCGACGAGGGCGATGACGTTGACGTCCGCGGACGAGCCCCGCGCGAGCATCCCCAGGAGGGTCGTCTTGCCGACGCCCGCGCCCGAGAAGATCCCCAACCGCTGGCCCCTCCCCATGGTGCACAGCGCGTCGAGCACCTTCACCCCCGTCGTGAACGGCTCGCTGATGGGACGGCGCGACACCGCGGGCGGCGGCTTGGCGTGCACCGGCGCACGGGCGCGTGGGACACGCGGCGGGAGGCCGTCGAGGGGCGTACCGAAAGCGTCGATCACGCGCCCGATGAGCTCGTCGCCGACCGGGATCTCCGCGCCTCGGGTCGTGAGACGGACGCGCTGCCCTGGGCGGACGCCGGTGGTGCTCCCGAGCGGCGTCGTCAGCAGGTGGTCTCCGCGAAAGCCGGTCACCTCCAGATCGAGGGGCTTCGCGTCGCGCGGCGCGAGGACGTCGTCGATCTCCACCACGTCGCCGATCGCGGCGCGGATCCCCGCGATCTCGACGACGAGGCCGAGCGCCTGCTTCACCGTGCCGTACGCCCGCACGAGGCGCGTCCGCTCGACCGCACGCGCGTAGACGTCGAGGCTCACCACGAGCGGACGCCCCCGAGGGACGACAGGATCGCGTCGAGGCGGGCCCCTATCGACGCGTCCACCTGACCGACATCGCTCTCCAGCACGCACGCTCCCTCGTCGAGATCCGGATCGAACACGAGATCCGCCGCGGGCAGCGCTGCGCGGAGGTCCTCGGCGAGCGCGCCGTGCCACGCCGCGTCCTCCCGGCCTCCGCGGCCCACGCGGACGACGATGCGGTCCCGCTCGGACAGCGCCTGTACGCCCTCCTTCACCAGCCCGAGGAGGATCGTCGGATCGGTGGAGAGCTCGCGCGCGATCACGCGACGCGCGACGAGCATCGCGAGATCGACCATCTGGGCCTCCGCCTGTCGGAAGAGGTGGGGCCGGAGCGCGCCGATCTCCGCGACCGCGGCAGCGAGCCGACGCGCGGTGTCGCCCAGCGGGGGGGCGGCCTCCTCCGCCGGCAGATCCTTCACGTCGATCGCGTGCGTCTTGAGCGGGGCGAGCAAGGAGGGCGGGAGGATCGAGAGGCTCCTGTCGCGCTCCTGGGCGCGATCGGGCGCGCGAGGTGGGAGCGAGCGGGGCGGCGCCGCATCGTGCGAGGGCAGATCCGGATCCGCCGGCGCCGGGTCGAACGCCCGCCGGACGGGCCCCCTCTGGAGGCCCCCGATCCAGCTGGTGCGCGCGCGTGCCCGCTGGGCGCGCGGCGCGAACACGGCGGACCGCACCGGGGACACCTTGTCAGACAAGGTCGCTGTTCTCCGTCAGCGAGATCGTGCCGTCCCCCTCCAGTCGACGCGCGGCCTCCACGATGGATGCGTGGGCGGCCTCGACGTCCGCCAGGCGCACGCCGCCCATGTTCTCGAGCTCGTCCTTGAGGAGCTCGGACGCGCGCTGCGACATGCTCGCGAAGATCTTCTGCTTGAGCTCCTCGCTCGCGGTCTTCAGCGCAAGGATGAGCTGGTCCTGCGGGACCTCCTTGAGCACCAGGCGGAGCGAACGCGCGGGGAGGGCCCTGAGATCCTCCACCGTGAACATCGACGCCCGGAGCTTGTCGGCGATGTCGCCCTGGCTCTCGCTGATGCGCTCGAGGAGCTGGTTCGACGCCTCGTTGTCGATGCGGCGGAGCACCTGCGCCGCCGTGTCGATGCCGTCGAGCGGCGCGACGACGCCGCGGTCCGCGGACGGCAGCTCCTCCGACAGGGCCTGGGCGATCTGCTCCACGAGGTGCGTCGGCACCTCCTCCAGGTTCGCCCATCTGGCCACCACCTCGGCCTGCTTCTCCTGCGAGAGGGCCGCGACGATCTCGGCGGCCTTGTCGGGCATCATCTGGGAGAGGAGGCAGGCCACCAGCTGCGGGTGCTCGGTCTCGAGCAGCGAGCCGATCGTGTTGGGATCGCCCATCGAGACGCGGTCGAGAGCGGACATCGGGGTGCCGAGGAAGATCTCCTGGGACCGTGACTCGCCGAGGGCGCGGTTGGTGAGGTGGCGCAGGTACGCGACGCCACCGCGCGGCAAGGCGACCACGTCCTTCGCGCGCGCGAGGAACTCCGTGTAGACCAGGCTCATGGCGTTGGCAGGGACGTCCGCCATGTCCTGCGCGACCTCGCGGAGCCGCTTGAGCTCGACGGCGCTCATCTCGGCCACGATCGGGGCCGCGACCGCCTCGTCGAGGGAGAGCAGCATGAGGACGGCCATCTCGGGCCTGGTGAGCTCTTGACGTAGCATGGGAATCCTTCCGTCAGGCGGCGCGCGGGAGCGCCGCCTCTCCGTCGTCCTCGTTCAGCCAACCCCGCAGCACGAGCGCCGCGCTCGCGGGATCCTTCTGCACGAGGTCGATGACCTCCTGCTTCAGGCGGGCGCGATCCTCGTCGGTCGTGAAGGCCTCGCGCGGGGCCTCGATCTCGCCAGCGACGGGCACCGGCGGGAGCGCCTCCATCGCGGCCCTCCGCCGTGCGGCGCGCCGACGGCGCGTCCACAGGAACCCGAGGAAGGCGAGGAGGGCCGCGGCGCCAGCGATCGGCCCGTACCACCGTGCCTGCCGGAGCTTCGAGACCTCGGTCGGCTTCGCCGGCGGCTCGGGGGTCGCGCTCGACGCGAACGGCGCGCTCTCCACGCGGAGGGAGTCGCCGCGGGCGCCGCTGAAGCCGACGGCGCCCTTCACGAGCTCGCCCAGCCGGTCGAGCTCGGCGCGATCGCGCGGCAGCGCCACGCCATCCTTGTAGTTTGCATCGATCATCACCGCGACCGACATCCGCGCCACCTTGCCGCTCGGCAGGACGACCTTGTCGATGGTGCGATCCATCTCCCAGTTCCGCGTCCAGCTCGTCCTCGCCGGGCCGGCCGCGCCGCCAGCGTTCTCGGGACCCGAGGTGCCGCCGGGCAGGTTCGACTGCGCCCCGGGCACGCCGGCCCCCGTGGCCACGGACGGGCTGGTCTGGGGGACGCCCGCCACGGTCGGCGTGATCCCGGCCGCACGCTCCTCCGTCTTCTGCTCGCTGCGGAGGACCGTCTTCTGGGGGTCGTACTTCTCCTCGGTGTGCTCGCGCGTCGCCGGGTCGAGCTCGACCGCGACCCGCACGTCGGCGTGCCCGGGACCCAGGGTCCGCTCCAGCTGCCCCCGCGCTTGCTCCTCGAGCTGCGCCGCGACCTCCCGCTCGCGCTCGGCGAGGATCTCCGAGGCCGCGCCCGCTCCGTCGGGACGGGGCCGGTGCAGGGTGATGCCGTCGGCGCCGACGATCGACACCGCGTTCTCGCCGAGGCCAGGCACGGCCGAGGCCACCAGGTGAACGATGCTCTGCACCTCCGGCTTCGCGAAGGCCCGCCCCGGGCGGAGCTTGAGCACCACCGACGCCGACGCCGGCTCCCGGGCGTGCGCGGCGAACAGGCTCTTCTCCGGCATGACGAGGTGGACGCGAGCCGACTGCACGGCGCCGATCGTCGAGATGGTGCGCGCGAGCTCGCCCTCGAGCGCGCGCTTCACGCTCACGCGCTGCTCGAGCTCGGTCGCGCCGAGGTGGTGCTTGTCGAACAGCTCGAACCCGACGCCGCCTCCGCGGGGCAGGCCCTGGCCGGCGAGGTCCAGCCGGATCTCGTGGACTCTCTCCTCCGGCACCTCGAGGGCCGTCCCGGAGGCAGCCACCCGGTAGGGCACCTTGAGCTCCTTCAGCTTGGCCGAGATCGCCGCCGAGTCCTCGCTCGACAGGTCCGTGAACAAGTACGTGTAGTTCTCACGCGAACCGAGCTGCGCGGTGACGAGCACGCCCGCGAGCACGCCTGCGAGGATGGTGACGAAGAGGACCTTCTTCGCCGGTGTGAGGGTGGCCCAGAAGGCCCTCGCCTGGGCGAGGAGGACGGTGAGGCGCTCTCTCATGGTCGTTCGCGGGTGCCTCGGGTCAGACGTTCATGCGCAAGAGGTCGTTGATCGCGTCGACGACCTTGGTTCGTACGTTCGCGAGGAGTCTGAGCTCGATGTCGGCCTTCTTCGCGGCGATCATCGTCCCGTGGATGTCGTCGAGGCGGCCCTCGGCGAACGCCTTCGCGGACTGCTCCGCGAAGACCCCCGACTGGTTCACGCGGTCGATGGCGTCGATCATCGCAGACTCGAAGCCCACCTCGGGCTTCCCCCGAGCCGCGTCCGGCAGCGACATCTCGCCGCCGAGGCGGAGCGCCTGGGCGGCGCCCACCGATCCCTCCGGCCGGATCACGCTCACCGGCCGATCCCGAGCGCGGCCTTGGCCATGCCCTTGAGTGACTCGACCGAGCTCACGCCCGCCTCGTAGGCGCGGGAAGCGGTGATCATGTTGACCATCTCCTCCACCACGTTCACGTTCGGGTACCGCACGTAGCCGTCGGGGTCCGCGTCCGGGTGGGACGGCTCGTACACCCGCATCGGATCGCGCGTGTCCTCCTGCAGCCGGTCGACCCTCACCTGCGAGATGGCCTCGCTGCGCGCGTCGAAGACGTTACCGTCGAGGGGCGCCGCGACGAAGACGGGGTCGATCCGCTTGTAAGGTCCGCCGGCCTCGGTGCGCGTGGTGTGCGCGTTGGCGAGGTTCGAGGCGATCGTGTTCATCCGCGTGCGCTCGGCCGACAGGCCCGAGGCCGCGATCTCCATCGCGCTGAAGGTCCCGATCATGTTTCACCTTCCCGTATCATCCGCGACCGTCCGTCGCGGCATAGGCCAGCGCCGCGAGATCGGCGCTGGCGAGCGCCGTCACCACGTCGTAGCGAATCTGGTTCGCGGCCACCTTCGCGGCCTCGCGATCGAGCGACACCTGGTTCTCGTCCTTGCCGGTCTGCCCCGCGCCGGGGTCCGCGAAGACCTCGAAGCCGTTTGGACCGTCGCCTGCGCCGAGGTGTCCGGCCTGCGTCCTCGCCATCGCGGCGTCCAGGTGCCCCGCGAACTCGGTCCTGCGCGCGAGGTCGTGCGGCACGTAGCCTGGCGTGTCCACATGCGCGATGTTGGACGCGAGGACGTTCTGGCGCTCGAGGTGGTAGTCGAGCGCGTGATGAAGATTGCCGACCGTGTTGAAGAGATCGCCCACGGTGCCGTTCTGGAGCACGGGCCGTGCCGGCCACGTCTCCCGAGCCAGAGCCCGTGCCGCGGGGCTCTCGACGGGAAGGTGCGCCAAGTTGACGGCCGCACCGCCCTCGCCTTGACGCTCGCCCCAAACTTGCCGCCCGGGCGGCACGTGCGTGATGATGGGTCGTGGAACCCTCCTCCGGTGTAGGGAGCCGGCTCGGCGTCGTCACGCTCGACGACGCCCTGGCGCGGACGCTTCGCGATGCCGCTGGGCGGCTCGGGTGGTCGGTCGAGCACGCGCGATCGCCCGAGGAGGCGGCGCGCCTCGTCAAGACGACGACGTTCGACGCGAAGGTGATCGACTACACCGCGACGGCCCTCTTGCCGGCCGCCTTCCGGAACGCGCACATCATCCTGGGCGGACAGGCCGACAACCTGGTCCTTCTCTATGGAGGCAAGCGCCTCGAGGGCTCCTCGGCGCGACAGAAACGCGCCGTGTTTCCGCACGGCGCCGTCGAGATGCTCCTGGAGGAGCTCGCCCGCGTCCTCCCGCAGGCCCGGGAGCGCGACGCCGCCGACGTCCTCCTCGGAAACTCGAACGAGATCCGCACGGTACGCGAGCAGATCCGGCACCTCGCGCGCTTCGGCGACGTGCCGGTCCTCATCCTGGGCGAGACGGGGACGGGCAAGGAGCTCGCGGCCGAGGCGATCCATCAGCTCACGGGATCCACCACGCCGATGATGGCGGTGAACTGCGCCGCGATCCCTGAGAACCTGGTCGAGAGCGAGCTGTTCGGTCACGAGGCGGGCTCGTACACCGGTGCGAAGGCCGCGCGGATGGGGCTCCTCGAGGCCGCCATGGACGGCACGATGTTCTTCGACGAGGTCGGCGAGATGCCGCTGGTGCTCCAGCCCAAGCTGCTTCGGGCGCTGGAGCAGCGTAAATTCCGGCGGATCGGCGCGAACCGCGACATCGCGCTGCGCGCGCGGATCGTGAGCGCGACCAACCGCTCGATCGAGGGCGGAACGCTTCGCGCCGACATCCGCTACCGCCTCGCCGGATTCACCATCCGCCTCCCTCCCCTGCGCGGACGGGCGGGTGATCTCGAGATCCTGGCGAGCTCGTTCCTGAGGCAGTTTGCGGAACGCCACGCGCTCGGACCGCTGTGGTTCACGGGTCCCGCGATGGCGCGACTCTACGCGCACACGTGGCCGGGCAACGTCCGCGAGCTCAAGCAGGTCGTGCAGCACGCTGCGATCGTCGCGATGGGAGAGGCGATCGGCGAGGAGTCCGTGGCGGCGGCCCTGCTCCAGAGCGCCGGCGAAGACACTCCCGCCTCGTCTGCGGGTGTGCCGGACGCCATGGTTCGGGTGCCCCGGGCGCCCACACCCGGGATCGCGTCCGCCACCCCCCTGCGTGACGTGGAGCGCGAAGCCGTCATGGAGGCGTGGCGGGAGGCCGGCGGAAACGTCAGCAAGACCTCGAAATTACTTGGCATTGCCCGCTCGACCCTGCGCGAGCGCCTCCGCAAGTACGGCGCCCGCTAGTGGCGGCGGGGTGGCGGTTTCCTTCCACCGCCATGGCGGGATCAAGTCAGTCGGCCGGAACGCCCCTCGGACTGAGAGTACGGCACGGTCGTCGTTTTCCGCCGAAAGTCTCATTTTGACACCCGGAGCCAAGGTTCCGACACGTTGGCCTGACGGTTGCATTGACGGTCTGTACACCTGATTGGCAGGGGCCGATCGGGTAACCCCCCCCGCCGCGCGAAGTCGTCGCGCGGCCCGAATCCAGAACCTCGACGACCGGCGGCGGGGCAGCCGGCGACGAGATCCGTTTTTCCTTGGAGGTCATCATGGACGATTTCGAGAGACAGTCGGGCGTCATCCTGCGTGCGGGCGTTGCCACCTTCGGGGAGGACCTCGAGGAGGACTCCGCGTCTCTCGACTTCTCCTGCGAGGCGGCCCCGGCCCTGCCGATCGCGATCGCCGCGCCCACGCCGCGGCCCCGCAGCATGCGCGGCGTCGTCGGCGACACCGAGTCGCTCGTGGACGTCTACCGCATGGTCGATCGCGTCGCCCAGACGACGTGCACCGTCCTCATCA
>SXNL01000053.1 GCA_005777185.1 Myxococcales bacterium
AAAGCATCTAAGCGGGAAGCCGGCCTCGAGACGAGGTATCCCTGGCGCAAGCCACTAAAGAGCCGTCGTAGACTACGACGTCGATAGGCCGGGCGTGGAAGTGGGGCAACCCACGGAGCGGACCGGTACTAATAGCTCGTGAGGCTTGGTCATGCTTCTAGGGCAAATGTCGATTTTCGCACGCAGGATTCGGATCGCGAAGCGACGGATCTATGCGCGCTTCACCTCCGCCGAGTCGCCCCACCACAACGGGGCCCGGCGGCGAGATCCTGAATTTCCGGTGGTGTTCTCGAGGAGGCCATACCCGATCCCATCCCGAACTCGGAAGTCAAGCTCCTCGGAGCCGATGGTACTGCACCGGTGACGGTGTGGGAGAGTAGGACGCTGCCGGGATTATCTTTCAAAGGGCCGGATGCCGCGCGCGAGCGAGGCTCCGGTCCTTTGCCTTTTTGTTCGCGGACGCGCGGGGGCCGTGCGATCCTGGGGCCGTGGCACGCAAGCTTCCCCTTGCCCGCATCGCCGTCACCGCCGTGCTGACGCTCGCCTGCGGGTCGGACGTGGGAGGTTCTGAGGCGATCGTGCCACGGCCCGACGCCGACGCCGACCCGCCGGGGCCCGATGGGGGCGCGCCGGGAGCGCGTGACGCCGCGGCGCCCGTCCTCCCGAAGAACATCAAGCACGTCGTCCTGATCATCCAGGAGAACCACACCTTCGACTCCTACTTCGGCGCGTACTGCACGGCCCCCGCAGGCTCGAACCCGACCTGCACCAGCGGCCCCGCGTGCTGCGAGGCGGCGCCGGCGAAGGAGCCGACCGGGGCCTCGCCCATCGTCCTCGACGACGACGAGAACGCCGGCTGGGATCCGCCGCACACCTACACTTGCGAGTTCGACCAGGTCAACCACGGCCTCATGGATCGGTTCGTGAAGGGCGCGGAGTGCTCGAACCCGCGCAACTTCGCGATCGTCCCCCCGGGAAAGCTGCCCGTCTACCACGACTGGGCGTCGCGCTTTGCGCTCGGGGACCGCTATTTCCAGCCGATTTTGGGCTCGTCGTCGTCGAACGACATGTACCTCGCGGTCGCGCGCTTCGTGTTCGAGGACAACAGCGTGAAGCCCGACTCGATCGGGTCCGGTTGCACGCTCCCCGCGAAGCGGGGGAAGTACTCGGGCGTGACCACGCTGCCCGACCTGCTCATCCAGCGCGACCTCCACTTCGCCGCGTACCTGCAGGGCTACTACGCGATGCGCAAGGCGACCCTCTGTCCGCCGGCGCCCGCCGACTGCCCCGCCCGTCTCCCGACGCCGCCGTGCACCTACGATCCGTCGGACACGCCCTACCAGTACTACGAGCAGTTCACGGACAACCTCACCTACATGAGGGACTACGACGATCTCGCGAAGGACGTCGCCGCCGGGAAGCTTCCCGAGTTCGTCTACATCAAGGCGCTCCAGTACCGGAACGAGCACCCCGGCTACAGCACCAAGATCAGCATGGGCGTCTCGTTCGTGAAGGACACGGTCGACGCGATCTTCTCCAGGTACTCGGACGACACGCTCATCCTGCTCACGTGGGACGAGGGCGGGGGCTACTTCGATCACGTGCCGCCCCCGCCCACGAGCAAGGTCGACGACAAGCCCTACGGCACGCGCGTCCCCATCCTCGCGCTCGGCAAGTTCGCGCGGCGGAACCACGTGTCGCACGTGGTGATGGAGCACTCCTCGATCGTGAAGTTCGTGGAGTGGAACTTCCTCGACAAGACGGGCCAGCTGAAGGGGCGCGACGCCGAGGTGAACGGCATCGCGAGCCTGCTCGACCCCACCACCACGCGGCTCCCGCCGGACTGAGGCTGGCGACGATGGACGCGCCTCCCCCCCTCCATGTCGTGCTGGCCGCGGCGATCGCGCTCGACCTCGCCGCGTGCAGGACCGGCAGCGAGCGGAGCCTCCCCGCAGCCGATCCCCCGCCGGACGCCTCGGCCGCGATGCTGGTCGCGCCGTCGGCCGCCGCCACCGGCGCCTCGAGCGCGCCGCTCGGCACGGCACATTCCTCCGCGCCCCCGACCTTGCCGGCGCGACCATCCGTCGCCGTGCTTCGCTGGAACAACACGACGCCGCCGGTCGCGGAGTCGTTCCCCGAGTCCTCACATCGCCTCGGCCAGGTCCCCCACGGCGCGTGGATGGGGACCGACGGGGTCGTCTTCGTCGTCGGGTACGTGATCACGCCGAGCGGCAGGGACGGCGTCGTCTGGCGGCGCACCCCTTCGGCCATATGGGCGGTCTCGCGTGTGCAGCCGGGCCTGCCGGTGACGCACGTGTACGGCGCAAGCTCCGACGACGTGTGGGCGACCGCCGGCGCGACCCTGCTTCATCACGACGGGAAGGCGTGGTCGGAGCACAAGATCACCGGCCTGGAGCCGGGCAGCGAGCTCCACGCCATCTGGGGGAGGAACGGCGAGCTGTGGATCGCGACCTCGCAGGGTGATCGCGGGACGCTTCACCGGCGGCAGAACGGCCGCTGGTCGGTCGAGACGCGAGGTCGCGCGATGCGGGCCGTCACGGGCGCGGGCGCGACCGTCTGGGCCGCCGGCGACGGGGCCATCGTGCGGCGCCTGCCCGACGGCACATGGAAGACCGAGCACGCCGACCCGGCGGCGCGCTTCACCGCCCTGTTCGCCTCGGCGGAGAACGACGTGTGGGTGGTGGGCACCTCGCTCATGCGCTCCGCGGGGACGGGGGGCGACGGCAAGTGGATCCCCGTCGAGCTGCCCGGCGACGCGCGCGCGACCGCCGTCTGGGGACGCAACCGGACCGACATCCACGCGGGGACCGACGCCGGTCTGTTCTTCTACGACACGCGCGGGTGGACGCGCGTCCCCGGTCTGCGCGGGTCCGCGGCGATCGTCGGCAGCGGAGACGAGCTGTTCGCGGTGCAGGCGGACGGCGCGCGCGCGCCCTGAACGGGAGCCGACGGACCCGCTCAGAACTGGCCGCGCGCGCCCGCGTGGAACGCGAGCGTTCGTGCGTCCGCGAGCTGGCCCACGACGGGGACGAGCACCGAGACGAGGCCCGTCACCGGCCCGAGGTGAAGCCGCGCCCCCGGCTCGAGCGTCACGCCGTTCGCCTCCCGCGTCTTCTGCGAGGTCAGCGCGACGTTGCCCCACGCGGCCACCTCGGGCTCGAGCAGGGCGTGCGCGCGATAGCCGACCCCGCCACCGCCCACGAGCTCGACGAGGAACCTGTCCTGCGCCTCGCCCGTCACGTCCACGAGCCCCTCGAGCTTCGCGAGCGGCCGCGCCGTGATCCTTCCGGCGCGCACGACCGCGCCCGCGGCGGGCGAGAGGCCGACCCGACCCATCTCGAAGAGCCCCGTGTCCCGCGACGCCGTCGCGCGATCGGCGGCGCGCGCGACCGCGTACTTGTAGAATGCACGGAACGGTCGGTCCGCGCGAGGGTCGGCGCGAACGTCCTCCTCGAGCGGCTGATCCTGTCCGCCACCCGTCGGCACCGAGAGCTCCGCCCCGAGGACGAGATCGGCGTCGCGCGAGAGCGCGTAGGTCGTCCGCCCGCCGAGGCCCACGTTGCCGATCACCCGAGCGGACCGCTCCTGGATGCCCTCGCCGCGCGTCACGATGCTGCCCGTCACCACCGGCACGCGCACGCCCAGCGTGAGCGCGGGGGAGACGTCGTACGCGCCGCCGAGCACGAACGAGGTCGCCGACACGCGCGCGTCGTCGAGCGTGTTCGTCGGCCGCTGCTCGCGTCCGGAGAGCTCGTTGTCGCTCAGCACCTGGAGGTTGCTCCCGCCGTGGAACGCGTCTATCGAGACGTGCCACGGTTCGGGCTCTGCGCTGCTCCTCGGGGCCGGCGCGTCGGCCCGATCCGCGGTCGGGCTCGCGAGCGGGCTGCTCGTCCCGGCGACCTCCACCCGCGGGGCCGTGGCGGTCACGGGCGGTGGTGGGACGACGGGAGAGGCGCTCGGTCCTGCCCCCGGCGGCGAGATCGTGCCCGGCGGCGGTGGCGGGAGGGGCGGCGCGGGCGTGCTCTTCTTCCGGGCGTCCTTCCTCGGATCGGGCTTCGCCGCGACCTTCCGCGGAGGGGCCGGCGGCGCGGCGGCCGCAGTCCCCGCGCCGAGAGCCAGCGCCATCACCATCAGCAACCGAGCCCGCTTCTTCATGGGTGGAACCTCGGCGCGCACATGGTGCGAGGATCGTGCCCGCCCGCTAAATTCGCCGGTGTTGCGGCTCGTGCACCGCTGCTGCGTGTTCTCCGCGGGTGACAGCCCTCAGGGTGAGGGCAGGTGGGTGCAGGGGGGCAGCGGCATCCCGGATGCTACGCTCCCGTGGTGTCGAGACCCCTCCTGCTCGTCGCCCTCGGCGTCGCTTCGCTCGCGACGGCCCCATCGCACGCCGCGCTCGGCCCCGCGACGCGCGAGTGGCGGCTCGTCGCCGGCAAGCACTGGCAGGCCGTGACGGCCCCTGGCGAGGACCCTCAGGTCACGGATGCGGCCGAGAGGAATCGCGGCGGCTGTCGGCCGGGCATGATCGAGGTCAAGGGCAAGATGAAGGTCACGACCCTGGGCGACGAGCTGCAGAAGCAGTGCTGCCGGCGCTGGATCAACCGCGACTGGCCCGAGCGGTGCGCCGAGTTCGACGGCGACGCGTGGCGCAAGGCCTCTTCTGTGCTCCCGACCCGCGACATGCGCTTCTGCATCGATCGCTTCGAGTACCCCAACAGGAAGGGCGAGAACCCGATCATCCTCCTGAGCTTCACCGAGGGTGAGGCGCTCTGCCAGGCCGAGAAGAAGCGCCTGTGCACCGAGGACGAGTGGACCTTCGCGTGCGAGGGCGAGGAGGCCTTCCCCTACCCGTACGGTTACATCCGCGATCCCGAGGCGTGCGTCGTCGACCGGCGCTGGCGGCAGTGGTGGGGCGCGTGGGGCGCGGATCGCGCGAGCGAGCAGACCCGCCGCGAGCTCGACCACCTCTGGCAAGGGGTCCCGTCGGGATCGCGCCCCCGGTGTCGTAGCCCGTTCGGTGTCTATGACATGACCGGGAACATCGACGAGTGGACGCGGTCGACGCAGCGCGGTGGCCACCCCTCGATCATGAAGGGCGGGTACTGGGGACCCGTGAGGACGCGCTGCCGGCCGACGACGCGCATCCACGGCACAGGTCACATCCTCTACCAGCAGGGCCTCCGCTGCTGCGCGGACCCATGAACCCCCGGACCGACGAGCGCGCTCAGACCGCTCGCGTCAACGGACCTTCTGCCGACGCTCGCTGTTTCGCGCCTCCTGGACGCCGAGCGCGTGCGCCTCCTCGCCGGGCATCCTCCGCGCGAGCCAGCCGATGAGCGTGAGCCCTGCCGTTCGCGTGCTGTCGGGGATGAGCGGCTCGCGCAGCAGCCGGGACAGCTCGCCGATGAGGCGCGTGCGCTCCCCCTCGTCGGGCAGACCTCCGCCGTAGGGGTCCTCCGTGCCGTCGGGGACGGGCAACGGGGCGGCGGCGTGCGCGCGCACGGACGCGAAGTCGTGCCTCTTGTCCGGAGATTCCAGCGATGATGTCAATGCCCGGTCCCTCTCACGACATGGCCCCGGAAGGCGCGTCTTTCTGTACATGACCTGGAGTCCGTATCCGTGACCGTCCCGCCGGACCGCACCTGACGGCGGGGGAGGGAAAGGCGAGAAAAGCTCGAAGCCGGGCGGGACGTTATGCACCCACTTTTCGGGCGTGCAAGGTTTTTTCGACGGCCCGAGCCACCGGAGTGACACGTTTCGCTGGCCCGGTCCTTGCCCAGTGCGTCACGCGGAATATAGCGTCCTTTCAAGCATTTGGCAAAAGAGTCAGAGGTTTGAGACGAGGATCTCGCGCTCCTTGGCGCCGTTGGCCGGACCGACGATGCCGCGACGCTCCATCGTCTCCACGATCTTCGCGGCTCGGTTGTACCCCAGGCCGAGCTTCCGCTGGAGCCACGAGATCGTGCACTTCCCGGTCTGGGTGACCACCGCGACCGCCTGATCGTACATGGCGTCCTGTTCCCCGTCCTCGGCCTGCCCCTCGCCGTCCTCGTCGTCACGCGGCCGGATGATGTTCTCGTCGTAGACGGGCTCGCCCTGCGCGCGCAGGTGGTCGGTCACCGCCAGGACCTCCTCCTCGCTGATCCACGGGCACTGGACACGGCGTGTCTCGTTGGTGCCGTAGAGCTTGATCAGCATGTCGCCCTTTCCGAGCAGGTGCTCGGCCCCGCGCTCGTCGAGGATGGTGCCGCTGTCGATCTTCTGCGCGACCTTGAAGGCGATGCGCGTCGGGAAGTTCGCCTTGATCATCCCCGTGATGACGTCCACGCTCGGGCGCTGCGTCGCGAGGATCACGTGCATACCGGCCGCCCGCGACTTCTGTGCGAGGCGGGCGATCGACGCCTCGACCTCCTTGCCGTACTGCATCACGAGGTCGGCGTACTCGTCGACCACGATGACGATGAGCGGCAAGGCCTCGGGGAGCGGCTGCTCGCCCCCCTCGCCGTCCCGCGCCGGCACGGCGTCCACGAACCCGTTGGGGTCCTTCCCGAACAGGAGCCGCTGCGCCGGGTTCTTGGCCTCGCCGCGGCGCACCCGTCCGACCCACCCGTTGTACGTGCCGATGTTCTTCGTCCCCGCGTCCGCGAAGAGCTGGTAGCGCCGCTCCATCTCGTCGACCGCCCACTTGAGCGCGTTCGACGCCTGCTTCATGTCGGTGACCACCGGCAGGAGCATGTGGGGGATGCGGTCGAACGGCGCGAGCTCGACCACCTTGGGATCGATCATGAGCAGGCGCAGCTCGTCGGGCGTGCGCCGGTACAGGAGCGACGCCAGCATCACGTTGAGGCCGACGCTCTTGCCCGCGCCCGTCGCTCCCGCGACGATCACGTGGGGCATGGTCGCGAGGTCGGCGTACACCGGGTTGCCCACGATGTCGCGTCCGAGCACGAGCGGGAGGGCCGCGTCGAGGGACTGGAAGCGCCTGTCCTCGACCAGATCGCGCAGGTTCACCACCGCCCGGCGCAGGTTCTCGAGCTCGAAGCCGATGCGGTTCTTTCCCGGGATCGGCGCCACGATCCGCACCTTGCGGGCGAACGCCATGGTGACCTCGTGAACGAGGCCCGCGACGCGCGCGACCTTGGTGCCGGCCTCGGGCAAGAGCTCGAACGTCGTGACCACCGGGCCAGGGTGGATCTCCTCGACCGTGCCCACGACCTTGAAATACGCGAGCGTCCGCACGAGCAGCTCCGCGTCGCGGCGGAGGCCTTCCTCGTCGATGGAGACGCTCCCGTCTTTCGCCCCGGCGGAGAGGAAGTCGATCCGCGGGAGCGAGAAGGTGCTCGCCGCCCGCTTCTCGTCCTTCTCGTGCCGCGCCGGGGGCATCTTCTGCAGCGCCGCCGTCGTGTCGACGATGGTCGGGCCCGGCGGGGCCTTCTTGCGGCGCGATCCCTTGCCGCGGCGCGGCTTCGTCCGGCCCGGCTCCGCGTCGTCCGCGCCATCGGTCTCGTCCGCCTCCGTCTCGTCGCGATCCAGGCCGGCGTCGTCGCCCGTCCCTTCGCTCGCGCCCCGCTCCTCGTCGGCGTCCTCGTCGCGACCGGCGCTCGCGTCCTCGGACGCGTCGACGGCGTCCTCGAGCACGACCTCGGCGACGACGTCGGGCTCGTCGTCGTCGTCGGGGGTCGGCGCCGCGTCCTTCTTCCGCCGGCCACGCGCGCGCGCGCCGGGATCCGTCGCGGTCGGCGCGGCAGGCTCGGGTCCGAGCTCGATCCGGGCTCGCGCCCGCTTCGACTTCGCGGCGGCGGCGTCCTTCGGCGGGTCGAGCGGGAGGAACGTGAGCGCTTCCTCGTCGCCCGCGCCCTCCTCTCCAGGCTCGGGCAACGCGAGCACGAGCGCGTCGTCGTGCGCCTCCGTGTCGATCCTCGGCAGCTTCGAGATCCGTGCCTGCTCGGCCTTCTGGCGCTCGACCTCGCGCGCCGCTCGCCACGCGCTCGCGACCTGGCGCGCGCCCGCAGCGGTCCTCTCGGCGCCGGTCCTGCCGATCCGACCCACGCCGTTGACGAGCGCGATGAACGAGAACGTCGCGCGGACGATCAGGATGATCCCGAGCGCGGCGAATCCCACGAGGAAGCTCCCGACCGTCGAGAACAGCGAGCGGAAGAGCTCCCCGAACAGCTCGCCCACGAGCCCCGCCGCCCCGTGTCGCCCGAACGCGAGCGCGGTCGGCCACCCGACCTGCACGAGCGCCGCCGCGAGCACCACGATGACCACGTCGCCTGCGACGCGGGTCGGCGTCACCGCCGATCGGCGCCCGCGCACGAACGGGACGCCCAGGAGCGCGAGCTCGACGGGCACCACCCACGCCACGACGCCGATCGCCGTCACCAGCGCGCGTGCGCAGGCCTCGCCGACGAAGCCCGCCCAGTTCGGCCCCGCGAGGCGCGGCGCGTCGGGCGCGAGCACCTGCGCGGAGGCCGGCTCGCCCTGGTACGAGGCGAGCGCGAGCGCGATGAAGATCGCACAGGTCCAGATCACGAGCGCCGCGACCTCGCGGCCGCGGGGATACACGGCGGCCCCGCTGCCGAGAACGGTCGGCGATCGGGTGTTCGTGGGGAGCCCCTCGGCGAGGCGACGTGGAGCAAAGAGCGGGAAGGCCATTACTACCTTTACCTACCTAGGAGGCTAAGGTAGGGCAAGGTAGTCGTCAATCTTTTCCCTTGGCCCGTTTTGGGGCGTCTTGCCCGGAAAACGGATAGGATCCGGTCCTCACTCCTCCGACCACGCAAACCGGCTCGGGTCCCGATGGCCCGGCCGCTCGATCACTGGGGTCTCCACGATGGGCGACGGCACGCGGTTTCTACACTCCATGGCACGGCGCTCGCGGCGGCAGGCTCGCGCCGCGCGGCTCCTGGGGCCGGCCCTCGCGCTCGGCGCCCTCGCTGTCCTGCCAGCGCTCTCCGGTTGTCGCGTCAGCAAAGGCGACGTGACGCGATGGGAGAAGACGGAGCGCGGCCCGTACAAGCTCATCGCGGTCGTCACCCACGACAAGTACGCCCCCGATCTGCGCGTGGAGGCCGCGCTCTCGCTCGTGCGCATGCCTCCGCGAGGCGGTCAGCGCAAGGGCATCGGCTACCTGGTCGACAAGTACAAGGACGAGGACGGCGAGCAGCATGAAGGCGCGCTGACGCGGCTGCCCGAAGGCGCGCGGCGGCAGATCGTGAACGGCATGGCGGTCGAGCTCGTTCGGCAGATGAACATCCCGCCGCCGCCTCGCGACGAGAAGACCGATCGCTCCCCGCCGGATCCGACCGTGCCCTACAAGGACATGGCCTTCGCGCTCCTCACGCATGAGCCGACGTCGCTCGTCAGCGACGAGAAGACGCGCGCGGACCTGATCCAGGGCCTGATCACCTGGGCGCAGACGGGCTTCGAGGATCGCGTCGAGAACAGCGCCCAGCAGTACGGCCTCGAGCAGATGATGCGCTTCCTCGGCGCGCCGAGCGTGCGCAAGCTCCCCGACCTCCTCACGGAGAAGGCGCGACGCATCGACCGCATGTGCGCGCTCATCTCCGACCTGGGCGACGAGGACACGAAGAAGCGCGCGGGCGAGGCGCTGGTCGCGCTCGCGAGGACGACGACCTCGCCGCAGTGGGTCGCGCGCTGGACGACCATCGTCACGGACAGCAACACCAAGAACAAGAGCACGGCGACGGCCGAGCAGGTCGCGGGCCAGGTGCAGAAGATCCAGGACCGCCACCTCAACGAGGAGATCTTCCCCTCGATGAAGAAGGTCGGCGGCCGCGTGATCGTCGACTACCTCCTCGAGTTCGCGGCCAACGCGAAGAACAGCGATGACCGCCGCAAGACGGCGCTCGCGGCGCTCGACGGGCGGCTCGACAAGAACAGCGCGGCCGACATGAACGCCATCTTCGCGATCGCGAAGGAGGAGAGCACCTCCGACATCGTGCGCGACCTCGCGTTCCAGCGCCTGCAGGAGTTCCCCAAGGACCAGATCGTCCTCAAGCTCTACACGCTCTTCGACCAGCCCAAGAAGTGGAAGGTGCGCTGGGTGGCGGGGGACCTCATCCTCAAGACGATCACCAACCCGAAGCAGGTACCCGACTTCCTGAAGCACCTGCCCACCAAGAGCACGACGAAGATGGGGATGACGGAGCCGCTCGGCTACGCGCAGCGCATCCTCAAGATGGAGTCCTCCGGCGACGTGACGCCGCACTCGGTCATGGCGCCGTACCTCGACAGCAAGGACTTCGGCCCGAAGATGACCGCCATCGGCATGTACTGGGAGGGCAAGAAGGCCGATCGCGGGCACCTCGCGAAGCTCGAGAACGACAAGACCCCCGTGCCGAAGTGCGACCCGGAGGACGACTGCCAGTGGTCTTGCGACGCCCCGAAGGAGCCGGGCTCGAAGGAGATGGTGAAGAAGGAGGTCAGCACGATCGGGGAGGTCGTGAAAATCTGCGTGATTCCATCGATGGAGAAGTGAGGCGGCATGTGCGCGCGAGCCCCACACGGCCACCCCGCGTCCACCGGACCGGAACGCACCAGCTCGAAGTTTTTTTGGAACGTAAATTCCCCGGAGAAGGGGTACCCTGAAGGTCCGGAGGGCGCCGGCCACGGCGAGCCTCCCGTCCCCCCACGGAGCACGGACAGGTCGACACGGAGATGAGCGCGGATCCCAACAAGAAGAGCGGACGGAATTTCCAGTGCCGCGATCAGCTCTGGGAGACCTTCGAGCAGATGGCCCGCGAGCTGGAGTGCAGCGTGGACTATCTGATCAACGAGGCGATGAAGCAGTACGCTCGTCAGCGCAGCTACGGCGGCCAGCCCACCGGCATGGTCAGCGGTGGCCGCGACCAGCGCCCGAGCGGAGGGATGCGCCTCGACCAGGGTGGCTATGGCAGCGCGCCTCCTCCTCCGATGACGGGGAACATGCGTGGTGGTGGTCTGCCCCCCCCGCCCGCCCGCGGCGGTGGTCTGCCTCCCCCGCCGCCTCGCGGTGGGAACCTCCCCGCGCCCCCTCCACCTCCGCGTGGTTCGGGTGGTGCAGGCGGCGGCGGGTTTGGTCCTCCCCCCGCGCGTTCGAGCCAGCAGGCTGCGCGAGGGGGACCCCCCAACATGCCTCGCAGCGCGCCTCCCCCGATCCCCGGCAACCTGCGCCCGCAGAACGGGTACGACGGCGGTGGCGGCGGGATGGGCGGCGGAATGGCCGTCCGCGGCGGGAGCCAGGGCGCCACGCTGAACGTGATGTACCAGGGCGAGAAGCTCCAGGTGAACAAGGACCGGTTCATCATCGGGCGCGGCAAGCAGTCGAGCGACCTCACGCTCAAGGACCCGAACGTGTCGCGTCAGCACGCGATGATCGAGTACCAGAACGGCGTGTACTTCATGGTCGACATGGGCTCGACGAACGGCGTCGAGTACAACGGCCAGCGCATCGCGCGGAAGCAGATCGCCGAGGGCGACGTCTTCCGGATTTGTGATCACGATCTTCGCTTCACCTACCGGTGAAGCCAAGATCCGTGATGATGACCAAGAAGGGGTCACCTCCTCGACTTCCCATGGTCCTGGAGCGTCGTCAGGCGCTCGAGAACTGTGTCTTCTGTCCGAAGCTGTGCAGGAGCGAGTGTCCGGTGTCGAACGCCGCGCCGCGGGAGACGTTGACGCCGTGGGGGAAGATGTCGATGGCCTACTTCCTCGCGAACGGGAGCGTGCCGGCGGAGCCGTCGTACGCCGAGCCCGCGTGGGCCTGCACGGGGTGCGGAGCCTGTAAGAGCGCGTGCGATCACCAGAACGACGTGGCGGGTACGTTGCTCGCGGCGCGGGCGGGCGCCGCATCCCTGGGCCTGGGCCCGGCGTCGGCCGCGGGCGTCGTCGCGCGCTTCGCGACGTTCCAGGCCGCGCACGCGGCTCGCACGCAGGCGCTCGCGCGAGAAGCCGGCCTGCGGGGCGGGCCCGTGAAGGTGCTCGTGGGATGCACGTACACGGCCAGGGCGGGGGCGGAGGCCAGGCGCGCGGTCTCCGCGGCGCGTCGGCTCGTCGGCGACGTCGAGCTCGTGGACGTGTGCTGCGGCGCGCCGCTCGCGCACGCCGGGGACGCGGCCGGTTTCCTCCGGCAGCGAGAGGCGTTCCGCGCCGCGATCCGCGGGGCGAGCTCGGTGATCGCCGTCGACCCCGGGTGCGCCATCACGCTCCGGCGCGCCTACCCGGACGGGGGGACGCCGCTCCTGGTCCGCGTCGATCTGCTGCTCGAGCTCGCGCACCGCGAGCTGGCGGCGCTCGCGCGCGTCCACCCGACGGGGGAGGTGCGGTACCACGATCCGTGTCAGCTCGGCCGCGGTCTCGGCCTCTACGATCCGCCGCGCGCCATCCTCACGCGCATCCTGGGCCATGCGCCTCGCGAGTTCACCTACGCCCGTGCCCGGGCCGGCTGCTCCGGCGCGGGCGGGCTCTTGCCCGTGACCATGCCCGACGTCTCCCGCGACATCACGCGCGCCCGCGCCGCCGCGCACGACGGCGACCTGCTGCCCATCGTGACCGCGTGCGCGTCGAGCCTCGTCGCCTTCCGCAAGACGGGCGCCGCGTGCGACGACATCGTCACCTGGATCGACCGCGCGCTCGAGGCGCGCCCTTGAGCGAGCGGGCGTCCCTGCCGCCGCCGCGGCGCGCGCCCACCAAGACGATCGCGACGCGCATCCTGGCGTCGTTCGGGGTCACGCTGTTCGCCTTCGCCGTGACGGTGGGTTTCGGGATCTCGGCGCAGGAGAAGGCGGCGGCCGACAGCGACGAGCTCGCGAAGGGTTACGTCCCGGTCGCGCTCCGGCTCGGCGAGCTCCTCGCGGTGCAGACCACGATCGCGACCCTCGTGGAGAAGTCGCCGGGCGAGCACGATCCCTCCACCCGCTACGTCGTCGAGCAGCTCGTGAAGGGCCGCCGAGCGTCCTTCGGGGAGACGCGCGCGGCCATGACGGGGGAGCTCTTCCGTCGCGGGAGCGGCGACACCCGGGATCTCGCGCTGCTCCTCGCGGGGAGCCTCGACGGGGCGGAGTCCTTCGTGCTCGCCGACAAGGTCGTCTTCGAGCAGCTCTTCCTTGCGCTGGAGCGCGGCGACGCCGACGGCGCCAACCGCGCCCTCCTGGCGGCGAGCCCGATCGAGATCGAGTGCACGAAGCGCCTGCGCGGCCTCTCGGACCGGCTGGCGGGTGCCATGGACCGCTTCGGGCAGGAGGCCAAGGCGCGGGAGCGGCGCGCCATCTGGCAGCTGGGCGGGCTCGCCGCGCTCACCCTGTTCCTCGGGGCGGGGGTCTCGCTGCACGCGAGGCGTATCCTCGCGCCGCTCGAGCGGCTCACCGAACGCGCGCAGGCGGTGGCGCGGGGTGACCTCGCCCCGAAGGCGCCCGTCGCATCCGAAGACGAGATCGGCCAGCTCTCCGTCGCGTTCGAGAAGATGGTGGGCGCCGTGGCGCGCGAGCGGGCGCGCGCGGTGGGGAGCGAGCGGCTCGCGGCGATCGGCAAGATGGCCGCGCACGTCACGCACGAGATCCGCAACCCGCTCTCCTCGATCGGCCTGAACATCGAGCTGCTCGAGGAAGAGCTGGCCAAGGGCGGCATGGGCGGCGAGGGCCGCGCGCTCCTCGCCGCCATCACGCGCGAGGTGCAGCGCCTCGAGCACCTGTCCGAGGAGTACCTCCGCGTCGCGCGCCTGCCCGAGCCGCGGATGGAGTCGGACGATCTCCCGGCGCTCGTCGCGGAGGTGGTCGCGTTCGCCAAGCCCGAGATGACGCGGTCCGCGTGCACGGTCGAGACCCGCGTCGACGAGCCGCTCCCGCCCACGATCTTCGACGAGTCGCAGATTCGCCAGGCGCTCCTCAACCTCCTCCGCAACGCGCGCGAGGCGATGCCGGATGGCGGCAAGGTGGACGTCACGGTGCGGGGCGAGGGCATGAGCGTCGTGGTCCGGGTCGAGGACGAGGGCGGGGGTATCCCGGACGAGATCCGGGCGCGCGTGTTCGATCCGTTCTTCTCGACGAAGGGGGAGGGCACCGGTCTCGGGCTCGCCATCACGCGTCAGATCGTCGAGGCCCACGGAGGGACCCTCGCGTGCGAGCCACGCCCGGGAGGCGGCACCACGTTCATCGTGTCTCTGCCGATCTCCGCGCCGAGGGGGGCCCGCCGCGGAGCCCGGTGAGCACCGGCGACGGTGCTCGTCGTCGACCGACATGCTGCGCCCTTGTGATAAAGGAGGTCCCATGCCCACTCGCCCCGACGGAAGGACGTTCGACGCACACCGCCCCGTGGAGATGGCCGTCGGCTTTCACCGGATGGCCGAGGGATCGGTGCTCTACCGCGCGGGGTCGACCGTCGTGCTGTGTACGGCCTCGGTGGATCCGAAGGTGCCGCCCTTCCTCGAGGGCAAGGGCAAGGGCTGGGTCACCGCCGAGTACCAGATGCACCCACGATCGAACCCCGTGCGGCGCGAGGCCCGGGACGGCCGCGGCAAGGCGCCGAGCGGTCGCACGCAGGAGATCCAGCGCCTCGTCGGCCGCGCGCTCCGTGCCGCAGTGGACCTCGTGAAGCTCGGCGAGCGGCAGATCTCCGTCGACTGTGACGTCCTCGAGGCGGACGGTGGGACGCGCACGGCGGCGATCACCGGAGGCTTCGTCGCCCTCGCGATCGCGCTCTCGAAGCTCACCGCGACCGGCCAGCTCACGGCGCGCTGCCTGCGCGAGCCCGTCGCCGCGATAAGTGTAGGATACATGGAAAGCGCGCTCGCGCTCGATCTCGTCTATCAGGAGGACTCCCGCGCGGAGGTGGACCTCAACCTCGTCGCCACCAAGTCCGGCGCGATCATCGAGGTCCAGGGCACCGCCGAGGGCGCGCCCGTCCCGCGGCGCGAGATCGACCGCATGATCGACCTCGGCCTCCTGGGTGTCCGGAGTCTCGTCGACGAGCAGGAGCGCGCGCTCGCCGGCGCGGGCGTCGACCTCGGTGCCTTGCTGATGCGGACCTGAGGAATCCCCTCATTTTCGAGCCCGCGCCCGAGCCCGAGCCCGAGCCCGATTCCTGCGCAACGACCCCGCGGTTCGTGCCGACGGGCGGGCATGGACGGGTTCGAACATGAGCGACTCGACGTCTACCGTGCGAGCATCGAGCGGGTGGCGGGGGCGGACCAGCTCGCGGACCGCTTTCCGAGGGGCCGCGCCTACCTCAGCGATCAACTTCGGCGAGCTGTCG
>SXNL01000054.1 GCA_005777185.1 Myxococcales bacterium
GCGGCGCGCCATCCTCGCGAGGGACCGACGAGGTTCGTTGGTGCGGGAGCACGAGCAGGAGACACGACGGCTGGCGCGAATGGATCGATGCCGCGCTCGCGCGACATGGGGGGAGCCCATGCGGGCGGCGGAGGCGCTCGGCGTGACGCGGCGCGTCCTCGCCAGGAAGCTGGATGAGCGGGCGATCCTGCGTCCGCGGCGGGGGTGACGGGCATCCGGAGCGGACGCTGGATCCTTGGACGACGGCGGCGGAGGTCTCGACGACGGCGGCGGAGGTCTCGACGACGGCGGCGGAGGCCTCGCCGAGCGTGGGCGAAGGGTTCCTGGACGGGAGATCAAGGAGTTGCGACGGCCTGGGACACCTCGGCGACCTCCGGCGAGGGCCCGTCGAACGAGATCGAGGGGCTGGCGGGCGACGGCGGACGCGTCATCAACGACTTACAAGTGTCCGGCGTGAGCAACGAACCTTCGCCGAGGGTCGACGAAGCATCGCGCAGGGGCGACGAGCACGGGTGCGCCGCTCACCGCGCGCCCACCATCCGCACAGCCGCCTCGATCCGCCGCGCGCGGGTCTCGGGCCTCTTCGCACCCTCGATCGCCTCGACGTGCTCGCGCTGACAGCTGTAGCTCAGCGCCTTCCACCGCGCCTCCACGCCCGCGCCACGGAGCGCCTTCACGAGATCGCGCGACGCCGCGATCGTGCGCTTCTCCGTGTCGAGCTCGAGCGTCACGGCGAGGGTCTCGGTGCCGTCGAGGCCCGCGGCCTCCCGGTTGCTCCTCCGGAGGGGGAGCATCGGGCCCGAGCCCATGTTCGCGATGGTGCTCCGGAACGTGTACCCGTTCAGCGTGACCCGGACGGGCGGGCGCGCCTTGCCGAACACCGGCTTCGGATCGAACGGCACGGGGATGGCAGAGAGCGAGCCCTCGCGGAGGAGGGTCGTCCTGAAGGTCTTCCTGGGGACGGCGAGGGCACGGGCGCACGCCACGCCGCGCTCGATCCACCGCTTCACGGACGCCACCGTGCGCGTCCCCGGCGCGCCGACGAAGACGTAGCCCTTCATCGGCCTGCCTGTGAAGTCCATCGGCCGCGCGTGCCCCAGCCGGAGCGCCTCCGCGTGCGCGTCCGGGCCCACGCGCACCATCAGATCGGCCTTCACGACGCCGCAGAACATCCTGCCGTCCAGCAGGAACGCCACGCCCCCGAACATCGCCTTCTCGGTGAGCCCGGCGCGAGCGCCCAGCGCGCTCCGGATGCGGTCGGCGAGCTTGGTGTCGTGGGCCATGGGGGAGATCCTCTCGGCGTCCGAGGATACCTGATCGTCAGCGCGCGGTCCCTGGGCCGGTGTTGCGCGCGTGGCCCGGGGTGCGCGACGCCTCCGCGTCGAGGACCGAGAGGCGAAGCGGCCCATCCTTGCGCTTTGCGGTGCGGGTCGAGGGGTGTATACTCAGGCGTATGCCCCGCATGCAGGTCTACCTCCCGGCCGAGATGTACGAGGAAGTGAAGGCGCGGGACCTACCGGTGTCGCAGATCCTGCAGAAGGCGGTTGCCGTCGAGCTCCGGCGGCAGGATCTCGTCGCCGCCGGCGACCGTTACGTCACCGACCTCATCGCCGAGGTTGGCGCCCCGACTCCCGCGCAACGTCGCCGCGCCCGGGCCATCGTCCGTGGGCGCGGGCGGCGCGCACCACGCAAGGCCGGATGACGACGAAGGTCGTCCTGGATTCGAGCGCCGTCACGCGGCTCGCCGAGCGATCGACGACGGCGGCCGCGCTCGTCGTGACGTTGATGGAGGAAGGCCTCTGGCCGCCCGTCGTCCCGTCCGTCGTGCTCGTCGAGTGTCTCCAGGGCCACGGCACCAGCGACGCGCTCGAGAACCGCCTCCTGGCGAGCTGCGACGTCGTCGAGGAGCTTCCCGCGTCCCTCGCCCGTCGCGCCGCTCTGCTCCGTCGCCGCGCGCGTCGTGGCTCGGCGGTCGACGCGCTCGTGATCGCGTCCGCGGAGCCCGGCGGGCTCGTCCTCACCTCCGATCTCGAAGATCTGGAGGCGCTGGCGGTGCACGCGGACGAGGTCGCCGTCGAGCGCGTGTGATCCGGGGGGAGATCGGGACGACCTCGGCGTCGCGCACGTGGATCGCCGCGACGCGTGACGCCACGTCCTCCCCGGCCGCGAGGCGGGCGAGCACGTCGATCACCTCGCGAACCAGCGTGGCGTTCCCCTGCTCGACGCCGGCCGAGAGCACGGGCAACGCCGCGGCGCGTTCAGGCGGGTGCGCACGTCGAGGTGCTCAACCGCGCAAGAGCTCGTCCCAGTGCTGCGGGATCTCCGCGCGCGGGGCGACGAGCCCCCGCGTCGCCTCCCCCACACCGACGATGTCCCCGAGGGACAGCTTCCGGCGCGCGACGTCGAACCCCACCGCCATCTCCAGGCCGAGCAGGAGCTCGCCGACGTCCGGCCACCGCGCGTCGATCGCGCGGATCAGCGCGGCGTGCACGACGCGCGCGATCCGCCCGTCGATCCACGGCGCCACGTCCTGCAGAGGGGGGACGCCCTTCTTCTGCACGAGGAAGCTCATGAAGACGCCGGCGTTCGCGAAGGCGGGCGCGCCCGCGAGCATCTGGAAGAGCACCATCCCGAGGCTCCACACGTCCGCCCGCGCGTCCACCGCCTTCGGATCCGTGGACTGCTCCGGGGAGATGTAGTGCGGGGTCCCGAGCAGCGCCCCCGAGCGCGTGAGCTTGCCGCCGAGCCCCTCCGCCGTCGCGAGGCCGAAGTCCGCGACCAGGAGCGTCACCTGTCCGTCCGTCTCCTCCAGGATCAGGTTGGACGGCTTGATGTCGCGGTGGATCACGCCCGCCTGGTGCGCGGCCGCGACCCCGCGGCAAGCCTGCACCACGAGCGGAGCGGTCACCTCGACCGGCATCGCGCCGGTCCGCTTCATGTGAACGGAGAGATCGCCGCCGCGGAGGAGCGGCATCACGAAGTAGGGCACGCCGATCGCCTCGTCGACCCCGTGATCGAGCACGGGCACGACGTTCGGGTGCTCGATGCGCGCGCAAACCTCGATCTCGCGGCGAAACCGCGCGAGGCCCTCCGCGTCGGTGCGGACGAGCACCTTGACCGCGACAGGCCGGCCCTCGGGGTCGGCGGCCTCGTGGACCACGCCCATCGCCCCCTCGCCGATCACGCCCCGGAGCGCGTACCTGTCGCCGATCAGGGCGTTCGGCGGGATCGAGTCGGCCACGGCGCCGATGCTAGCAAAGTGCTAGGGCCTTTTCTTGCGCGCGACGTAGGCCGCCTTCTTCTCCTTGCCGCGCTTCTCGAGCGACGGCTGGAGCCGCCTCGCGAGGGCGGGCATCAGGTAAGCCGCCGTGGCGAGCCGCCCCGACTGGCGCGGGATGACGATCTCCGCCTTCCGCGTGCGGATGCACTCGAGCACGCCGTCGGCGATCTGATCGGCGGAGCTCATCGGCTGCGAGAAGACGACGTCGGGGACCGTGTCGATGTCGCCGAAGAAGCCCGTGTCCACGGGGCCGGGGCAGACGCAGCCCGAGTGGATGTCGCGCTCGGCGAGGTCCTCGGCGACCGCGCGCGCGAAGGCGCGCATGCCGGCCTTGGACGCGCTGTACGTCGCCTCGCCCGGGACCGGCACCATCCCGGCGATGCTCGCCACCTGCACCACCGCGCCCTCTCGTTCCATGCGCGGGAAGGCGGCGCGCGTGAGCACGATCGCCGACGTGAGGTTGGTCGTGACGATCTCGGCCAGTTCGAGCGGGGTGTGCTTCGCGATCGAGCCGCGGTGGTTGACGCCCGCGTTGTTGACCACGTAGTCGAGCCGACCGAAGCGGTCGATCACCTGCCCGGGGAGGGCGACGAGCGCCTCGAGATTGCAGACGTCGAGCGGGAACGCGTGCGCGCTCCCCGCGCCGAGGCGCGCCACGACCTCGTCCAGCGTCGCCTTCGTGCGCGCGACCAGCGCGACCATGGCGCCGGCGCGGACGAGCTTCTCGGCGACGGCGAGGCCGATGCCGCTCGAGCCGCCGGTGATCACGGCCACCCTGCCCTGGAACACGGTCAGCCCTTCTTTCCCAGGTACTTCGCCGGATCGGCGTCGAACCTCTTCTTGCAGCCGCTGCAGCAGAAGTAATATGTCTTGCCCTGGTACTCGGAGCGCGGCGACGTCTCCTCGACGACGATCTCCTCGCCGGAGACGGTGCAGCGGCTCTTGTCGCCCACCTTGGCTTCCCCGACGGGAACGAAGCCGTCGGCCGGGGCGGTCGGGGCGGTCGGAGCGGCCGCCGGCTTTGCGCCGCAAGCGACGGCGCCGAGGGAGAGGCCGATGAGGACGAGGGCGAGGGGCGTCCGGGTGCGTCTCATGGGGCCGCTCATAGCGCCCGCGCGAGGGCGCCGTCAATCGGGCTCCGCTCGGGCTCGGGCTCGGATCGTGTATCCTCGGGCGGCTTGGACCCGAACATCCGCGAAGTCCTCGACCTCGTCGCCCGCTGGATCCACCTCATCGCGGGGATCATGTGGGTCGGGAACTCGATGCTCTTCAACTGGCTCGACCGCAACCTCGACAAGGAGGGCAAGGGGCCGCGGAGCTTCGGGGAGATATGGCTCCTCCACAGCGGCGCGTACTACCAGGTCGAGAAGAAGATGCTCGCGAAGGAGGAGTACCCGCGCGTCCTCCACTGGTTCAAGTGGCAGTCGTACACGACGTGGATCTCGGGCGCGTGCCTCATGGCGATCGTGTACTACATGCCCAGCGGCGGGGCGTACCTGGTCGACTCCAACGTGTCGGGGATCTCCGTGGACCGGGCGATCGACTTCGGGCTCGCCACCATCGTCGGGGGCTTCGTCTTCTACGACGTCACGTGGCGCGTCCTCGGCAAGCGCAATGAGAAGCTCGCGACGGCCCTCACCCTCCTCCTCGTGGGCGCGGCGGTCGTCGGGATCCCGCGCGTCCTCGCGGGGCGCGCCGCGTACATGCACGTGGGCGCGCTCCTCGGGACCATCATGGCCGGGAACGTGTTCCTGCACATCGTCCCGTCGCAGCGGGAGCTCGTGAAGGCCACGCAGGAGGGGAGCACGAAGGATCTGGAGCTCTCGAGCCACGCCAAGCAGCGCTCGATCCACAACAACTACTTCACGTTCCCGCTCCTGTTCATCATGGTCTCGAACCACTTCCCGTCGACCTACGGGAGCGGCCACGCGGCGCTCACGCTGGCCGTCCTCATCGTCACGGGGGCGCTCGTCCGGCACTTCCTCAACATCCGCTTCGGCTTCGCGCAGTGGGTGCCGGCGGTGCTCGGCACGATCACGGCGGGGATCGTCGCCCTCTTCTTCCTGGCGGGGGGCCAGGAGGTGCTCGCGGGCAAGCCCAAGGCGCCGCCGGAGAAGATCGCGTTCTCGCGCGTGCAGCTGGTCATCAACGATCGCTGCGTCCCCTGCCACGCGAAGAAGCCCGTGGATCCGTCGATGCAGACCGCGCCGAACAACGTCGTGCTCGAGACGCCCGAGCAGATCAAGCAGTACGCGGAGCGGATCAAGATCCGCGCGGTCGTCGGCAAGACGATGCCACTCTCCAACAAGACCAACATGACGGAGGAGGAGCGCGGCCTCCTCGGGAAGTGGCTCCTCGGTGGCGCGAACCTCGACTGACGCGCCGCTCCAGCTCGGGCGGAAGCGAACCGATCGCGCGCTCGCGCCGCGCGGCGTGGGCCTTGCGCTCGTCGGGGACCACGATCCGGGGGGCCCGCCGATCGCGCCCGTCGGCGCGGCGACGCTCCGGCGCGCGCGCGCGGTCGCGGAGGCGCTGTACTCGGGCGAGGAGCCGGCGCCGGCGGCGCGCCTCGACTGGCTGATCGCGGATCTCGCGCGCTTCCTGGGATCGTCGCAGGGCGGCGCGCGGCGGATCTTCTGGCTCTGCGCGGCGGTCGTCACCGTGGTGGGGCCGCTGCTCTCGCTTCGCGTGGGGTTCGTGGACGAGCCGGTCGCCGTCCGCCGCGAGATCCTCGAGCGGATGGAGCGGAGCCGGCTGTCCGCCGCGCTGCTCGCGCTCAAGGCCATCCTCTCCATGATCTGGTTCGAGCACCCCGACTCGGCGCGCGAGATCGGCGTGGATGGTCTCTGCAAGCGAGACGCCGTGTCGCGCGTCGAGGCGGGCCCGTGACGCCGATCGTGCGGGGCGCGGGCCTGCAGGCGTCCCTCGTGGAGCTCGACTGCGACACGGTCGTCGTCGGCTCCGGCGCGGGCGGGGCGGTCGTCGCGTGCACCCTGGCCGAGGCGGGCGAGCGGGTCATCGTGCTCGAGGAGGGGCCGTTCGTCCCCGCGTCCGCCCACGGCGCGATGAGGCCGACCGAGTCCATCCGGCACGTGTGGCGCGGGGCGGCGCTCACGGTCGCGTACGGGCTCGGGGACACGCCGTCGATCAACGTCACCATGGGGCGTGGCGTCGGTGGATCGTCCGCCATCACCGGGGGCGTGTGCTTCCGCGTGCCCGACGCCGTCCTTCGCGTCTGGCGCGAGGAGCGCGGGCTCGTCGAGCTGACGGACGAGGCGCTCGAGCCGTGCTATCGCGACGTCGAGGAGGCCGTCCACGTCGAGGAGGTCCCCTCGTCGATGCGATCGCGATCGGCGGAGCTGTTCGCGGAGGGGGGGCGCGCGCGCGGGATGGAGATGCGCCCGATCCGACGCAACACCCGCGACTGCAACGGCTGCGGGCGCTGCAACTTCGGGTGCCCTCACGGCGCGAAGCTCAGCGTGGACCTCACCTACCTGCCCCGTGCGCAGGTCGCAGGCGCCGTCATCCACTCGGACTTCCTGACGGACGCCGTCGTGATGAAGGGGGACCGCGCCGTCGGCGTACGCGGGCGCGTCCTGAACGGGAGGCACGGGAGGCCGGGGACTCCCTTCACGGTGCGGGCCCGGCGCGTCGTGCTGGCGGCGGGCGCCGCGTACACGCCGCTCCTCCTGCGAAGCTCGGGCGTGCTCGGGGTGTCGGGCCAGGTCGGGCGCAACGTGACCGTCCACCCGGCGTTCCGCATGATCGCGCGCTTCCGCGAGAGGGTCGACGGGTGGAAGGGGGCGCTCCAGCCGGTGTTCACCGACACCCTCGAGCACGAGCGCATCACGATGATGGGCCTCTTCATCCCGCCGGGCACGCTCGCCGCCACGATGCCCGGGATCGGCCCCGACCTCGTCCGCCGCGCGCGCGACGTCCCGCACCTCGCCATCTTCGGCGGCATCATCCACGACGAGGGAGGTGGGCGCGTGTACCCGGGCCTCGGCCGCGAGCCGATCCTCACCTACCGGATGGCCCGCGAGGACCGCGCGCTCGTCCCGCGCGTCATCCGCGAGATGGGCGAGATCTTCCTCGCCGCGGGCGCGGTGGAGCTTTTCCCACCCGTGCTCGGAGCGCCGGGCATGGACGCGGACGCGTTCCGCCGCTTCCCCTTCGAGGACGTGCCCGGCCCCCGCCTCGAGTGCTCGTCCCAGCACCCGCTCGGGAGCTGCCGCATGGGCGTGTCGCCGGAGCACTCCGTCGTCGACTCCCACGGCAAGGTCTGGGACACGCGAGGCCTCTACGTCGCGGACGGGAGCGTCGTGCCGACGAGCCTTGGCGTGAACCCGCAGCTCGCGATCATGACCCTGGCGACGCGCATCGCCTGGCGGATGCGCGAGGCCCTCCCGGCGGTCTGATCGCGTCCTACCGGCGCGACTTGAGCATCGCGGGGCAGTCGCCGCAGTTGAACTCGGTCTCGAAGCACGTCTGGAGCCTGGTGCGACCGGCGGTCGTCATCGCCTTGGCCAGATCGATGCACGCCACCTGCGTGATCGTGTCGGCCGGGTTCGAGGCCTTGCACCCGTTCACGTTGGGCGTGCAGAACGTCGCCGCGGTCGGGTCGGCGCAGGCCTTGGCCACCGCCTTGTCGACGCAAGGGATCGTGGCCGCGGCCGCGCCGCCGCAGATGGCGAGGGTCAAGCACTTGTTGATCTCCTCCGCGACGCCCGCCTTGTAGTCTCCCGTGAACTGCGCGCAGGTGGCGGTGCAAGCGCCGCCGACGCACGCGCCGCCCGCGTCTGGACCGGTGGTCGTGGAGAGGCACACCCCGGAGTCCAGGCCCGTGTCCGCGACGGCGTCCTTCGCCGCGTCGGAGCTACCCGTGCCGGTGTCGTCGGGGACGCCCGTGTCCGCGACGGTGCCCGAGTCCTCCTGAGGAGTCACGGTGCCCGAGTCCGTGGGCGAGGGCGTGGTTCCCCCCTCCTCCTCGATGACGATCACCGGCGTCGTCGTCTTCTTCGAGCTGCACCCTTCGAGACCCACCACGAGACCCGACGCGGCGAACACGGCGGCGAGAACGACGTACGGCGGCTGCGTCTTCATGTGGAACCTCCCGAGAAAAGCGACAAGCGTCCCCTTGCGGACAGCCTCACTGTAACGCGAGAGCCGAGGACGGGCCACTTTCTTGGACGGCGCGCAAGCCCTGCCCGTCAGTCGTCGTCGGCGACGCCCGGCTGGAGCTCGACCCACACGGGCCGGTGGTCGCTCGCCGCGAGGCTCGCCAGGGCGTCATCGTTCCCGAAGAGCTGCTCGTCGTGCTTGAAGACGCCGTGCACGCCCGCGTACTCCGTGGTGTAGGCGGGGTTGAGCATGATCTGGTCGTAGGTGTTGGTCGCGCTGATGTGGGTCGGCACGTCGGGCGACGTCGTGGTGAAGAGACCCGTGTTCGTGGCGAGCCAGCCCACGGAGGCGGAGTCGTTCGCGTTCCGGTTGAAGTCGCCCACCACGAGCACGTCCCGCTCCTGCGGCAACGCGAGGGCGTAGTACTGCTTCAGCGCCTTGACCTCGGCGATGCGGTTCACCGCGACGGTGCCCCACGTGACGTGCACGTCCAGCAGCGCGAAGTCGAAGCGCCCGTCGTTCGTCCCGAGCCCCACGACGAACGGCTCTCGATCGAAAGCGACGCCCGTCTCGGTCGTGACCTCGGGGAGCTGCTGCGTGTAGGTCAGGTGCAGGCGGCTCGTCCGGTAGATCACGCCGTAGTGCTCCGCGGTGCTGGCGCTGTTACCCAGCTTGTTCGAGAGCACGGTCGCCCACTGGCCGCCGCGGCTCGCGAGGAGGCCACGGATCGAGTCGAGGATCTGCGCGTCGTTGATCTCCTGCACGGCGACGGCGTCGTAGCGCTGGATGACGTCCGCTATCCTCGCCTGCTCGGACGCGTCGCGGCTCGCGACGGACAGGTCGCGCACGTTCCACGAAGCCACGGTCAGCTTCGCGGGCACGTACCCGGTGATCGTGACGTCGTCGACGTCGATCCGCGTGGTGGCGCCCGACGTCTTGCGGATCTCGAAGCGGACCGGCCCGTCGACGTGGACCGTGAACGTCGCCGTCGCGAGCGTCGTCCCTGCGGACGTGACCGGAGCCCCGGCGCGGGTCCACGACTGGCCGCCCGTCGTCGAGTACCAAAGCTCCCACGTGCTCGCGGGGTCCGCGCCGTAGCGCGCGTGGCTCACGGTGACGGTCTCGGCGCCCGACGGCTTGTCGAACGCCATGCGCACGTTGCCGGTGCCCCGGATGCGCACGGCCTTCGTGCCTGTCTTCGGATCGCTCGTGGACGTGCCGACGAGAGCGTCCGTCAGCGTCCACGTGCCGCTGCCGAACGTGACGTCACCCGCGGCGTACGACGTCTTGGTGCCGCTCTCGAAGCCCTCGGTGAGGGTGGTCGAGACGAGCGGCGACGCGGCCGTGCCGAGGTGCTCCTCCGGGGGCACCGAAGGATCGCCGACGCACGCGGGCGCCGCGAAGGACAGGAGCGCGATGGCAAGGATCCAGGACCGAGTGGACAGCGACATGGAGAGCACCTCGATCGTACTCCATCGCACCCTGCGTGCCACGCGTCTCGCGTCGCGGCGCGCAGGGTGTGGGTGAACCTGTTCATGAGGCGAGTCGCCTAGATGCGCGGCGCGCGTGCGTCGGGACACGTGTAACTTGCACGACGTGGTTACGCGTCACATCGCCGCGCGGCCAGGGCGCCGTTACGGTGGAATCGTGCGCGGATGTAGGTGCACCGCGTCGCGTCTCACGGCGGACCCCTCAAGGGCTCGCGTGAGGGGACGTTATCCTGTTCATGCCCGGTGTAGACAGCCTCCTCGCTCCGGCGGGTTCGAAGAAGACGCGGAGCGACCTCCACACGCAGCCACGCGACAAGCGCTACAGGTTCCAGCTTCCCGTCATCATCCGCGTGGGCCAGGCGACGTGGAACGCGGTGACGCAGGACGTGAGCTACCGCGGCATGTTCGTCCGCGCCGAGGCGCTGCCCGCGCTCCGACAGCTCGTGAAGATCGAGGCGATCCTCCCGCCGGATCGCGCCACCTTCGTCACCCACGCGATGAGCGTGCACAACCTGGCCCCGGAGCGCCTCGCCGGTCGGGCGCTCGGGGTTGGCGTGCAGTTCTACGCGATGGGCGACGAGCGCGTGCAGTGGGAGCGGTTCATCGACTTCATCCGCGGGCACGTCGACGAGATCCCCGACAGCCGCTGAAGCCGAGGCGGCGAGCTACTTCGCGCTGGCCTGGCTCCGGGCGTGCCGGGTGGGCCGCGTCACCCCCCGCCTGGCTCCGCTCGCGGAGCCGCGGCGGTCGCCTGCGGCGGCGCCTTCGACGGGAAGCCTTCCTTCTCCCGCAGCTCGCGCTCCGTGGCGCCCAGCCGGACGAGCTCGCCCGCGAGGTGATCCGCGAGCTGCTTGTACGTGCGCAGCCGCGCCGGCTCCGCGTAGAACGACGCGAGATCGAGCGGCGCCCCGAACACCATCGTGATCGGCTCGCCTCGCCGCGTGAAGTTGCCCATGACCTGTCGCGGCAGATCGTTCCCCAGCCCGAGCACGAAGACGGGCAGCACGATCGGCCTCGCGTGATACACGATCTGCCCCACCCCCGGGTTCGCCGGGAGGAGCGCGTAGGGGTCCGCGGTCTTGTTTCGCGTGCCCTCGGGGTGGAAGCCCACCAGCGCCCCCGGCGTCTTGACCACGTCCGCGATGAAGTCGACCGCGTACTGGTTGAACGCGCGCTTCTGCGGCTGGCGCAGCACGGGTGGGTACATGGCCATCGCCGACATGATCGCGTTCACCGCGACACCTGCCGGCCGCTCGTAGAAGAAGTCCGCGCGCACCGGGAAGTACATCCCGCGCACCCACGTCGTGTTGCGGAGGACGACGCACGCGACGCTGTACAGGTCGAAGAAGCTCCGGTGGTTGCAGATCACGAGCACGCCGCGATCGGGCCGGAGCGAGGTGAGGTGCTCCAGCCCGCGCTTCTGCAGGATGTGCTTCGTGCAATGGTGGACCCACCCGGCGCCGAACGTCCGCAGGAACGCGTGCGACGCCCTCTTCAGCGTCGGGCGCCGGTTCACGGCGTCCGCGATGTCGAACGCCCTGCGCTCGAAGCCCTCCAGGAGGGCGAGCTGTTCGTCCGTCGGGCGGTGCATCGTCCGCACCAGGATCGCTTGGAACGAGGCGCCCGTAAAGAGCCGTGCATCCTCGGGGCGGCCGCGGAGAGCCTCCCACGCTCGCGTGCGAGGCGCCGTCGTGGGGCGGCTTCGCGCGGGGGAAGAACGGCAGCGCGGGGCCCGCCAGACCGGTCAAGATCCGCGTGCTGGCGTGGGGCCCGGTGCTATGGTCACCGCATGTCGTTTCTCAAGGACAAGCAGCCCCCGAAGCCCGCGTCCCACGATCCGCTCACGCCGCCCGCGCTCCTCGCCTTCATGACGCATCGGTGGCGCGCGAAGAGCAAGCGCAAGCCGCCGCGCGTGACGGGGCTCGCAGCGTTCCAGAAGCGACGCGCGGCGCTGTCCGCGCGCTTCCCCGGGGAGCTCCTCGTCGTCCCCACCGGTCACGAGCGGGTGCGCGCCAACGACACCCACTACCCGTTCCGGCCCGGCACGGACTTCTACTACCTCACCGGCAACGTCGAGCCCGACTGCGTGCTCGTGCTCGAGCCCCGGCGGGGCGGCCACCGGATGGTGCTCTACGTCGAGCCGAACCCCGGGAAGACGGACGCCACCTTCTTCACCGATCGCGCGAAGGGGGAGCTGTGGGTGGGTCCGCGGCTCGGCGTCTCCGAGAGCAAGCACCGCTATGGCGTGGACGAGTGCCGCCCCATCAAGACCCTCGAGGAGTCGCTCGCCAAGGTCGCACGGACCACGCCGACACGCGTGCTCCGGGGGTTCTCGGCCGACGCCGAGGCCTGGTTCAAGGGGGCGCGCCGGCGCGTCGAGGAGCGCGACAAAGAGCTCGGCGAGTTCCTGTCCGAGATGCGTCTGCGCAAGGAGCCGCTCGAGATCAAGGAGCTCCAGAAGGCGATCGACGCCACCGAGCGCGGCTTCGAGGACGTCATCCACCGGCTGGGGGTGGCGAAGAGCGAGCGGGAGGTCGAGGGCGTCTTCTTCCTCCGCGCCCGCACCGAGGGGAACGACGTCGGCTACGGCACGATCGCCGCGTGCGGCGATCATGCGTGCACGCTGCACTGGACGAAGAACGACGGCAGCGTGAAGAAGGGCGATCTGCTCCTCCTCGACGCGGGCGTCGAGCTGGCCACGCTCTACACCGCCGACATCACGCGGACGTTGCCGGTGTCGGGCCGCTTCTCCCGCGAGCAGAGGCTCGTGTACGAGCTGGTGCTCGAGGCGCAGCGCGCCGGGTTCGCCGCGGTGCGCCCCGGGAACGACTTCCTGGAGCCGAACAAGGCCGCCATGAAGGTCCTCACCGAGGGGCTCGTACGCCTCGGCGTCCTGCGCTGCTCCGTGGAGGAGGCGCTCGAGCCGGAGAAGCAATTCTACCGACGCTACACGCTGCACAACGTGAGCCACATGCTCGGCATGGACGTGCACGACTGCGCAAAGGCGCGTCAGGAGACGTACAAGTACGGCACGCGCGTCGCGGGCATGCTGCTCACCGTCGAGCCGGGGCTCTACTTCCAGCGGGACGACCTGACCGTGCCCGAGCGCTTCCGCGGCATCGGGGTCCGCATCGAGGACGACGTGCTCGTGACGCGCAGCGGCTGCAGGATCCTGTCCGACCGCATCCCGCGCGAGACGCGTGACGTGGAGGCGTGGATGCGGAGGGTGTGGGGGCGCAAGCCTGCGTGACCGCGCCCACCCGCTCACGCCTGCGTCACGAGCTCGGCGGGGAGGTGGGCCGTCTCGTTGTAGGAGACGAGGCGCAGCGACCCGCGGGGCAGCACGATCACCCGTGAGATCCCGCAGTGGCTCGCGACGAAGCGCGTCCACGCACGCGTGCGTATGGCGAGCACGCGCGTCATGAAGAAGCGGATGAGGTTGGCGTGGCAGAACAGGATGTCCTTCCGCGGCCCCGGGCTCGGGGCGAAGAAGCGGTCCCACGCGCGCGCCATGCGGCGAATGTCCTTCTCGACCTGCTCCGGCGAGACCGCGCTCGCCCGGAGGGTCGTCGGTGCGCCCTCGACGAGCAGCGGCGTCGTCCTGTGCCGCATCTCGAGCGGGGCGCAGACGATCTCGGCCGTCTGTCGCGCGCGCAGCATGGTGCTCGACCAGGCGCTGTCGAAGGTCTCGGTGGCGAGGTGCCGCGCGGTCGCGTCCGCCTGGAGGCGACCCCGCGCCGTGAGGCCGAACATACCCGTCTCGTCGGTGTCGTACTCGCCGTGGCGTACGAGCACCAGGGTGCGGAAGTTCAAGCGCCGACCTCCTCGCGTGCCCGATGGTGAGCCATCCCGGAGACGCTCCTAGCCCGCGGGACCCCCGCGCGTCCACGTCGAAGTGGTGGTAAGGAGACAGGCTCCGGCGCCGCAACCCAACCGGCTCGAGACCAGCCAGCACATCAGGGCCTCGCGTGACCCAGACCGACACGAAGCACAAGAAGATCCGGTTCGATCCGAAGGACACGGGCATGCCCCTGATCGAGATCGTGGGCCGGCGGTTCTCCCCGTACGACGACGTCTACCACTTCATCATCACGCGCACGTGGCGTGGCTTCTTCGGCCTCGTGGCCGCGACCTTCGTGGCCGTGAACACGGTGTTCGCGTGCCTGTACCTCGCGCAGCCGGGGGCGATCGACCACGTCGACAGCTTCGAGGCGGCGTTCTTCTTCAGCGTGCAGACCCTCGGCACCATCGGCTACGGCGCGATGGCGCCCGTGACCCGCTACGGGCACCTGGTGGTGAGCGCCGAGGCGCTCGTCGGCCTCCTCTTCACGGCGATGGTCACGGGGCTCACGTTCGCGAAGTTCGCCCGACCCACGGCGCGGATCCTCTTCTCGCGCCGGCCCGTCATCGCCAAACGGAACGGCGTGCCGCACCTCATGATCCGGCTCGCCAACTGGCGCCACAACCTCGTGGCCGAGGCGCAGGCCCGGGTGATCCTCATGACCATGGAGCGGACGACCGAGGGCGAGACGATGCGCCGCGCCACCGACCTCCGCCTCGTCCGGGACACGACCGCGCTCTTCGTGCTCACCTGGACGGTGATGCACGAGATCGACGCCTCGAGCCCCCTCCACGGCCCCGGCGCGATGGATGCGCTGAAGGCCAAGGACGCCGAGATCTTCCTCTCGCTCTCGGGTGTCGACGAGACGCTGGCCGCCAACATCCACGGGCGCCACCGCTACAGGCTCGAGGACGTCGCGGTCGGCGCCCGCTTCGCGGACGTGGTGACGACCTTGCCCGACGGGCGCCGGCAGCTCGATTACAGCGCCTTCCACGACATCATCCCGGAGACGGAGTAGACAGGAGCCGCGATGCGCACCACCCCCGCCCTCGCCCCGCGCGAGATCACCTTCCGCACCCTCGACGTGGGCGAGGTCCGCCTCCACGTCGCGTGCGCCGGCCCGGACGACGCGAAGAAGACCGTCGTCCTCCTGCACGGATTCCCCGAGTTCTGGGCTTCCTGGCGCCACCAGATCCAGGCGCTCGCGGCCGCCGGCTTCCGGGTCTTCGCGCCCGATCTGCGCGGGTACGGGAAGAGCGACAAGCCCGAGGGCGTCGAGGCCTACGCGATCCGGCACCTGGTGGGGGACGTCGCCGGCCTGCTCCGCGCCGTGGGCGCCGAGAAGGTCTTCCTCGCGGCCCACGACTGGGGCGGCGAGATCGCCTGGCGCTTCACCATGGCGCACCCCGACCGCGTGGAGCGGCTGTGCGTCCTCAACATCCCGCACCCGGTGATGCTGATGCGCGGGCTTCGCACGGCGAGGCAGCTCCGGAAGAGCTGGTACATGTTCTTCTTCCAGTTCCCCGCGCTCGCGGAGCGCCTGCTCGCGAAGGGCGACTTCGCCTTCCTGCGCAGGATCTTCGAGGCGGACGGCTTCACGCGGCAGGAGATCGAGCCCTACGTGGAGGCGTTCAGGAACCCGGGCGCGCTCACCTCCGCCCTCAACTACTACCGGGCGGCAGGCCGCGCGCTCCTGTCCCGAGATCGACCGACGCTCGCCCGGATCGAGTGCCCCGTCCTCGTCCTCTGGGGCAAGAAGGACCGCGCCCTCGGGTACGAGATGGCCGTGCCGCCCGAGCGCTGGGTTCCCAACGCGCGCGTGCAGTTCTTCGAGAACGCGAGCCACTGGCTGGCCCACGACGAGCCCGAGCGCGTCAGCGAGCACCTCGTCGAGTTCTTCCGACCTTCCTGACGCAGGGAAGCGCCGGCGACACGGGGAGCGCCAGAGGCGCCCGTGAGCCCCCTCGCTACTTCTTGGCGCCCTGGAGGACCATGAGGTGGAACTTCCCGAACTCGGCCTGGCCGAGCGTGAAGAGCACCTCGACGAGCAGACGGTAGGGCGTGCCCGCGTCGGCGATGATCTTCGCCTCGCTCGAGCCCGCGTCCTTGCCGAGCGCCGCGCGGATGACGCGGTCCTTCTCGCGCCAGCTCTGGAGCGCGTTGGCCAGCGGGACGATGTAGAGATCGTTCGCGCCGCTGCGCTTGTACTTGCCCTCGACGCCGTGCGTCGCGTCGGACGGGACCGCGCAGACGACCGCGTCGTCCACCACGATCGTGCTCTTCGACACGAGGACGGCGAGGCCGTCCTCCGTGGCCTCCGACGTGAGCGACGACTTCGGCATCGTGAGGTCGGCCGACTGCGGGAGCGACGCCGTCGACGCGGCCATGCTCTTCAGCAGGAAGACGAGGATGATCGTCATCATGTCGAGCATCGCCGTGATGTTCAGGAAGTTGATCTCCGGCTCGTGCTTCCTGCGGTTGATCTCGCGACGAAGCTCGCGCTTCATGATCGCCATGCTGGCAGGCTTCGCGCGCGGCGGCATGCCCATGGGGGGACCGCCGCCCGGAGGAGCGCCGACGCCCCCCTGGGGCGGTCCGAACGGTGGCTGGGGAGGCACGTTCATCGGATCCCTCTTCTACCGTGCCAGTCCGAAGTTGACCTCGGGGAACAGCTTCTTGCCCTCCTCGTCCTTGCGGAGAGCGTCGATGGCGCTGATCACGTCCTGGTACTTGATCTGCGGGTTGGCGCTGATGGTCACCGCCGTCTCGTCGGCGAACTCCGGGGCGAGGTGCTTCAGCTTGCGCCCGCACACGGTGAGCTGCGCGTAGTCGTACTCGCCGTTCACCTTCGGGATCGCGAGGCCGGGGCCGGTGTCGCTGCAGCCCGGCGCGATGTTGCCGCCGCGCGCCTTCACGCTGAAGCCCTCGGGCACGATGATGACCGTCAGGCCGAGGGTCGGGGTCGTGGGCGGTCGCCCCGCCCCACCGGCGCGAGGAGGAAACGTGTCGATCGCGGCCGTGAACGTCACGGTGACGGTGGCGAGCACGAACATCAGCACGTTCATGATGATGTCGAGGAACGGGACGATGTTGAGCTCCCCACCCTCCTCGTCAGGCGCGAGCTCCTTCGGCTCGGACAGCCGTCGGATCTTGGCCCGCTGCTGCGCGCTCAGCTTCTCGGGTTGCTTCTGGGCGGCCATCCGTCCGCTCAGTACCCGCCGGGCCGCGTCTGGATCGTGAGGAGGTTGAACACGCGCTCCATCGTGGCGTCGAGGTCGTGCTGGATGTTCTTCGCACGCTGGTGGAGGATCAGGTGCGCGACCATGCACATGACGGCGATGCCGAGGCCGAGCGCCGTGTTGTACATGGCCTCCGCGATGCCGTTGGCGAGGATGCGCTGCCGGTCGGCGGCCGAGAGGCCTTGCTGGGCGACGGCACCGAAGGTGTGGATGAGGCCGAGCACGGTGCCGAGGAGGCCGACGAGCGTGGCGATGTTCGCGAGCGACCAGAGCGCGCCGACCCGCTTCTCGACGTAGGGCTTCAGCTCGCCGATCTTCTCGCTCATCGCGGCATCGATCTCGTCCGGGCCCTTGTTGGCTTGGGTGAGACCCGCCTTCACGAGCTGGAGCGTGGGGTAGTCCCCCGCGTCGCAGAGCTTGATCGCCCGGTCGATGTTGCCCGCGACGACCAGCTTCTTGATCTGGGCGAAGAACTCCTTGGAGTTCACGCGGTACTTCGAGAGCTGGAAGTAGATGCGCTCGACGATCATGGCGACGACGACCGCGCTCACGACGAGGTTGATCGACAGGAAGGTCGGGTTCTCCTTGAACGCCTCCATCAAGCCGCCGCCGCTGCCACCTGCTCCGCTCGCCACGGCTGCCCCCGCGCTCAGAAGTGCCACGAACATTCCGCCGCTCCTTTTTCTTGAGTGAACCCGAGTGAAACGTGCCGTCTCAGAGAGCGCCCAGAGTAGCCGGCGCCCGTGCCGCTGTGCAAATCAGTGGGTCGTTCGAGGCGACCCAGAGCCTGACGCGAGGCCACGATAGCGGGAGGCGATCGCGCAAGTCAATGGTGCCGCGCCGCTCCCGTGATCGGACCGCGCATCGTCCGCGGGTGACCCCTTTCGTCGCGTGCGCGGAGGGCAGCGGAGCACCGTCCGCCCCCTCGCACCTGGAACATGAGGAACGAAAGATACAGTGACAGCGTAACTACTCTAAGGTGCTGTAACTGTAAAACTTTACCGGGGTGTGAACGACGTCGACGGCCCAGAAATCACCCAAACTCTATTGACGGATCGAGGGTCGAACCGTCATCCTTCGACCGGTCGGCGCGTCGACCAGACGCGTGGACGACAAAGACGCTCATCGCTCTCGGGACCGCCGCTCGGCACCGAAACCCACGCGCCAAAAAAACGCGACCGCGCTTGCACCCTTGAGCCTCACTCGGATAACGTCCCGCGCCTGACGCTAGGGCAGAGCGCGCGCAGCGAACCACGCGAACCACCAGAAGGAAGAGACCGGAGGATCACGCAAATGGCCAGTATCTGGAAGCACTTCAAGGACGGCGGATGGGGCATGTACCTCATCCTTTTCTGGTCGGTCATCACGATCGGCATCATCATCGAGCGCGCCCTCTACCTCTTCGGGTCGTCCATCAACAAGGACGTGTTCCTCGCGACGATGCAGAAGTGCATCCTCGCAGGAGACGTGGCACGCGCCGTCAAGATGTGCTCCGCGGCCAACGCTCCGCTCGCGCGCATCGTGCAGGCGGGCCTCGTCAAGGTGAACCGCCCCGACGAGGAGGTGCAGGCCGCGATGGACGAGGCCGCGCTCCGCGAGCTCCCGAAGATCGTCAAGCGCACGGGCTTCCTCGCGCTCATGGCGAACCTGTCGATGCTCTCGGGCCTCCTCGGCACTGTGTCCGGGCTGATCACGAGCTTCGGCGCCGTCTCCGGCGAGTCGGTCGACCCGAGCCAGAAGGCACGCATCCTCGCGGAGGGCATCTCCGAGGCGATGAACTGCACGGCGTTCGGGCTCATCATCGCCCTCATCGGCCTCGTCGGGTACGCCGTGCTCAACGGCAAGACGCAGACCCTCGAGGACGACATCAACGAGGCGAGCGTCCAGGTGCTCAACCTCGTCGTCTCCAACCGGCAGAAGGTGAACCTGACGAACCTCGGCTAGGAGCGAGGTTCTTCGTTCCCTGATCGCGAGGGCGCTCCTTGGCTCCCTCGCGACCTGCGAGTCAGCGTCCTTGGTCGTTAGGTCGGCGAATCGAGCTCTGATGGAGTGGTGAAGAGATGGCAGGCGTAAACGTAGAGAGCGGCGGGCACGGTGGCAGGCGCTCGGTCGACTCGGAGATCAACATGATCCCGATGATCGACCTGCTGATGGTGACCATCTCGTTTCTCCTCATCACGGCGGTCTGGTCCCACATGGCGCGCATCAACGCCGACGCGCAGGTGCCCGGCCCCCCGAGGCCGGACGAGCCCATCGAGAAGACGGAGCCCGAGAAGGTGCTCCACGTCGAGATGCGGTCGCCCGAGAAGTTCGTGCTCATCTGGAAGCAGGGCGCGCAGACCATCACCACCATCGACGTGCCCCGCAAGGACAAGCTCGAGGTCACGAACGGCTTCAAGGAGATCCGCTACCCCGAGCTCGCGGCGAAGATCGAGAGCGAGTGGAAGAGCGTGGGCTCCCACCGCGCCGGGTCCGACAAGAAGTTCGACCAGGCCATCCTCCACACCGACAACGAGACCCAGTACGTCTACGTGATCGGCGTCATCGACGCGATCTATCACCCGAAGCGCGACTTCGATCTCAAGGGCCGCCCCGAGAAGGTCCCCGCCTTCAACGTCACCTTCTCCGTCAACTGAGGACACCATGGCGATCTCGGAACCCGGCCGACGCTTGATGCACGACGTCCAGCTCAAGTTCGTCCAGAAAAAGGTCAAGGGCGGCGGGGGGCACGGCGTGAACGCCAGCCTCTCGCTCACCAGCATGATCGACTTCCTCGTCGTGACCGTCGTCTTCCTCCTGATGACGTTCAGCGCCTCCGGCGAGACGCCCGCGCCGGCCGGCATGCACATGCCCAAGGCCGAGAACACGCTCGACATGATCGACGCGCCCATCGTGTCCATCAACGGCAGCCAGATCCTGGTCGACGGCACCGCCGCAGGGAACACGCGCGCCATCGAGGACTCGAAGCGGCTCCAGCGGATCGACGAGCTGTTCAACATGCTGAAGGGCAAGCGGGAGGTCTGGAAGCAGCTGCACCCGGGCAAGGACTTCCCCGGCGTCGTCGTCCTCCAGATCGACCAGGACGTTCCCGCCGTGGTCGTGAAGAGCGCGTTCCAGACGGCCGCGTTCGCCGGCTTCCCGAACGTCAGCTTCATGGTCAACTCGATCCCGAAGTCGGGCACGGGCGGCGCCAAAGCCGAGTAGTCAGCCGTCGTGCGACCGAAGCCGGGGTTGCAGTCGGTCCACGAAGCGCGCGCGCAACGCAAGCGATCGAAGTACGGGCGCCCGGGCCCCAACGCCCTCCTCGTCGGCATCGGGGGGCTCGTGCTCGTGCTGCTCGGGTACTGGTTCTTCGCGCAGCGCAGCCTGAAGAGCGCACAGCAGGCGCTGCTCGCGCAGCAGCGCGCCGTGAACGCGACCGTGGGCGCGGAGTGGTTTCCGCTGCGGGACAGGATCGAGGCGCTCACGGTCGAGGCCGGCGGCGCGTACCCGGGTGACCTCGTGGATCCGGCCACCGCGAGGTGGGACTTCCGATCGGCGCCCGGGATCTACCTCCGCCTGAGGGTCGAGGGTGCGAAGGACGTCGCGTCCGTCCGGAGGGCCGCCCAGGACTCGCTGCGCGACGGCTTCACGGCCTGCCTGCTCCGGGAGCCCAACAACCCGCTCGCCCGGGGCGAGCCCGACGCGGGGGCGTTCTCGGAGCACCCCTGGAACCTTCGGCAGGCTTACCGCGCCACGCGGGTGATGACCGACGAGTGGGCGAACGAGGTCACCGCGTCGGGGGACGAGCTCCGCCTCCGCGTGTTCGTGCAGCAGTACGAGAAGGCGAAGGCGAGCGAGATCCCGCTCGCGATCGACATCATGCGGCGCTCGCAGTTCTTCCTCCTGGTCCTCGACGAGGACGCCGACGAGGCGCGCGCGCTGTCGGACGGCGGCGTCATCACGCCGGAGACGCTCCAGCTCGTGCCGCACTTCTCGCGCGTGTTCATCGTCGATCTTCGCGCAGGGAAGACCGTCGTGCGCCTCCGCCGGAAGGGGACCGGCGAGAAGGTGCTCTCCGGAGCCATCGTGGACCCCGAGACGCGCGACGCGGTCACGAGGCAGGTGAACAACTGCGCGCTGGCGCGGAGCGTCTGGATGGAGATCGCGCCGCCGACACGACGCGACGCCGTCGGCGACGCGGGCGTCGAGGGTGGGAGCCTGGCGCGCTAGCCCCAATGCCGTTCGGTTAGGCGCGATCCAGCGCAAGAGAAGGGGTGCCCCCACTCGCCGCGCTACGCGCGTCGGTCTCCCCCAAATCGCGCGCTACGCGCGCTCAGGGGGAGACGAAGAGGTTCCGGGATGCCAGGGAGGAGCGCGCGTGCTCCGCGCAGACCTCACCCTCCCGGCCTCCCTCTCCCTGA
>SXNL01000055.1 GCA_005777185.1 Myxococcales bacterium
GCGACAGCTCGCCGAAGTTGATCGCTGAGGTAGGCGCGGCCCCTCGGAAAGCGGTCCGCGAGCTGGTCCGCCCCCGCCACCAGCTCGATGCGCGCACGGTAGACGTCGAGTCGCTCATGTTCGAACCCGTCCATGCCCGCCCGTGGGCACGAACCGCGGGTGCGTTGGGCAGGAATCGGGCTCGGGCTCGGGCTCGAAAATGAGGGGATTCCTCAGGTTTACGGGGCGAAGGTCATGGCGCTCGACGTCTTCGGGTCGTCCGCGCTCTTCGCGTGCGCGTGGCGGCGGCTGGCGCGGGGGATCCTCTCCGATGCGCACGCGGTCATGATGCGCGAGCGCGCTTCGCGGAGCGCGCCATCGAGCCCGCCGAGGGCGGGCGATCCGGCGCGGATGGTGCGGGACCTCCTCGCGGCGCTCGGCGCCGCGGAGGTGGTGAGGACGCGGGCGCCGGGGGCGGGGGAGACGCTGCACGGGGAGATCGGGCCGCACGCGGTGGGTGCGGTCGTGGATCCCCGACCTCCACAAGCACTGGCGTATGCACTGGACGCGGGATGTCCGTCCCCCACGAAGTCCGGGTCAGAAAGAGCCGTCGAGCCCGAGGTAGCCGAGCCCCACGACGGGCCTCACTCTACCAGACCTCGCCGCGTCCGCCTTCGGCCAGAACAGCACGCTCGCCACCGCCCCGCCGAGGAACACCCCGCCGCCCACGAGCGCCACCACTCCGAGCGTCTGCTTCGCGTCGTGGCTCTTCCTCAGGTCCGCGATCCGCGCGCAGTCCGCGCTCGTGCTGCCCACGCACGTCTGGCCGGGCTGCTGCGCCACGAGGTCCCTCGACGTCGTCTCGTCGCTCTTCGCGCCCGAGAGCCCCACGATGCCGATCACGCCGCCCGCCACGCCGACCGCCGCGAGGCCGCCGGTCACCACGATGTGCGTCGTCGACCACCTCCGCGACGGCGCTCCGTCCGGCGGCGCGTAGCTCGGGTCCTTCTGCTGCCCGGGCTGCGCGCTGCTCGCAGGCGGGGGCGCTCCGGCGAGGGCGGGCGCGGCCTTCTCCTGCCAGACGAGCTTCACCTTCACCGTCTCGCCGGCCTTGCACGACGTGTTCGCCTTCACGCTCCTGTCGTCCTTCCGCGCCTCCATCGCGTAGTTGCCGGGGGCGACGTCGATGGTGTCGTCGAGTGGCGCGCGCTTCGGCCAGGGGTCGGCGTTCAGGAGGACGTCGGCACCCTCCTGGGCCTCGACCTCGATGTGGCAGGTGTTCGCGACGAGCTTCTCCATCACGGTGGGTGCAAGCTGCACGTACTTCGGATCCGTCGGGGAGCCCTTGAGGTAGGCCTTCATGTGGCGGATCGCGTCCACGTGGCGGCCGACCTTGTACTCGGCGATCGCCAGGTTCCACAGGATGGGCATGGTCGGCCTGAGCGCGTACGCCTGCAGGAAGGACTGCCGCGCCTCCTCGAACTTGCCGGACTCGACGGACTTCATGCCCTCGGCGAAGCGCTGATCGCTCTGGCCGGCGCGCGCCTCGACGGCGAGCGCGATCGTCGCCACGAGGGCGGCGAGGAGGACCAGGGGGCGGCGCCTCGGCATGCGGGGGGCGAGTCTACAACGGCCGGCGCGCGGCGCGAAGTTGTGCGCTTCGAGGCGCTTCCGGAGGGTCCTTGCCAGCGCGCGCGAACAGCGCCACCATGCCCCCCACGATCACCAGCGCCATCCCCCCGATCGCGAGCGCGTCGGGGCGATCGTGCAGCCTCGCCGCTCCGAGCAGCGCGCTCACGACCACCGACAGGTACCCGATCGCGCCGACGCGGGCGGCCCCCTCGAGGGCGTACGCACGCGTCATCGCGATCTGCGCGACGCCCGCGCAAGCACCGGCGGCGAGGACGAGCCCCGCGTCCCGCAACGTCGGCAGCCGCAGGTCGAAGGCGGAGAGCGCCCCGAGCGTGACGGCGGCGAACGCCGAGAAGTGCAGCGCGATCGCCTCGGCGCTCTCCCGCCGGCTGATCCGCCTGAGGAGGATCATCGCGATCGACGAGAGGAACGCCGCGGCAAGCGCCGCGAGCGCCGTCGCGCGCGCCGAAGGCCCGCCGGTGCCGACCGCGACCAGCTCGGGACCGGATGCCCGCGATCCGAACAGGAACGCTGGCTTCACGACGAGGAGGACGCCGCCGAGTGACAGCAGGATCGCCACCGCGACGCCCGCTCCCGTGCGCTCGCGGAGGAAGATCGGCGCGAGCACCGCCAGGAAGACGGGCGCGAGGTACAGGAGCGTCGCCGTGTCCCCGAGCGACATCGACCGCGACGAGAGGGCGTAGAACGTCGCGATCATCGCGCCCGTCCCGACGAGGCTGCGCCAGAGCATGGCGCGGCGATCGACCACCTCGAGCCGCACACCGCGGACACGCGCCACCGCGATGGCGACCAGCGCCCCCACGAGCGCCCGCAGGGCCCCCACGCTCTGCCACGAGGCGCTCGTGCTCGCGAGCCGCGCGAGGAAGTTCATCGTCGCGAAGAGCGTGGCGGCGAGCGCCATGTACGCGAGCGCGCGGCCCGATACGCGCGAGGGCGCCATTCGCCGCCCGCCTGCTAGGACGGGAGGACGGGCCGCGTGCGGGGGGCGCGGGGAA